>JABMDG010000147.1 GCA_015904045.1 Nitrospira sp.
AGCGGTCCGCTGGTATCGCATGGCGGCCATCCAGCAGCACTCGGAGGCTTTCTACCGGCTCTGTCTCCTGTCGGATGCGGGACGCGGTGTGCCGAAAGACTCGGTACAGGCGCATCAGTGGTATAACCTGGCGGGAGCCTACGGTAACGAGGACGGCGTCAAACGGCGAAATCGGCTGGCCCAGAACATGACTCCCGGTCAAATCGCACAAGCACAATATCAAGCCAGAAGTTGGCGAGGGAAATATCAAGATCCCTCTCAACGCATGCAGCTCGATCAGCAAGTCCCGCCCCGGTGAGAGCTCCGTCCCCCCATCCGCATCCAGCGCCGACTACGATATAGTATCAGCATGGCTGCTCGTTCCAATCGCCGTGCGGGGCAACGCGTTCGCCGTCGATCGCGCCCGTGGCCCAGGCTGAAGGCCGTTCAGCGGTTCGCCCGTCGGAGATGGCGAGAGGCGGGTACCGTTTCCCATGCTGTCTCACAAACCCCTCTGGCTACGAGAGTCTTTATCAGCTCCCTTGTGGTCCTGCTTCTGTTCCTGAGCGTTAACTGGATCTTTCACGCCATCACCAAACCAACCGAGGTGTTGTTCGCGCTGGATCGGTCGCTGGATAAGAGTCTGACTGAAAGCTGGCAGGAGTATGGCCATCTGTTCCGCGAACACGCCACGCCGGTCATCACGCCGGAATTACTCGCTGCGCTTGCCCAGGTGGAAGGCAACGGCAATCCTGTGGCCCGGACCTACTGGCGCTGGAAATGGAGCGTGAATCCCTTCGCCTGGTATCAACCGGCTTCCACCGCCGTGGGAATGTTTCAGCTCACTGATGCGACGTTCCACACAGCGAGACGATACTGTATACACGACCATCATGTGGCGGAAGACGGCCCTTGGCATGACCGCCATTCCTGTTGGTTCAACAGCCTCTATAGCCGTGTGATTCCAAGCCATGCCATTGAGATGACTGCCGCCCTGCTCGACCACCGTGTCACGCTAGAGCTCGCCACGCGGCCGCAGGCCACGCCTCAACAGAAGCACAACCTCGCCGCCGTGATTCACCTCTGTGGCGCCAGAGCAGGCCATGATTTTGTTTCACGTCGCTTCCGTCTTACATCCCACCAGCGGTGTGGAGACCACGATGTACGAACCTATCTCACGCGCGTACAACTCTTGAAGCAGCAGTTCATCACGTTGAATACGGAAGGATGAATCAATCGGCCTCGGCTATTCCTCCGGCTCTTTGATCGGACCGGCCCACTCTCCTTTGGTCAGCGTCACTTCTTGAAACCCTCCATCCGGCCACTGAAATTGGCCGACCGTGTCCACCTGTACGATGAACGGATCGGCCTCATGCGCCTCCCCACGAAACCAGTACCAGCCGGGCTCGGTCGGTTTATCCTTCGTCCATTGATACATGGCTGGCGCACTCCTTCTCCTTGGTGCCACAGTCGCAAGTCTGTTACAGTCCGTCCGTGACAGCGAACCCTACCATGTCCCGCCTGCCAATAGAAGATGTGTTGCCCGCGTTGCGCGATGCGCTTGCAAACGGACGCAACGCCCTCCTCACCGCCCCACCCGGCGCCGGAAAAACGACGCGCGTGCCGTTGGCGCTCGTCGACCAATCGTGGGTCCAGGGCAGAAACGTGCTCCTGCTCGAACCTCGCCGGCTGGCGGCCAGGGCCGCCGCTCACCGTATGGCGGACACGCTCCAAGAATCCGTCGGCGCAACCGTTGGCTATCGTATGCGGCTCGATACAAAGGTGGGCCCTTCGACACGAATCGAGGTGGTCACTGACGGCATTTTGACCAGGATGCTTCAGCACGATCCGGAGCTGGCTGCCTACGCAGCCGTGATTTTCGATGAATTCCATGAGCGCAGCCTGCAAGCCGACACGGGCTTGGCCCTCGCCCTCGAAACCCAGAAGCTGTTCCGTCCGGACCTCCGCCTCCTCGTCATGTCCGCCACATTGGATTGCGGACCGGTCGGCGAATTGTTGGGACAGGCTCCGATAATCCGGTGCGAGGGCCGCATGTTTCCCGTCGACACCTGTTATCTCGATCAATCTCTGACCGGTCGGCTCGACACGGCCGTTACACACACCATCCGACGCGCGCTGGTCCGTAACCAGGGCAGCGTGCTCGTGTTTTTGCCCGGCATGGCAGAGATCCGCGGCGTCGAACGGATGTTGCGCGATGCCAGCCTGGGACCGACCGTTCACATCATGCCCCTCCACGGCGATTTGCCCCTCCAGACACAGGATGCCGCGATTGCGCCGGCCCCGCCCGGCACGAGAAAGGTGGTGTTAGCCACATCGATTGCGGAAACCAGTTTAACGATTGACGGCATCCGCATTGTGATCGACGCCGGCCTGCTCCGCGTACCGCGATTTGACCCGCGTTCCGGGCTCACCCGATTGGAGACGATCCGGATCACGCACGATTCCGCTGAACAGCGTCGGGGGCGAGCGGGCCGTGTGGAACCAGGCATCTGTTATCGGCTCTGGACGGAGAAAGAACAGGCGGCGCTCGCTCCTCGACGTCCGCCGGAGATCCTCAATGCCGACCTGGCACCACTCCTGTTGGACCTGGCTCAGTGGGGGACAGCCGATCCGTCGGAATTGTCCTGGTTGAGTCCGCCGCCTGCCGGCCCGGTGGCGCAAGGCAAGGACCTGTTGATTCGCCTGGGCGCTTTGGATGCCACAGGCCGGATCACCCCGCACGGCAAACGCATGGCGGAATTCCCTCTCCATCCACGCCTTTCCCATATGCTGTTGCGAGCCGTTCCCATGCACTGTGCCGGGCTGGCCTGCGATCTTGCTGCGCTGCTTGGCGAGCGTGACCCCCTCCGCGGTCCGTCGTCCGCAAAGCACGTAGATTTCAGAAGCAGGGTCGACCTGTTGCGTGGCGAACGCGACCAGCTCGATGGAACGACGGCTGATCGTGGCGTACTCCACCGAGTCAAACAGACCGCAGCGTTGTGGAAACGGCAGCTGATCCAAACTGCTGACCGCTCACCAGCCGACCGCGATACGGGTCTGGAGCAGGTGGGTCCCCTATTGGCGCTCGCCTACCCCGACCGGATTGCC
Organism: Nitrospira sp.; assembly: GCA_015904045.1. The sequence goes on from JABMDG010000147.1 coordinate 3,088, forward strand.
CAACGTCAACCGGGCACCGAGGCGCGCTACCTCTTGACGAACGGCCGGGGTGCCCTCTTTATCCACCCGGACCCCTTGGCGTCGGAACCCTATCTCGTCATCGCTGACCTGGACGGCGGGTCCCAATGGGCACGCATCGACCTGGCTGCCCCGATTTCGCGCGAGGATATCGAGGATCTGTACACAAACCAGATCGTCACGGCTGAAGTAGTCGACTGGGACGAACAGACAGCGTCAGTGCGCGCGTCACGGCAGCGGCGGCTCGGTTCGTTAGTGCTGTCTGAACAGGCGCTCTCGAAGCCGCACCCCGCCTTGGTCATCGGAGCCCTATTGAATGGCGTGCGACGAGCAGGTGTGGAGACGTTGGCTTGGACACCGGAACTGCAGCAGTGGCGGGCAAGAGTCGCATTTCTCAAACGCATCGAAGGCCCCGACTCTTCCTGGCCGGACCTGTCGGATCCGGCCTTGCTCCAATCGCTTGAGGGGTGGCTCAGCCCCTATCTGAATGGCATCACGACGCTTGAGCGCGTCCAACGGGTGAATCTGACGCAGCCCCTCCAGTCTCTACTCACCTGGGAGCAGAGACGCGACCTGGACCGTCTCGCTCCGACCCACCTCACCGTGCCCAGTGGATCGACCATTCGGATCGACTACGACACGGCCGATCTGCCCGTGTTGGCCGTGCGATTGCAAGAAATGTTCGGCTGCAAAGAGACCCCGCGGGTCGCCGGAGGAAAGGTTCCGGTACTGCTGCACCTGCTCTCGCCGGCTAAACGCCCGGTGCAGGTCACGCAAGATCTGGCCGGATTCTGGACCGGATCCTATCACGACGTACGCAAAGAACTGCGTGGCCGCTATCCGAAGCACCATTGGCCGGACGATCCGCTCACGGCACCGCCAACGGCGAAAGCCAAACGGGCAACACGATAATCCCCGCCAAGTGAGTCACTGTTTAGTCGGCACAAAGCTGACATCGGTCGCCGTCGTCGCCTCGACGGGCGGAAACCGTCCTTCATACTTGGCTGGGAACACATAGAGTCGCTCCTCAACCGAAAACAGCAGCTTGTACTCCTTTTCGGCATTCCCATGCAGGTACACGGTGAGTAAGGAAGAGGGGGATTCTTTATCGGCCCGTGCCCAATTTATTCCCAGTTGGACTGGAACGACATATAAACCGGTGGCTATGAGGACACAGGCGATATAGGCCATCGTGAGATCCATATCCGCGTCTTGCGTGATAAACCGGACGACCAGCAGCTCGAGCGCCGAACCCATCAACCACAGAAGCACCCCGATAGAAATGATCGACAACACGATGGCAGCGAGCGTGGAGCCTCCCAGGCTGAGCAACGGGATGGCCGCTAACAGCAGGATGAACAGCCACGAGCCGTAGTGGACCACGAAGACTGAGATCTTGAATTTGGTACTCGCGGTCAGATTGCTCTGACTGTCGATCAACCCGAGGTTCGTTGTGGCCAAATAGACGAAGAAGAGAATCAACAGCAGCGGAATCCAGCTTTGGCTGAAGTATATCGCCGTCGGAACCTCGTCCAAAATCCATGAGGCTCCGAATTCGGCAAAGTAGGCTCTGGTATAAAACGATCCGGCGAGATAGGCCAGGCCGCTTATCACCGCCAACCCGGCCAGGGCTATCGGCGTTTGCTCGATCAGCCGCCGAGCTCCGGCACGGGCCTTCTCAGCCTTGTGGTTATCATCGCGCGGCATGCTACATGACTGACGCCCATCTACCGGACATGAGCCTATACCGCCAGCAGATCCAGCTCAATCGTGGGATCGAAACAACACTCAGGCACCTCAAGGCGCAGGGTGGTCACACCGGAATATCACGCGTGCCGTCATAGGAGGCTCGGGATTGATAGGCAAACTTCACGGTGTCGCCGTCCCGCACCGGCGAATCGTCCGTTCCGATTCTCTTATTGATGGTGATCAACGTTTCGCGGCCGGCGATAAACGGCAGGAGTGCCCCAAGTCGCGTCTGGTTCGCCTCGACGAGTTTCTTCACCGTCGTGGGGCCGGATAACACGACGTCGATTTCGCTGTCCCCCACCGCATCGCGCAACACATTGCCGAGCACCAACACCGTCACCATAAGACTCGTTCCTCGTATCTCGTCGTTCGTATCTCGTTGCTTGAGTGCCACTTCACGAGATACGATTCACGCTTCACGAACCACAGGCTTTTCTGCCGCCTCATAGGCCTCATCCAACATCTGGGCGACATGTTTGACTTCCACCCCTTCCCGTAATCCGTTCTTGAGGCGGATGATGCATGCGGGACAACTGGTCGCCACGACATCGGCTCCAGCCTGTTCGACAGCGCGAGCCTTGCGCGCGAAGATCAATTGCGACGTATCGTAATCCTTCACGATAAACGTCCCGGCTCCCCCGGCACAGCGATCGGCGTCCGGCATTTCAGTGAAATTGACGCCCGGTAAGGAGGCTAAGAGCATCCTTGGTTCCTTGGTCACACCGGCGGCCCGCAGGTGGCAGGACGAGTGGTAGGTCACTCGCTTGGTTCGCCCGGCTGTTTGCGCCATCGGCGGAGCCTGGGGAGAGCGTGCGACAAATTCAGTGATATGGACGACCTTCTTCGCCAACTCATCCGCCAGGCGACGCTCCTCCCCCTCGGCGAAGAGCGTCGGATAATCTTTGAGCATCAGCGTACAAGAGGCACAGCCGGTGACAACTGTGTCATACCGCGCCAACGAGTTCAGATTGAACCGGGCTCCCTCGCGGACGAGATCCATGTGCCCGTAGGTTTGAATGGGGGTCCCGGAGCAACGTTGCGGCGGCAGGGCCGGTTCCACTCCATGCTTGCGGAGGACACCGATGACCGCATCGCCGACTCCGTCATCGAGATAATTCGCGGCACACCCGTGAAAATAGGCGACACCGCTCGATGGAGCCTGGGCCGATTCAGCCGGAATCAAATTCGCATGGCGGTCCCGCAACTGTCTCTCCGCAAACTTCGGCAGAACCAGCTCGTGAGGCAATCTCGCCGTGGGAGCCAATCGGCTCATGATCGGCTTCGTGACCCATTCCAAGAGCCGCCGCCACAGCGGACGGTCCCAAAGCGGCTGGGTTTTTCCCAGCCATCGCAGCACTGCTTCAAATCTTGCTCCGTCGGCTTGGAATCGAAAGATCCAGCCCGCCAGTCGATTCGGATGTTCGGCTCGTTTTTGTAAAATCAGATCGGACACGTCCACTCCCGCTGGACAGACTGTCCGGCAGGACTTGCAATTCAGGCAGGCCTCTACCACCCGTTTCGAATTCAAATAGCTGTAATCCTTCGACGTCACAATCTCGAACCAGCCCCGCGAGCTCATATCCTCGGATTGAAAGACATCGTAGACGGGACAGACGGCGTTGCATTTGGCGCACGTCGCGCACGACTTTGACAGTCGCGTGTAATCGATGTGGTCGGTGAACGGCCGGTCGCTGATCTTGATTCCCGGATTGAGGATGTAGCCGGGATCGAATGCCTGCTTCACCTGCACGAACAGACTGTAGAGGTCCTCCCCAAACATTTTCCTTACATATTCGGCTCTGATCCGTCCGTCGCCATGCTCCCCGCAAATTGATCCGCCGAAGCGATCGAGCACCGTCGAGTGAATCTCATAATACCCTTGAACCATTTTATTGAAATCATTGCGGATATTCACATTCAAGAGTGGAACAATGTGGGCGTTCCCGTTTCCGATATGGCCGAAGATGGCCACGGGCACCTGCTGCCCCTCAAAGAAATGTTCCAAATATTGGATCAGCTCGCTAATACGCTCGGCACGAACCACAACGTCATCCACGAAATTGATCGGCTTCTTCAGCGGATCGTACCGATAGAGGGTGGGATAGAGGGCTTTTCGCGCTTTCCAGAGTTGCTCTCGCCGTTCCAGATCGAAGGCCAGGGTCAGCTCGGAGGCCAGCTTGAACGGTCGACAGACAGCCGCCATGTGTTCGGCGCGTTCATGGAGATCGACATCAAGGGAATCCGCGTCCAATTCAATCAGCAATGTCGC
>JABMDG010000148.1 GCA_015904045.1 Nitrospira sp.
TCCGCCCTTGTTTCAAAAATTGTCCGAGAATTTTGAGCTCTGTGTCACGGGTTTGGGTTTCGTTCGATCCGATCTGGACCGCATGCAAAATCCTGCCTATCAGCGTGCTCGGGATCTTCTGCTGAATTGAAACCGGCGAATCCTATCCTACTCGTCCATGGAGGCGCAGGCCGCCGTCCGATGACCGCCGCTCAGGCTGCCGGTTTGCGCGCCGCGTTGCGCGTCGGCTATCATCTGCTTGATCGGGGAGGCTCCGCGCTCACCGCAGTGGAACAGACCATTCGTGTCCTCGAACAGAGCGGATTATTCAACGCGGGGGCAGGCAGCCGTCTACAGCTTGATGGTGTCCGACGGATGGATGCGTCAATTATGGAAGGGGATGGCTTGCGCGCCGGCGCCGTCGCATCCGTCGAGGGGATCGCCCATCCAATTGTTGCCGCTCGTCTTGTGATGGAGACAACGGATCATGTGTTGCTGGTGGGTCCTCTGGCGACGAAGTTCGCCAGGTATTTCAAGTTAGAGCGCCATCCGTCTCGGACCATACGACGCCGACTCTCGTACGATGTCATGCTCACACGGAAAAGTCTCACGGGCGAACGGCATGGAACAGTCGGCGCTGTCGCACGAGATCGGTCCGGCACAGTCGCGGCCGGTGCGTCGACCGGCGGGATTGATCGCATGTTGCCCGGTCGAGTCGGCGACACGCCGCTGATCGGCTGCGGGGTGTATGCTGATAATCAGAGCGGAGCGGTGGCGATGACTGGCATCGGGGAGGGAATTATTCGGATGGCGGTGGCCAAGGAGATCTGCGACCGTCTTGCGCAGGGAAGGCTTCCAGCGGCTGCGGCGCGACAGGTCTTAAGAGATCTGGTGACGAGAGTTCAAGGAGCAGCCGGTACGTTGGTCCTGGCTTCAGACGGCCGATTTGCGATTTCACACGTAACACCCCGCATGGCCGCAGGATGGTGGGATGGAAAAGGCGAGCCGACAGTCGGAGATCGGTTTCAATGACCAATAGCCTGTTTCACCTGGCCTTCCCGGTAACGAATATCGAGGCCACGAAGCAGTTTTACGTGGCGAACCTCGGCTGTACGCTGGGCCGTGAATCACAACAAGCCGTGACGCTTGGCTTGGCCGGGCATCAGCTCGTCGGCCATCTCACGCCGGATCAGCCGCAGAAACAGCAGGGGATCTACCCACGCCATTTCGGACTTATTTTCCTCTCACAAACAGAATGGCAGGCGCTGGCGGATCGGGCCAAAGCCAAGGGACTCACGTTCTATCAGCAGCCGCGCGTACGATTTCCCGGTACCCGTATCGAACACCGCACATTCTTTTTGGAAGATCCTTCGCACAATCTGCTCGAATTCAAACACTATACCTACGAATCGGCAATTTTCGGTGAGCAGGAACACGATCAGGTCGGCGATACCGGTGAAAAATGACCGGCAACTCGATTCCCAATTGAGCTATTCGGGCAGTGATGGTTCGCGTGTTTGCGCGGCGGTCGACACTTTGTGGACCCATCGAAGGATGCGCTGGTGCCGTTTTGTCAGCGCCACGGTTTTTCGGATGGGGTCGTATCGTTGTGGAGACGGCAGAATGGCGGCAAGCCAGGCGGCTTCGTCCAGGGTCAGCTCGGCGGCGGATTTGCCGAAATGGTGGCGGGCGGCGGCTTCCGCGCCATAGATCCCGCGCCCCCATTCGGCCACATTCAGATACAGTTCAAGGATGCGCTCCTTGGTCAGGTGGTGCTCGAGCGATCGAGTGATCAAGGCCTCGCGTGTTTTTCGAATCAGCGAACGCTCTGAAGACAAGTACAGGTTTTTAGCCAATTGTTGTGTAATCGTGCTTCCGCCTCGTTTCATTTCCCCTGCTTCAAAATTATGGAGTGCAGCCTCTCGAATGCCCTCCCAATCGAATCCTTCATGGGTAAAGAACGAGGCATCTTCTGCCGCTATAACAGCCCGTTGCAGGTGGGAAGAGATCCGCGACAAGGGCACCCAGGACCATTGCTTCGGGACGGCGCGGTTCTCTTTAGCCGCTTTCTCCGCCCGGCTATCCATAAGAGCAGTCGATGTTGGGTTGTGCCGGGCGAGTGCGCCCACATCGGGCAAGGTGGCCAGCCAGGTCAGCGCCAGTATGCCGAGCGGAAGTCCCACAATCAGGATGCTCCAGAGGAGCAGGCGAATGAGTATCGGGCGTTTGGTTGACATCAGTATGTGGGGTGCGTATGTGTAGCAGCGTGAGATAAGGGCGAAGCAAGCAATCTGTTGTCCTGAATTCCGCGCGTCCATCTAGGAACGGCATGAAAATCGTTACTGCTGAGTTTATCAGAAGCTGTGTTGATCCAGCACAATTTCCTCCCGGCGACTTTCGTGAGATTGCTGTGGTCGGGCGTTCCAATGTGGGCAAATCTTCTTTGATCAATTCACTGCTGAATCGGCGGGATCTGGCGAAGGTCAGCCGGACACCGGGGAAAACGAGGGCGGTGAATCTGTTTCGGGTGGCGACCTCCGACCCGGATTTGGCGCAGTTCTATCTGGTGGACCTGCCGGGATATGGATTTGCCAAGGTCTCCCGGTCGATCCGGGCCGAGTGGGCGCCGTTGCTCGAAGCCTATCTGACCGATCGACCTCCGTTACTCGGTGTTGTGCTGCTGGTTGAGAGCCGCGTGGTGACCGATCAAGATCGCCAAACCCTCGCCTGGCTCCGTTCCGTCGGGTACAATCCACTCGTCGTTGCCACCAAGGCCGATAAGCTCAAGCCCAGCGAACGGGTGCGTACCCTTCGTCAAACCCATCTGGACTTGGGATTGATCGAAGGGGAGATGCTGATTCCCTATTCGGCTGTGACCGGGGATGGGCGGGAGCGCGTGTGGGGGGCGCTGCGGGATCTGGCTAAAATTTAATTTCGATGTAGGCCTTGTTCTTCAGGTCGGCCAGCCAGGATTGGAACCCATCTTCCGTCTTCTGCTCGAAGACCAGTCCTTGGATTTCATATTGCACCTCCTGGAATGGGCGGTACTGCTTGGGTTTCTTGTCTTCCACTCGAAAAATGTGAAACCCGTCGGCACTCTCGACGATATCGGAGATACCGCCTGGAACAAGGGACGCGATCGCCCGTTCGATTGTCGGTAAAAGCTCGCCACGACGCACGAGTCCGATCCGCCCGCCTTGCAGCGCATTCGGGCCGTCCGAATATTGCAAGGCCACATCCTCGAACTTCTCGCCTCGCTTCAATTCATCCATCGCTTTGCGTATCTTGGTGAGCGCATCGGCCGCGTCGCGGGAACGGGACTGTACGAGGATCTGGCTCAACGTATATTCTTCCGGGAGGGCAAAACGGTCGCGATGCCCCTGATAATAGCGCTTCATTTCTGATTCCCCGACCATAATGTTTCCGCGCACTTCACGGTCGATCACTTTCAGCAGCATCAGCTGGTCCCGAACGGCTCTCGCACTCTGGGGGTTTGACGGATCGATCGCCCCTCCCTGCTGCTTCATTTGCTCGAATGCGACCTTGACTTCCTGATCAGACACCTCGACTTTCCGCGCTTTGGCTTCTTGCAGTTGCAGCTTCCGCTCGATCATCTTCGTCAGCGCCATGGACTCCGCAAGTTTCAAGTGTTGCGCGAGATCGTCGCCCTGGTGTTGCTTTTTGATGCGTTCCTGTTGTGGCGCAAACTCGCGTTTGACGTCCGACAGCATGATCAGGTCGGAATTCACCACGGCAACAATGCGGTCTT
>JABMDG010000149.1 GCA_015904045.1 Nitrospira sp.
CCCATCAGTTCACCAATGGCCACGGCGCCTTTCTTATAGTGGTCGATCACGCCAGGCTCAGCGATCTTGGAATAGATATAGGCAACCCCGCCCACGATACAGTCCCGCTGAAGACGTGCGAGCAGGCGATCTTCGGTATCGATCCCGTTCTGCAACGTGAGAATCACCGTCTTGTCCGTGAGCACCGGCTCAATCTGGTCCAGGACTTCATCGAGATCATAGGCCTTCACTCCAAGCACGATGAGGTCAGGCCGGGGAAGTGCCCGCGCATCCGAGGCGGCCTGCGGTCTGACCGTAAACGTCCCGTCAGCGCTGCGGATCGTCAATCCATTTCGGTTCACCGCCGCCAGCGTCTTGGGCCGCAGCAAGAACGACACGTCGGGATTCTGCCTGGCCAATCGCGCCCCGAAAAATCCGCCGACCGATCCGGCGCCGATCATCAAGATCTTTTTCATGTTCCCATCCCCGTGGTTGCGGACAACGCGAGCGTACTATAGCATGTGCCTGCGCAGTGACGCAGCCGCTCAGTTGGAGACTGAACCACTATGGCACCTGGTTCTGATCTGGGCCACGTCAGAGAAAAACTTGCCGCGGCACAGAGCGTCGTCGTGCTCACCGGCGCCGGGATTTCGGCCGACAGTGGGGTCCCAACGTTTCGCGGCGCAGATGGCTTGTGGCGGAATTTTCGTGCGGAAGACCTGGCGACACCCGGTGCCTTTGCACAGGACCCACGGCTGGTCTGGGAATGGTACAACTGGCGCCGCGAGTTGATCGCCACAAAACGGCCCAACGCCGCCCATGAGACCGTTGCCGAGATGGAACGGCACCATCCACAATTCTGGCTGATCACGCAAAATGTGGACGGTCTGCACCGGGCGGCGGGATCACGCAAACTGTCCGAGATTCACGGCAATATTTGGATGGTCCGCTGCACCGGATGCCAGCGGGTCGTGGAAAACAGAGCCGTTCCAATCCAGATCCTGCCGAGGTGCGCAGACTGTCAGAGTCTGCTTCGTCCCCACATCGTCTGGTTCGGTGAACCGCTCGCGGAAGAGGACCTCCGGCGAAGCAACGCAGCCCTTCGCTCCTGTGACCTGTGCCTCATCATCGGCACGTCCGGTGTCGTGTACCCGGCTGCGGGCTTTGCCTCGATCGCAAAAGAAGCCGGCGCGTTCGTCGCGGAAATCAATCTCGACGTGACGCCTCACACGAGTCTTGTCGATGTTTCCTTACAGGGACGGGCCAAGGACGTGGTACCCCTGCTGGTCTGCCCCTGACACAGGTGACGGTCGGGATCCTGGAGGACTGGGATTTCGGCATTCCCTCAACCCGAGGTCTCCACTTACTCCGCGTTATATTTGTTGGATCAGTGGGAGCAGTTCATCCAATGCTCGAATCGATCGGATATCAGTCCCTTGCTGGGTCCCTTTGCGATCCAGCAAAATCGCGTGCAACCCGGCCTTGCGGGCCCCCTCGACATCGTCCCGTAGACTGTCGCCGATGTGGAGAGCCTCTTCCGGATCGACGGCATGCTTGTCCAGCGCTAATTGAAAGATCCTGGGACCCGGCTTCGCAGCCTGCGCCAGACTGGAGATCGTGACCGTGTCGAACATATCCGCGAGTCCCAATCCGCGCAGTACGGAAAAGAGCCGTGAATCGAAGTTCGAGATGATACCCAGTTCCACTCCCTGCGTCTTAAGAGCAGCCAGCGTCCGGACCGTCTCAGGAAACAGTTGCCAGGCCCCCGGCTCTTCAAACACCTGAAACACTCGCTCGAAAAAGTCGTCAAACCGCTCGAACATTCCGACTCGATAAAAGACGTTGTGCACGATGTCAAACCACCAGAGACGCTCGCTGTGTTTGATCTGTGCCGGCTCCGTCGCGGCAAATATCGGTGGCGGAGCATCACGAAAAGCCCGGCCAAACGCCTGCTTGATAGCCGACAGGGACTCCGGCGTCTGCGCGAAGCCGAATTCCGCCGCATGCCGGAGATAAATTTCGGCCACGGACCCCTTGACGTGAAAGAGCGTATCGGCTGCGTCGAAGAAAACGACTCTGATCGAATGGCCGATGTCCATTAGTCCTCTGCTTCCACGAGATACGCTGCTGCTGGGGCCCACGTACCTGCACCACGATCGCCGATCAGTGGTTTTCTTGACAAAGAATACCCTCACTGCTAGCTTCGTAAAAGCTTAAGAAATACGGAGCATTCGATGCCATCCCCCATCTTCGTCGTCGACAGCAGCCCGGCCGTTCGCCGGTTAGTCGAGCAACTTTCAGCCCCGGAGGGGTTTGAAGTGATGGGGTTCCAGGACGGTCCCGCGGCATTGGAAGCGGCTCGACAGATGAACCCGGCGCTGATTATTGCCGATTACCAACTAAACAACATCACGTTCTCCGGTTTCTGCAAGGAAATCCACAAGCTGGATCATCTCGCCGAAACCTCTCTCATTTCACTGGTCAATCCGGCCGATCACCCGGATGAAAAACTCCTCCGCACATTGGGGGTCAAGGCCTTCCTCAACAAGCCAATCCAGTCGGACGACTTGCTCACCCTCATCAAGTCCATGCAACCACAAGAGGGAGCCGCCGCGGCGGGACTCAAACGGCGTCCATGGCCTCCGACCTCGACCGGTTCAGATGATCAGGAGGACGACGCTCCGAACCCGGTCCTTCGCCCGAACGAGCCCCCGGAGCAGGCCGGAACTCAGCCGCACGGTTCACGCATGACACCCTCCGCAGCGCCAGCATCTCCCTCGGACACGAGAGAACAACAGCCCAAGGTGTCAACCCCGTTTCTCCAATCCATGGCCAAAGGAACACAGCCTGCATCCGCTTCGCGCCACACGTCGAATGACGACGACGTCAAGCTTTCAATCAATGTTCAGCCGATTGTTCAAAAGGAAGTGCGGGCTCAACTCGGCAATATCCTGTCTCAAGAGTACCTGGTGTCGGTCATCCGCCCTCTGGTATCCGAGGAATTGCCATCTGTGCTCGAAAAGAAACTGGCGACCTTGGAGCCGATCGTGAAGCAATCCGTATCCGATATGGTCGCATCGGTGATCAAAACAACCCTTGATCAGTGGGTGCAGGAACAGGCCGAGGCCAGCATCCGCAAGTACCTCCCCACGGTCATTCACGAGCAAGTTGGTTCGATCGATCAGTTGATCAAGGATGAGATCCAGGCGGCCGTGCTGAAACAGGCGCCCCTGATGGCCGACGACATCATACGATCCGTGGCCGAAAATACCGTTGGGCAGACGGTCCAGCAACTTGTCCCGGGACTGGCTGAACAACAGATCAAAGCGGAACTCAAACGGTTGACCGGCGACCCATAGTCCCACTGCGGCTTCGCCGAAGCCCCTACCCTTTCTTCCCGCGCCTTGCCCCTGCTCGACGCGCCTTGACCAAGGCCTTCACCCGCTTCACATTCTTTCGATGCTTCCGTCTTGTCTTGCGATCCTTCTCACGTCCTCGTGCCATGCCAGCTCCCTAAGTAAAGTGAGTAAATTCCTTCTGACGGAGTTTGTATAGCATAGGCCGGACAGGGTCACAAGCAGCCTTTCCACGCCATTTGCTGGGCCGCACAGACATGTTAAGATGCGCCCCTTCCTTTCCTGGAATGTATCATGAGCACACCGCAATTGGAGAAGACATACGAACCCAAATCCGTCGAAGACCGATGGTCGCGAGAATGGATCGCCCGTGGCTATTTCCGGGCCGCCGTCGACCGTCCAGGCCAGCCCTACTGCATCGTCATTCCACCGCCGAACGTGACCGGCTCACTCCACGTTGGCCACGCGCTGAACCATTCGCTACAAGACATTCTGATCCGATGGCGGCGCATGCAGGGGCACAACACCCTCTGGCTTCCCGGCACTGACCATGCCGGCATCGCCACGCAAAACGTGGTGGAAAAACAGCTCATGGCTGAAGGGCTGTCACGGGAGTCGCTGGGACGGGAACGATTCGTTGAACGAGTGTGGCAGTGGAAAGCCACCTCCGGTAATACGATCATCACCCAGCAGAAACAACTCGGAGAATCCTGCGACTGGGACCGGTTGCGATTTACCATGGACGAGGGGTTGTCGAAGGCGGTCCTCGAAGTCTTCGTACGGCTGCATGAAGACGGCCTGATCTACCGCGGCGAGCGGCTGATTAACTGGTGCCCCCGTTGCCTCACCGCCCTGTCAGACATTGAAGTGGAGCATGAGGAAATCAAGGGAAAGCTCTACCATATAAAGTATCCACTGGCCGACGATCCGCGTGCAGCGCTGACCGTCGCCACCACACGTCCCGAAACGATGCTGGGAGATACAGCCGTAGCCGTTCACCCTGAAGACCCCCGGTACCGCCATCTAATCGGCAAGAGCGTTCGCCTTCCACTCACCACGCGGGAAATTCCAATCGTCGGCGATCCGATTCTCGTCGATCTGGAATTTGGCACCGGCGCAGTCAAGATCACCCCGGCGCATGACTTCAACGACTATGAAGCGGTAGAACGGCATACCCTGCCTCGAATTGCGGTACTCGATCATGCCGCTTTGCTCGACTCAACTGGAATGCAGAAAGGGGCGGTCGAGGCATCGGTGATTGAGATGCTTCACGGTCTCCCCGTCTCCAAAGCGCGGCCCAAGGTCGAAGCCCTCCTCCGTGAACGGGGAATCCTCGAAAAAACCGACGATCACAAGATGGCGGTCGGCAAGTGTTACCGATGTAAGACGGTCGTCGAGCCCTATCTGTCACCTCAGTGGTTCGTCAAGATTCAGCCTCTCGCCGATCCTGCCATTAAAGCAGTCGAGGATGGCCGCATCCGC
>JABMDG010000015.1:0-6742 GCA_015904045.1 Nitrospira sp.
GCCCTGCGCCTGTCGGCTCATATCATCCATCGCAACTGGGGTGAGCCTGAGGACCGGCGCTATCAAGACATCCGCCGGAAATACGAACCACATTTCGCACTCAAGAGTCTAGGCCTCATCTTCTGGTTTCAGGCAGTACTGGCATGGATCATCTCCATGCCCCTGTGGCCGGCTCTCACCATTCCGGTCGACTGGGGGGCATCCGATGTACTGGCAGTCACGGTATGGACCGTCGGCATGATCTTCGAAGGCTTTGGAGATCGGCAGTTGTCACGGTTCAAGGCAGATCCGGAGAACCACGGCAAGGTGATGGACCGCGGACTCTGGCGCTACACACGTCATCCCAACTACTTCGGTGAGTGCCTGATCTGGTGGGGCTTCTCCTTCTTTGCGCTGCCGGCCGGGGCTTGGTGGACGGCCGTGGGACCGCTGCTTCTCACATACATGCTCTTGAAATTCTCGGGCGTGACCTTGATGGAGCAGACGATCGTCGAACGGCGACCTGCCTATCGTGACTATATCGCTCGGACCAATGCCTTCATTCCCGGTCTGCCGAAACAGGGTAACTATGCCCCCCTTCCAGGAAACGGGCCACATGATTAGCGCGTCTTTCGTCACCAGCGGGTTTCGTATGGCAGTCACCGTTCTCGGATGCCTGACATGCCTTGGATCTGCACCCCAAGAATCTTGGGGTGCCAGCTCTGAGACGTATGACTTCAAGGTCTTCCTCGGGAAAGATGAAATCGGACGCCAGCGCTTCGACGTCTCTACGGAAGGCGAGCGGACCCGTGTCCGGGTAGACGCACAGTTCACGGTCAAGTTCCTGTACATCACCGTCTATACCTATCGGCATACCAACGTCGAAATATGGGAGGGAACGTGCCTGCGCGAGATTCGCGCGGAGACAGATGATAACGGCGAGTCTTTTTTCGTGACCGGCATCTTTCGGAACGGGCAGATGCACGTGCAGACACAAGCCGGAAACTGGATCGGTGAAGGATGCATCAAGACTTTTGCATACTGGAACCCTGAGTGGATCAAAGGCGAGCGATTGTTGAATTCGCAGACCGGCGAACATCAGCCTGCGTCCATGCTTGTGGTGGGCGAGGAGACGATCTCCGTGCAGGGAGTCCCGAGTCGAACCACACACCGTCGCATCGTGACGGACAAGTTCACGATCGATCTCTGGTACACCTTAAACGGCCGATGGGTCGCGCTCCACTCCACCACGAAGAAAGGCGATACCCTTCGGTATACGCTCCAGTGAGGACACCATGTCGTCTATGATGCCGCCACTCTTCCTGCCCGTTGTGCTGCTCATGCTCGCGGCCTGCAGCAGCCCACCACCCATTCGCACCGCGACGACTGTGAACTTAGAGCGGTTTATGGGGGACTGGTACGTCATCGCCAATATTCCCACTTTTATCGAGACGAACGCCTACAACGCCGTGGAGTCCTATCGCTTGGCCAAGGATGGCACCGTGCCCACGACCTTTAGCTTCCGCGAGGGCGGCTTTGAGGGGGAGCGCAAGACCTATCATCCGACCGGCTATGTCATCGATACGAAATCGAATGCCGTCTGGGGCATGCAGTTCATCTGGCCGATCAAGGCCGACTATCGCATCGTCTTTCTGGATGAGTCGTACAGTCAAACGGTCATTGGAAGAACCGCGCGTGATTACGTGTGGTTGATGGCGCGAACTCCTGAAATTCCCGATTCGGACTATCAACGGTTTCTCACGCTCATCGCCGAGGAAGGCTACGATGTCTCCAAAGTCAGGAAGGTGCCCCAACGCTGGAACTAATGTGCCCCGGGAAGTCATGGAACACGTCGATTGTACTGTGATGACAGATTGGCCCGGCGCCGGAACCGGGTCGGCGCTCAACGCCAGCGCAGGGGAAGCATGCCGGGTCTCGATGGTATGGCGGCCTCTTTGGCAGTCTGGCCCGGTCTGAATCCGATCAACGAGGCATTGAAGACCGCATGAAGATCGCGATTGTCGGCACAGGTATTTCGGGAATGGTCGCGGCGTATCTCCTGCATCGAGATCATGAGATCACTGTCTTCGAGGCTGCTGATTACATCGGCGGACATACCAATACGGTGGAAGTCTCAATGGAAGGCCGAGGTTACGCCATAGACACGGGGTTCATTGTGTTTAATGATTGGACCTACCCGAACTTCATTGCCTTGCTCCGGAAACTCGGCGTGGAATCGGAACCAAGCGACATGACTGTGGGCCCTGCGCCTGTCGGCTCATATCATCCATCGCAACTGGGGTGAGCCTGAGGACCGGCGGTATCAAGACATCCGCCGGAAATACGAACCCAATTTCGCATTCAAGAGTCTTGGGCTCATCTTCTGGTTTCAGGCAGTCCTGGCATGGATCATCTCCATGCCTCTGTGGCCGGCTCTCACTGTTCCGGTCGACTGGGGGGCATCCGATGTACTGGCAGTCACGGTATGGACTGTCGGCATGATCTTCGAAGGCATTGGAGATTGGCAGTTGTTACGGTTCAAGGCCGATCCGGAAAACCACGGCAAGGTGATGGACCGCGGACTCTGGCGCTACACACGTCATCCCAACTACTTCGGTGAGTGCCTGATCTGGTGGGGCTTCTCCCTCTTTGCGCTGCCGGCCGGGGCTTGGTGGACGGCTGTGGGACCGCTGCTTCTCACATACTTGCTCTTGAAATTCTCAGGCGTCACCTTGATGGAGCAGACCATCGTCGATCGGCGACCAGCCTATCGAGCGTACATCGCCAGGACCAATGCCTTTATTCCCGGTCTGCCGAAACAGGGTAACTATGCCCCCCTTCCAGGAAGCGGACCACATGATTAGCGCGTCTTTCGTCAGCAGCGGGTTTCGTATGGCAGTGACCGTTCTCGGATGCCTGACGTGCCTTGGATCTGTTCCCCAAGAAGCTTGGAGTGCCAGTTCCGAGACGTATGACTTCAAGGTCTTCCTCGGGAAAGATGAGATCGGACGCCAGCGCTTCGACGTCTCTACGGAAGGCGAGCGGACCCGTGTCCGGGTAGAGGCGCAGTTCGCGGTCAAGTTCCTCTACATCACCGTCTATACCTATCGGCATACCAACGCCGAAATATGGGAGAGAGCGTGCCTGCGCGAGATTCGCGCGGAGACGGATGATAACGGCGAGTCTTTCTTCGTGACCGGCATTGTTCGGAACGGGCAGATGCACGTGCAGACACAGGCCGGAAGCTGGATCGGTGAAGGATGCATCAAGACTTTTGCCTACTGGAACCCTGAGTGGATCAAAGGCGAGCGATTGTTGAATTCGCAGACCGGCGAACATCAGCCTGCGTTCATGCTTGTGGTGGGCGAGGAGACGATCTCCGTGAAGTGAGTCCCGACTCGAACCACACACCGTCGCATCGTCACGGACAAGTTCACGATCGATCTTTGGTATACGTTGAATGGCCGATGGGTCGCGCTCCACTCCACCACGAAGAAAGGCGATACCCTTCGCTATACGCTCCAGTGAGGATAACTATGTCATTTATTATGTCGTCACTCTTCATGCCCTTTGTGCTGCTCACGCTCGCGGCCTGCAGCAGCCCGCCACCCATTCGCACCGCGACGACTGTGAACTTGGAGCGGTTCATGGGGGACTGGTACGTCATCGCCAACATTCCGACCTTTATCGAGACGAACGCCTACAACGCCGTGGAGTCCTATCGCTTGGCCGAAGATGGCACCGTGCCCACGACCTTTACCTTCCGCGAGGGCGGCTTTGAGGGGCCGCACAAGACCTATCATCCGACCGGCTATATCCTCGATACGCGATCGAATGCCGTCTGGGGGATGCAGTTCATCTGGCCGATCAAGGCCGACTATCGAATCGTCTTTCTGGATGAGTCGTACAGTCAAACGGTCATTGGAAGAACCGCGCGTGATTATGTGTGGTTGATGGCGCGAACACCGGAAATTTCCGATTCGGACTATCAACGGTTTCTCATGCTCATCGCCGAGGAAGGCTACGATGTCTCCAAAGTCAGGAAGGTGCCCCAACGCTGGAACTAATGTGCCCTGGGAAGTCATGGAACACGTCGATTGTACCGGGATGACAGACCGGCCCGGCGCTCAACGCCTTTGCAGGGGAAGCATGCCGGATCTCGATGGTATGGCGGCCGCTTTGGCAGTCTGGCCCGGTCTGAAGTCGATCATCGAAGCACTGAAGACCGCATGAAGATCGCGATTGTCGGCACAGGCATTTCGGGAATGGTCGCGGCGTATCTCCTGCACCGAGATCATGAGATCACTGTCTTCGAGGCGGCTGATTATATCGGCGGACATACCAATACGGTCGAAGTCCCGATGGAGGGCCGAGACTACGCCATAGACACGGGGTTCATTGTGTTTAACGATTGGACCTACCCGAACTTCATTGCCTTGCTCCGGAAACTCGGCGTGGAATCGGAACCAAGCGACATGAGTTTCGGCGTGAAGTGCGAGCGAACCGGCCTCGAGTACAATGGGACGTCGCTGAACAGGCTGTTCGCCCAGCGGCGGAACCTGCTGCGCCCCTCGTTCTACCGAATGATACGGGACATTCTGCGCTTCAATCGTGAGTCGCTGGAACTGCTGACACGGCCCGAGCCAGGCCCTTCACTCGGCTCCTATCTGGAGACTCATCGATATTCAAGGCAGTTCATCGACCACTACATTCTCCCCATGGGAGCCGCGATTTGGTCAGCCGGTCGCGAGAGCATGTGGAAATTTCCGGCCCGGTACCTCGTCCGGTTTTTCAAAAACCATGGCATGCTTTCGGTGGATGAGCGGCCGACGTGGCGGGTTATCAAAGGCGGGTCGCAACGGTATGCCGAAAAACTCGTCGCGCCCGTGGCGGGTTATCAAAGGCGGGTCGCAACGGTATGCCGAAAAACTCGTCGCGCCGTTCCGTAATCGGATTCACCTCAATTCCCCTGTCGAATCCGTGGGTCGTTTCCCGGATTACGTAGAGATCCGCAGCGAGATAGACGGGCGAGACGGTCGGGTGTTGCGTTTTGACCATGTGATCATCGCCACGCACAGCGATCAGGCGCTCTCCATGCTTGCCGATCCCACGCCGACGGAAAAAGAAGTGCTGGGGAGCATTCACTATCAGGAGAACGACGCAGTGTTGCACACCGACACGTCGATGCTACCCAAACGGAGACTCGCCTGGGCCGCATGGAATTACCATCTGCTTGGGGCCCAGCCTGATCGCGCGGTTCTGACCTACCACATGAACAAGCTGCAGAACCTGACCGCACCCTGCGAGTTTTGCGTGACGCTTAATCACACGCACGCCATCAATCCCGCCACGATTGTGCGTCGCATCACGTATCATCATCCTGTGTACTCACCGGAAGCAGTTGCTGCACAGAAACGCCACGGCGAGATCAACGGCGTTAATCGGACGTCCTATTGCGGTGCCTACTGGGGTTTTGGGTTTCACGAGGATGGAGTGAACAGTGCTCTGGCCGTCTGTCAGCCATTCGGGAAGGATCTCTCGTCATGAAGAGCGCGATCTATGCGGGACATGTTCGGCACCGGCGGTTCAGCCCGGTTCCGCACGCGTTCAGCTACCGGTTGTTCATGATGTATGTGGATCTGGACGAACTGCCGACCGTCTTTGAGGATCGCTGGCTTTGGTCGGTTGACCGCACGAACCTTGCTTCGTTTCAGCGTGTGGACCATGTCGGCGATCCACGCCTTCCATTGGATGAATCGATCCGCCAACTTGTGGAGGAGAGAACAGGCAGTCGACCGGCTGGACCGATCCGCCTCCTGACTCACTTCCGCTACTTCGGGTACGTCTTCAATCCCGTCAGCTTCTATTTTTGCTATGACCGATTCGATCGTGTGGTCGACACCATCGTCGCGGAAATCACGAACACCCCGTGGGGAGAACGTCACTGTTACGTCCTGGGCCCCAAAGACAATCGTGCCGGCGGCAGAAGAAAGCACTACCGGCTCGACAAGGTGTTCCACATATCGCCCTTTATCGACATGGACGTGGTCTACGACTGGCGATTCACCGAGCCGGCATCGCAACTCGCCATCCATATGGAAAATCTTCGCGACGGGCGGCCTTTCTTCGACGCGACGATGAGGCTGGAGCGTCGTGAGCTATCGAGTGCATCCCTGGCGCACGTGCTTGCGCAGTATCCCCTGATGACGGCCAAGGTCATCGGTGCCATCCATTGGCAGGCTTTGAGACTCTGGGCCAAGCGCGTTCCTCTCTATGCCCACCCCAGGAAACGGAGGGAGCCGTCGCCTGCGGCGACGAGTCAGACACCATCATGAGCAACCAGACGATTACATCCGGCCTTGCGCACAACGATCGGCTCAGCAGCCATGAGGGGCTCTCATCGGGCGTAAGCCGGCTCTCTCGGCTTGCACGCCGACTCATCTTGTTCAAGCTCAACAAGTTGCAGCATGGCGCCATCACGCTCCTGGAGGGCAAGGAACGGTATTCTTTTGGTCAGCTAACTTCGCAGTGCCCACTCCAGGCGACCGTCATCATTCATGATCCTCACACCTATATCGACGTTGCGTTGGCTGGCACCGTCGGAGTTGGCGATGCGTACCGTCGGGGGCTCTGGGACTGTGATGACCTCACGACGTTGGTTCGTATCTTTGTGTTGAATCGATCGCTTCTGAACAACATGGAAGGCGGCCTCGCACTGGCGTCCAAGCCGTTGCTCAAGACGATCCATTGGCTCAATCGTAAT
>JABMDG010000015.1:6842-9046 GCA_015904045.1 Nitrospira sp.
AGAATCGGCGAAAGTCGGCGATCTGGGGCTGATTCATCTCGAAGATATCGGAATGCACTACGCTCCTACGCTGCAGGCTTGGAGGAGGAACGTGGCCGCGAAGCTTCCGGATATCAAAGCGCTAGGGTATCAGTCGGAATTCCTGCGTCTCTGGGATTTTTATCTCTGTTATTGTGAAGGTGGGTTCCGAGAACGGTCTCTTGGTGTCGTCCATCTCCTCTACGCCAAGTCGGGGTGGCGGCCCCACAGTGTCCACATCTGAATGTGTAAGTTGTGGGCTATGGCCCACATCGAATTCTGCGCACCGACATTGGAAGAAGCAGTGGAGGATGCGGTCTAGCAAGGCGCGGCTTCTGAAAACAAGAAACTGGTACTCTGTGGGATCCTTCCTCCGCAACATATTTCAAGGGGCTGCATGCCATTGATACCCCATTGTGACGGAGGTTCTTGTCTCAACGTGATCGTGACATGAAATACACCACTCCACAGGTGCTCATTATCGGCGCCGGTCTTGCCGGATTGGCCTGTGCACGTCGTCTGACAAACGCCGGTCTTGCGTGCACAATTCTTGAAGCGTCCGACGGTATCGGGGGGCGTGTCCGCACGGATCGCGTCGAGGGATTTCAACTTGATCGTGGGTTTCAGGTCTTTCTCAGCGGGTACCCGGAAGCACGCAAGACGCTGAACTATACCGAGCTGAATCTCATGCCTTTTCACCCGGGAGCGCTTGTCCGTTATGCCGGCCGCGTTCATGTGATGAGCGACCCCCTTCGTCGGCCGCAAGATCTTCCACAGATGTTGCTGGGCCCCGTCGGCTCGCTCGCCGACAAGTTCCGGATGTTGCGTATGCGACGGGACGCCTTGCAGCACCGCCTCTGCGCTGTAATGAAAGACTCGAGACGGCCGACTCGCGACGTGTTGCAGGCCTATGACTTTTCGAACGCCATGGTGAGGCATTTCCTCCGACCGTTTCTCAGCGGCGTTTTCTTGGAGGCAGAATTGAGCACGCCGTGCTGGATTTTTGAGCTGGTCTGGGCGGCTTTCTGCCGAGGAGCAACCGCTGTACCGCGAGACGGCATGGGTGCCATCGCACAACAACTGGCAGCTTCCTTGCCGCCAGGAACAATCCGCTTGAACCACGCGGTACGACAGATTCAAGGATCGAGTGTGGTACTGGAGTCCGGGGAACGTCTCTCGACCCACGTGCTGGTGATCGCGACAGATGACGTGACCGCGTCCCGCTTGCGAGGGGAGCACGTACCAGGAGCCTCAGCTCGTGGCTCGATGACGCTCTATTTCGATGCCCCCGTTGCTCCGCAACGCGGCCCCTGGTTGATGTTGAATGGGGAAGGCGATGGGGTGGTCCGGACCGTCTGTGTCCTGAGTGAAGCGGCGCCTTCGTACGCGCCGCCTGGGCGGGCCTTGATCTCAGTGACGGCTACTGGACAGGATGATACGCATGAGGATGTTTCACAAGCGGTACGGCTGTACCTTCGATCCTGGTTCGGCTCGCAAGTCGACGAATGGCGTCATTTGCGGACTGATCGCATTCACCGTGCGCTGCCCCCAATAAGCGTGCTTCCATCTGGGGACCATATCACTTCACCGCGCGTGACGGAGCATCTGTACCTGTGTGGCGATTACCGGGAAAGCGGGACGCTGGATGGGGCGCTCTTATCGGGACGGAAAGCTGCTGAGTCGATCCTGTCTGACTATGCGCTGTTGTGACTCCGACTGCCGGTGTTCGTTCGGCGAGTCATCTCACTTGCTCGATAATGTGCCAAACCCTCATCTAAGTATCTAACAGGATGCTGAAAAAGTCCGCCAACTTTGTTCTCGCGTCGCTCAGAGGCTTAACGTACGGCACAGAGTACGATTCGCCTCTTCGCTCGCTGAGGCCTCGCTGGACGGCCATTGTGAGCATCCTGCATGGCTGTTTGGTGTCGTCTCAACCATCGAGATTTGTGATGGCCTTAGAAGCCCACGTGGGTTTTTCCGCAGCCTGCTAAGTCTTGGCAACCCTTTAACGACCACAGGCTGTTGTCATGAGCGCAGCAGTAGCTGTACCCGAAGCCGACGTTGCTAATTGGCCTTTGGCTCCGGTGCTGCGCCCTGCTGCTCCGGAACCCATGTGGTCGGCATACCATGTCGTTTTCACCGGTTGGCTTTTGCGATTCTGGCAGTCGTATTCCCGCACAGTGATT
>JABMDG010000150.1 GCA_015904045.1 Nitrospira sp.
TCCGCAAGCGAGCCGGGCTGGTGGTAGAGGAATTCGGGGCGCCCATGGATGTGCTCTGGTTCCGGTTGTCTCGCCAGTCGAGCGATCCGGCCGACCCGATGGGCCGCTTCGATGCCGGCCGCATCTTCATCATGTTGAATCGGGGCGACTACTGGCAATGCGGCTTCGTAATCGCCAAAGGATCGCTGAATGAGGTTCAGGCCCAAGGCCTACAGACGTTCCGCGACAGCGTGGCGAAGCTGGCCCCGTTTGCCGCAGACCGCGTTCATGAGCTGCACGACTGGGACTTGATCAAACTGCTGACTGTCCAGGTCGACCGGTTGCGGCAATGGTATAAACCTGGACTTCTCTGCATCGGAGATGCAGCCCATGCCATGTCACCGGTCGGCGGCGTCGGCATCAATCTGGCCATTCAGGACGCGGTGGCCACTGCGAATTTGTTGGCACAACCGTTACGTGACGGGCGCGTGACTGAATCGGATTTGGCCAAGGTGCAAGCCCGCCGCGCCTGGCCGACCGCGATGACACAACGAGTCCAGCTCACTGTCCAGAACCGTGTGATCAGGCGTGTGCTAGGGAGCACCGTCCCGCTTCGGCCTCCTTTTGCCCTTCGGCTGCTTGCACGATTCCCTTTTCTCCGCCGCATCCCCGCCAGGATGATCGGGCTGGGTGTGAGGCCTGAGCATGTGCAGACGCCAGCCGTTAGCTCAACGATTGTTGCTGGGCCGTGACCTTTAACTAGATCCCCAGCTCTTCCGATAGCCGCACTTCGGATTCGTCGAGAATATCTTCCAGGCAGGTAAAGCACGGGAAGGGAAACCGATCGATGGGAACGGCGCAGACCTCGCCGACCGGCGACTCTTCCAACGCCGGGCCGCCACATTCTTTATGCATGAGAACCAGCATTACACCTCTCTGATCACCAATCGTCGAAACAGTTCCAGGTGCTCCGGACTGCTGAGCCGATGGTCGCCCTGAATCAGCCGAAGGTCAAGTGGGAACCCCGGAACACGGCGACGCAATTCGTCTGCGAATTGTCGGCTGCCTTCCGGATCGATGACCGCATCTTGCAGACCATGCAGAATCGTCGTCTTCACGTGACGAGTGACATCGAAGGTTCCGGCCCAATACCGTTCGCTCTCTTCCACCCATTTCCAGGATAAGGGCCAATCCCTGTGTAACGGATCATCATCCCAGGGCATCCAGCCGGCCGTATGCCAGTGATGAAGCCGGTCCTTCGAGATGGTCTTGGCTCGCTCACCCATCATGTTGAACGCCGGTGCGATCAGGATGAGTTCCTCGACGATGGGAAATTCCTGTGCTACCAACCACGCGATCCAACTGCCGAGCGAATTGCCGACGACTGTGACGGGTGGCCCAGCCTCTATAGATTTCACCACTGTCCGTGCATCAGCGATCCAGTCTGAGAGGGTGTAATCGGTAAACCGCCCTTCAGAGTCGCCGAACCCGCGCACATCGTAGCAAGAGAACCCCCACCCCTGCTCCTGACACCACTGCGCCAATGCCTGACTCT
>JABMDG010000151.1 GCA_015904045.1 Nitrospira sp.
TGGAAAGATCGAGTCTTACTTTCGAGCGAATGGTCTTCGAACAGAATAGTCAAAAGACATCTCCGGGCGCAATCGGGGCAGACGACGTACATGTCTATGCATTCTTGCTCGATCGTGGTGCGGCGGAGTGTCTAAGTGCGTCACGTCTTTTGTCGGACGAGGAACAAACGCGAGCAGACCGGCTGGTGTCCAAACTGCATCGTGATCAATTCGTCGTGGCCCATGCCGGACTGCGGGTGATCCTCAGCCGCTATTGCATGGGTCGGCCGCAGGATTTGGCAATTCAAAGAACCGCCAAGGGGAAACCATTTCTCTCGGATGATCCTTCGATCCGATTTAACATGACCCACTCTCATGGGAAAGCGCTCGTCGCTGTTGCAAAGGACCGGGAAGTGGGAATCGATCTTGAAAAGGTCCGGCCGGATGTGGACGTGATGAGTCTGGCCCGACGGTTTTTATCGGATCGAGACGTGGTCTTCATTGAGAACGGGGATCCGGGACAACTCCATCAACGATTTCTACAAGCGTGGGTAGCCAGAGAAGCGGTCTTCAAGGCCGCCGGCACAGGGATGACCTTCCCTCTGCATGGCGACCACATCGAACTGGCTGGCGACGGCACGGAAGGGCATCTGGTTCTGGGTGATGGCAAGTACGACGGAGCGGTCAGGCCTGTTCGGTTCCTCCCTCTCGAACCAGGGTGGGTCGGTGCGGTCGCGGCGGAAGGGACTGATTGGACGATGAGGTACTGCGGCTAGGCGAGAACGGGTCAGATCGGGAACCGGAATTCGGACAACTCAGCTTTGTCCAAGCCCTGTTTGACCAGACCCGGAACGTCGAGATTCCGTTCAATCTTCTGGAGCACATCCAGTCTGGTTTTGGTGCTGGGATGGGGGGGCGTGAACAATTTGCAGCAGTCCTGATCTTCCTCAATGGACGTGTCGTAAGTGCCGAGGCGCCGCGCTTCGTCCGTAATTTCAAGTTTGTCCATCCCGATAAGCGGTCGCAGGAGAGGCAGCGCGGTCGCCTCTTCAACCACGGACAGATTTTCAGGGGTTTGCGATGCCACTTGTCCTAAGCTGTCCCCGGTTACCAGCCCCCAACAGGACTCCTTTCTCGCGAGTTCCTCTGCGATGCGCAACATCATCCGGCGATAGAGCACCACGCGGAACGGCGCCGGGGTATGGAGCACGATTTCTCGCTGGATTTCTCCAAAGGGGATGACCGCAAGGCGCGATTCGTACTGATACGCAGTCAGGATCTGTACGAGATCGCGCACCTTCTCTTCCGATGCCCGGCTGACCAAAGGGCGGCCTGAAAAATGGACGAAAAAGGCGCGGCATCCACGCTTGATCATGCGATAGGCGGCGACGGGCGAGTCGATGCCGCCCGAAATCAAACAGGTCACCTTCCCGCTGACGCCGACCGGCATCCCACCAGGACCCTGCACTTTTTCGGTCGCGAAGTAGGCCTCTTTGGTAAGTAGCTCGAGATAAATAGTGAGGTCTGGATTCTTCAGGTTGACTTTCTTCCCCAGAGTATCGCAGACAGCTGCGCCGACGGCCCGCTCGACATCCATCGAGGTCATCGACAAACGCTTGTCGGCTCGTTTGGCCGTGACACGGAAGGTGGAAAACGATTTGGGCCGAAGATCCTCGATGACGGCGGCACTCAGTTCGTCGAGGCGTGTCTGGGCCATATCAAGCGGCACCGCATGCGCGAGAAATAAATTGGCGACTCCGCAGACACGCCTCAGACGATCCTGTATGAGGGAGGGATCGATCTCCGGTGGAAGTAGCACGCGAATACGGTTTCTGAGCTTCTCAACCCGTGTGATACCTACACCCTTAAGGGCTCGCTGAATATTGTCAACCAACCGGTCTTCAAACAGATCGCGATTGCGGCCCTTGAGCGCGAGCTCATGGTAATGGACGATGGCGCAGTGCATAGGTTAGTGAACAGTGATGAGTGAAGGGTGATGTGCACTGAGCGCATGATCAGTGGGTGATGAATTTGTACTTCTCACTGGTCACGCATCACTTTACACGGATTCTAAGAATCGCTCCGCATCGATTGCCGCCATGCACCCACTCCCGGCGGCAGTGACGGCCTGGCGGTACGTCGAGTCTTGGACATCACCGGCGGCGAAAATGCCCGGCACACTGGTAGCCGTTCCGTTGTGCGTCCGGATATATCCCTTGCCATCCAGGTCAAGTTGGCCGGAAAAGAGAGCCGTGTTCGGCCGATGGCCGATGGCCACGAAGACTCCGGCGCAAGGCATATCGATACTCTTCCCCGTCACGACATTCCGGAGCCGCACGCCGGTGACCACGTCGGCGCCGAGGATGTCTTCCACGATGGAATTCCATACGAAAGAAATCTTTTCGTTGTTCATCGCCCGATCTTGCATGATTTTCGATGCACGCAGCTTGTCGCGCCGATGCACGATCGACACGTTGGTGGCAAACTTGGTCAGAAAAGTCGCTTCTTCCATGGCGCTGTCGCCACCACCGACGACGACCAATGGTTTGCCCCTGAAGAAAAAACCATCACAGGTGGCGCACGTAGACACACCATGACCGGTCAATCGCATCTCGTTCGGCACTCCAATCGGAATGGCCGACGCGCCGGTGGCGATGATGACGGTCTTCGATTGAACGGTCCGGTCGCCGTCTATCGTAATGCTGAACGGGCGTGTTGCGAAGTTCACGGCGGACACATCGCCGGTCAGAAACGTTGTGCCGAATCGCTCCGCCTGCGCCCGCATGTCCTTCATCAATTCCGGGCCCATGATCCCTTTGGCGAATCCCGGGTAGTTTTCTACCTCGGTGGTGGTGGTGAGCTGCCCGCCGGATTGCCAGCCTTCAATAAGGAGGGGCGCGAGATTCGCCCGCGCGGAATAGATCGCGGCAGTCAAGCCAGCAGGTCCTGAACCGATGATGACAACACTGTGCATTACGGAAAACTTTAGCACAGGTATGTGTCGGGACGATAGCAGGCGGTGGTGCAGCTAGAGACTAGGTGAGCAGGTGCAACTGGTGAAATAATGTGGCTGTCGCTTTGGAGAGAAGCGGTTTCTTCATGGTTCCATCTAACACATAGTCTGCCCGCGCAACTTTCTTGGCCAACGGCAGCTGACTGTTGATGCGCCGGATGGCCTCGGTGCGGGTGAGGCCGTTCCGTTTCCTGAGGCGGGCGATTTGGGTTTCCCGGTCGGCAGTGACGACGATGGTCTTATCCACTCGCTTGTCGATTCCGGCCTCGAAGAGGAGCGGCACATCGTAGATCACGACCGCGTGGGGGTCTTTCATGGCGGCGGCTCTCGACAGACGCATCTGTTCCCGGGCGACGCGGGGATGGATGATCCGTTCCAGGCGCCGCCGCTTCGCCTTGTTGCGAAATACGATGGCACCGAGCGCCTGGCGATTGAGCCTGCGATCGGCGTTGAGAATGTCAGGGCCGAACTCCTTCACGATCTCCCGCCATGCCGGTTTGCCTGGCCGGACAACCTCTCGTGCCAAATCATCGGCATCGATGATGATGGCGCCACATTGTCCAAACATTCTTGCGACTGTACTTTTCCCAGTTGCCACACCACCGGTCAGGCCGACAAGCATCATGGCAGCGGAGCTTATCATGCGGCATGTCGCACCATAAAGGGCGATTGACAGGGTGAGCTCTCCGCTTGTATGAAATTCTCCATGCGGCCTGTCTTTCTCACAGCAATGGTTCTCACGTGGATGAGCGTTGGGTGTGCAGGAGCCCTGGCGGAGAATTCTGCGACCGCACCACGAACCATCACCGTCGCACTCGACGGATCGGGAGATTTCTCTTCGATTCAAGAGGCTGTCGATAGCGCCAAGAAAGGGGAGACCGTCTTTCTCAAACCCGGGACCTATCCTCAAGACCTCACCATTCACAGCAAGGAGGGAATTAAGCTGGTCGGCGCCGGGGTTGACCAAGTGACCCTGCTGGGTCACCGGGATCGTGTCGGGGTGTTGCACGTCGGCAAGTGGCCATACGGTGCAACGGATATCGAAATTACCGGCCTGACGGTCAATGAACATGGAGGGCACGCCGTTGGCATCTTCAATGGGAAACGGATTACTCTTCGGCATCTGCGCGTGAAGGGAATGTTGTTCGGCCAACAGGTGCAGAATGTCCGTATCGAGAACTGTCTCATCGGTGGCAGTGAAACGACGGGCGTGCAGTTCGCCGATACGCAGGCCGTGTTGATCGGCAATGTGATTCATGACAACGATCATGGTGTGAACGTGGCCGGGAAGTCGGAGGTCCGGCTTGAACGGAATGTGATCACGGGAAATCTGTACGAAGCGGTTGTCATTGGCGATGGTGGCAAAGCCGTGCTCATCAGCAACACGCTGGTGAAGAACGGTGGGGGAGCAGCGTTTCTCGGCTCCTCGCACAACGAAGTGTCGGGCAATATCGTGAGCTTCAATACAATCGGTTTTGTGATCGCGCCATCGAGTCACACCACTCTCTCGTTCAATGGCCTATTCAACAAAGAAGGCAATTATCTGAAGGCAGGATCGCCGCCCCTTCAGGCTCCGGAGCTCAAGCCTGAATCGGATATTGCTGCGGATCCTCGTTTTGTGGACCCCGAGCATGACGACTTTCGGCTGAGACACGATACGACACTTTTAAACAAAGGACCGTTTTCGTATCTCGGCGCCCAGCCCCCACTCCCGATCCCCTCCTCACGGCATCAGTAAAATAGCAGTAATACAACGAGATAGAAGATTCCGTGACAAGGCACAGGCATATGCTATGCTTTCTTCAAGCGACATGACGGACAGGCTCCGGCCCCCGCTTAAGAAATCGTGAGACGGGGCCGAAAAGACTCAACAAGAAGGAGGTCTCTCTTGGCCAGTTTTCGCAGTGAGCTTGAAAAGTTCGCCAATGAAGGCATTCCTTCCCTCCATGATATGGAGTCGGGCAAGTTGGTGGGTGCAGTGCTTCCTATGTCTGAGCAGGCGCAATTGCAGATGCGCAATAGCATCGAAGTCATCGACTACCTCTTGAACCAAGAGCAGGTTGTGTGGAGCTAGGCCACACGCCTACACGAGTGTCCTTCTGACAGGTCTCGTTCACATCCCCCTCTGACATAGTCGCGAATTTCTGGCACAGGGCGTAGCAGCGCCTGGGCTATCTGTAAGATTCCCTCCTGAAATCCAACGAACGATCAGCACGTCTTGAGTTGAACGCGCATTCTGCCGAAGAAGCAGGAGCTGGGTGTGAACCAGCGCGTCGGTTTCCAGGTGCTCGCGGTTGATTTCGCAATCCGATAGGCGCATCGTACCGATCACGTATCCAAGGCATACGGTACCGTCGCGCATGGAACGTCTTCTGCTCGGTAGCTGAGAGCTTGTATGGCAGGTGCATCCCGAACGTCTTCTCTATCACAACCAGTCCAGTTGGCTGAACAAACGCGCCTGGAAGAGGACGCCCGCCGAAAGCAACATTGGAAACGATGGGGGCCCTATCTCAGTGAGCGCGCTTGGGGGACGGTCAGGGAGGACTACAGTCCGCACGGCACCGCGTGGGAAGCGTTTCCTCATGATCATGCCCGGTCACGTGCCTATCGATGGAATGAGGATGGGTTAGCCGGCATTTCGGACCGGCACCAGCATATCTGTTTTGCCATTGCACTGTGGAACGGACGGGATCCTATTTTAAAGGAACGGCTGTTCGGTTTGACCGGCAACGAAGGCAACCATGGGGAAGATGTCAAAGAGTATTATTTTTATCTCGATTCGACACCGACCCACTCCTACATGAAGTATCTCTATCGCTATCCGCAGGCCGAATTCCCTTATGCAGAGCTGGTGGAGGGGAATCGTCGGCGCGGCAGACGCGAGCAGGAATATGAGCTGATCGATACCGGCGTCTTCGATCAGAATCGGTATTTCGACATTCTGGTGGAATATGCCAAGTCCACGCCGGAGGATCTGTTGATCCGCATCCAGGTCATCAACCGGGGGCCTGATTCCGCCGAGCTGACGCTCCTGCCGACCCTGTGGTTTCGGAATACCTGGTCGTGGGGTCTCGACGCACGTCGCCCACGCATGAGGGAAGGGCGGTCCACTCACGACGTGAGCGTCATCGAACTGGACCATGATTACTACGGCAAGCGGCAACTCTGGTGTGACCGCCGCCCCCCTCTTCTGTTCACGGAAAACGAAACCAACAGCCGCCGCCTCTATGGTGATACAGAGGGGGCCCGCTATGTCAAAGACAGTTTTCATGACTATGTCGTGTTTGGTGATAAAGCATCGGTCAATCCTGACAAAGTCGGCTCGAAGGCTGCCGCACACTATGTTCTCAGGCTGGACCCCGGCGCCTCGGATACGATCTTCCTGCGTTTCACGAATGAGGAAGGGGATGGGGGCCTGACACGGAAGGTGTTCGATGCCCTATTCACACAACGAATTCGAGAGGCTGACGAGTTTTACGGGGAACTGGTGCCGGCCGATCTGTCCGAAGATGCCAAATCCGTGCAGCGCCAAGCCTTTGCCGGTCTGCTGTGGAGCAAGCAGTTTTATCACTACGATCTCACGCGTTGGCTCAAGGGCGACCCCGGTATGCCGGAACCGCCGCGCGAACGGCTGCGCGGCCGCAACGCGGATTGGACGCATCTCTTCAATGCCGATGTCATCTCGATGCCGGATAAATGGGAATATCCGTGGTAT
>JABMDG010000152.1 GCA_015904045.1 Nitrospira sp.
CGATGGGAGGACAATGCCGCAGCATCCGTGCCTCTTATCGCTCGAGGAAATAAAAGTGGTCCGTCGGGCCGTGCCCGTGGCCGATCGCCAGGCTATGGCGAATCGCTTCCGTGAGGTAGGCCTTGGCGGTTTGGACGGCATCGCCGATCGGCCTGCCGAGCGCAAGATGCGCGGCGATGGCGGAGGCGAAGGTGCAGCCGGTGCCGTGGGTGTGCGGAGTGTCGATGAAGTC
This sequence comes from Nitrospira sp., assembly GCA_015904045.1. The sequence continues at coordinate 233 of JABMDG010000152.1, forward strand.
CCCCTTGAAGACGGTGAAGAACCGGCCGTCGTACAACAGATCGGTAGCCCGCTCGGTCAGCAGATGGCCGCCCTTGATCAAGACGTACTTGCATCCAAAGCCGTGAATCACCTTCGCCGCCCGCCGCGCATCAGCCAGCGATTTGATCTCGATGCCGGACAGTTGCTGGGCTTCATGCACGTTCGGCGTGACCACCAGGGCGAGCGGAAAGAGGCGCGCTTTCAAGACGTCGATCGCGTCCGGTTTCAAGAGGGAGTGGCCGCTCTTGGCAATCATCACCGGGTCAACGACGAGGTTGGTCAGGTTCTGAGGTTTCAACATCGCGGCTACTGTTTCGACAATGGCGGCGGAACCCAGCATGCCGGTTTTCACGGCGGCGACGTCGAAATCGTCGAAAACGGCGTCGATTTGGGAGGCGATGATCGCGGGCGGCAATTCAAAGACGTCCGTAACCTCTTCCGTATTCTGGGCCGTAATCGCCGTGATCACCGACATGGCGAAGACGCCATTCGCGGACATGGCTTTGATGTCAGCTTGAATTCCTGCGCCTCCGCCGGAGTCGGAGCCGGCGATGGTGAGCACTTGTTTACGTGTATGTGGCATAGACCTATCGTGATGGTTCAGGGTTGAAGTGGATTCCGTGCATCGCGCATGGAGTGAGGCCATTATACTCAGGATTGGGGAGGTGTCTAGTTTCTTGGCTCAGTTTTTCGGCAAGCGTTCCATCATGCAGTGAGGTTGTGTTGGTCAAACGCAATAGAACCTACCTACGTCACAGCCCGATGGAGCCCAATCAGGGGTATTGTTCCGGCTCATTTCTGAATAGGGCAATGGAACCATCTTGCAAGAGACTGCGCCATTGGCGTAGCATGGGCTATGCGGTTCGTCGAGACCCCGGTATTTACCGCCGCGCTCCGTCGTCATCTTGACGATGAGATGTATCGCGCACTCCAGTTGGCAATGTTGCTTCGTCCTGCCCAAGGCTCACTTATTCAGGGTGGAGCAGGATTGAGAAAGCTTCGTTGGGCGGCGCCGGGTCGAGGTAAGCGCGGGGGCGTACGCCTCATCTATTATTGGGAACCGGCAAGCCGGACATTTTACATGCTGTATCTCTACGCGAAGAACGAGCAGGGCGATTTGACGGCCACACAGCTCAAGGCGCTGGCGAAACTGGTTCGGGAGGAATTCACATGAAGGACGCGGCATTTCAGGAACTACTGACGAGCATCCGGCAGGCGGGGAAAATACGGCGAGGGGTCATGAAGCCTGCTCGAGTGACGACCTTTCGACCGACCGATGTGAAGAGTGTTCGGGAAAAGCTCAAGGCGTCACAAACCGAGTTTGCCCTGATGATCGGGGTGAGCGTGGCAACCTTGCGCAACTGGGAGCAGGGAAGGCGCACCCCTGACGGCCCAGCACTCGCGCTTCTGCGCGTTGCGACTCGGAACCCTCGCGCGGTTGCCGAGGCCCTGCATCGCGAACCGCGCAAAGGCGCAGCGTAGGCAAGGCTAAGTTGTAGAAGTTGAGTAGGCTGCGAGATGGGCCAGTGCTCTTTCAGCCGGCCTTTGCTGTCACGCGTAATTTGACGTGAGCCTTTTTCTGAAGCGCGTTTACGATGCTGAAGAAGTTATCCGTGCTGGGGTTTCCACGCGGGGCCTTGGGGACTGACCCCCTTCCCCCCGTCGACGGCGCATCCGCATTATTTCAGCCAGAGATATGAGTCCCAAGGAGCGGAGGACGTATCGTGACCAAACTCAAAAAAAGACCGACGTTCAAGA
>JABMDG010000153.1 GCA_015904045.1 Nitrospira sp.
ACCACACGACATGCCTGGGTCCAGAAAAGCCTCGATAATCAAGAAGCGAAGTCCACGTCCAAGCTCGACGAGTTTTCCAAATCCATGGATCATGCGATCGAGACGCTCAAGAGAGATATCGTCGACATCGTGCAGCGGACAAACGACACGTTAAGCAAGCGGGTGGATGCCAAGCTGGATGAGCAGCACAAGGGTGTAAGCGAGACGCAGCACCACTTGAGCCAGGTGTCCGAAAAGTTCTCCCAATTCAATCAGGCGCTGACGGGATTCCGCGAGGCCCTGGTTGGACTCAACGAGCGAGTGGAACAGCAAGAACGTACTGCCCAGCACGTCGCCGCGATCGCCAAAACGCTGGAGGTCATGAAGCAACAAGCGGCCTCACGATTCGAGGAGCAAGAACGCCGGATCGATTCGCTCGTCAAATCCGTGGAGCAGGCCGGCTCCAAGTCGGGCCGTCAGCAGGCGACCAAGTCCTCGCAACGGCCTGCCGCTGCGGCGATGCCGGACGGCATTGAGACGGCGTCCGCCCCGGTCGGGATAGGTGCCCCCCAAGAGTCGCCTGCGTCGGAATCCGCTCAGAACGGAGCCGAGCCGCCCGATCGGGTCAAGTATGAGCAGGTGCTGACCTTGTTCCGGGGCGGGGATTTGGAGGGGGCTCGCCAGGGGTTCGCCGCATTCCTCTTGGAGTATCCCAATTCCGATTTGGCGCCGAACGCCCGGTATTGGCAGGGAGAGGCCTATTATGGCAAGAAGGATTTTCAGAAGGCGATCGATGCGTATGATCGGGTGGAGACCGACTATCCCCGAAGCGAGAAGGTCCCAGCCGCGATGCTGAAGAAAGGCTATGCGTATCTGGCGTTGAAGGATGTCAAGCGGGCGTCGTCCGCATTCAAGCAAGTCCTGACGTTGTATCCGAAAAGCCCTGAGGCGGGAAAAGCCTCGGGCAAACTCGCTCAGCTCAAGGAGGTCCGATAGGTCACATGAAGGCTCAGGGCATGCCTGCCGTGTTGGTGGTCGGAATGGTGATGGCGGGATCGGTGTTGGCCGGGTGTGCCAAGCATGCGGACTTCATCGAAGTTCGCGATCAGCTTGCCACGATGTCGCGCTCCCAAGAGCAGGACCACCAACGGGTGGATGCCGTCCTGCGGCGGTTGGAGTCGGTGGAGCGGGCCAAAGATGCGGAGGCAGGCAAGCCGCGCGTGGACGAAATCGCCGCACGTCTCCAACGAATCGAGAACCGGCTGGCGAAGCTGGAAGAAACGGCCACCCAACCTCCAGCGAAGCCGGACCCCATGTCCTCCGATCTCCGGCCGCCCAAGCCGGTCAGGCCGGCAGAGCCGGTCACGACCGCGCCGGGCATAACCCCGACGTCCGCCTTCAATCTGGCGTATAACGATTATCTCAACGGCAAGTATGAACTGGCCGTGGCGGGATTCCAACGCTTTGGAAAGGATTTCTCCGGCACGTCGCTGGCGCCCAACGCGCAGTACTGGTTGGGCGAGTCGTATTACAATTTGAAGGACTACGGCCGTGCGATTCAGACATTCGAATCGCTGTTGGCGGAGTACCCAGGCAATGAAAAAGCGCCCGCCGCGTTGTATAAATTGGGCTTGGCTACGGCGGAGACCGGCGATCTGGTCAAGTCGAAGCGAAGTTTGAAACGCGTGCTGGAAGAGTTCCCTGCATCCGACGAATCCAAACTGGCGAAAAACAAGTTGGCTGAAATCCGATGACTGTCGCGGCGTCTTGCCGCCCCCCCTTTCCCCCGCATCATCGTTTCCTGAGGAGAGTCATACTGTGCTGACGGTCGGCGGCAGCGGGAAGATCCATATATTGCCGGACGACGTCGTCAGTCGTATTGCCGCGGGTGAGGTGGTCGAACGCCCGGCTGCGGTGGTCAAGGAGCTCGTTGAAAACAGCCTTGATGCCGGCGCGCGGTCCATCACCGTCGAGGTCAAGGACGGTGGGTTGGCGGTGATCCGCGTCACCGATGATGGCGAGGGGATGTCCCGGCACGATGCGCCACGCGCGTTCTACCGGCATGCCACGAGCAAACTGCGGTCCGATCAGGATCTCTGGTCCATCCGCACCATGGGATTTCGTGGCGAGGCCTTGCCGAGCATCGCATCCGTGTCCCGTGTGCGTCTTGCCACGGCGCTGCGGTCGGCCGAGACCGGCATCGAGTTCCGGGTAGAGGGGGGAAGGATCGGAACCATCGCCGAGGCGCCTCCGGTGGCGGGGACGAGTATCGAAGTGGCGGAGTTGTTTTATAATCAGCCGGCCCGGAAGAAATTTCTGAAGTCGATTCCCACGGAATTATCCCATATCAGCCGTGTCATTCAGCAAGCCGCGCTCGCCTGGCCGTCCGTACATTTTAGATTGATCCATAACGGAACGGAGATGGTCAATTATCCTGCCGTGCAGGCGGAGCAGGATCGAGTCGGCCAAGTCTATCGGCGCCTGTTTCTCGATCAATGCCGCGCGGTCCGCGCGGAGCTTCCGGTAGCCAGAATCGGGGGGTATGCCGTCGATCCGGTGCATGCGAGAGCATCGCGGACGCCACAGGAATTGTTCCTGAACCGGCGCCCGGTTCGGAACGCCGCGGTGCTGCACGCGGTGGCGGAGGGTTACGGGGCGTCTCTTGCCAAGGGGTGCCATCCGCTCTTCGTGCTGTTCCTGGATGTCGATCCCGATCGTGTCGATGTGAATGTGCATCCTACCAAGCGGGAGGTCCGGTTTTCGGAACCTGACATGATTCATCAATTGGTGCGGCGCGCGGTTCGTCAGGCCA
>JABMDG010000154.1 GCA_015904045.1 Nitrospira sp.
CAGACAGGATTCGATCAGTTCCAGACTGCGTTTCAATGCCCCTTGATTGTCCAACACGACACGCTTGGCGGCTTGCCCAACCGTGTTACAGGCGTCCTGATCGGACAACCACTCGGTACAACACCTGACCATGTCCTCGACTCCCAGGACTCGGCGGCCTCCTCCGGCTTCATCCAACAATGCCGCCATTTCGGCACAGTGATCCGTATACGGCCCGAACAGCACGGGTCGTCCCCACACCGCCGGTTCCAGCAAATTGTGGCCACCGACCGGAACCAGCGTTCCACCCACAAAGGCCACGACTGACTCCCGATAGGCGCGGGCCAATTCCCCTCTCGTGTCCAAGATGATGACCCGTGGGCCAACAACCCGCTCGCCGCTCCGGCTCTTACGTTGCGCGACAAATCCGGCTTCTCGAATCATCGCTTCGACCTGATCCACCCGCTCGATATGCCTAGGCGCCAGCATCAACACAGCCGAGGGATGCTCGTTCACAATCCGCCCGTAGGCTAAGACCAACAGTTCCTCTTCCCCGGGATGGGTACTGCCGGCCAAAATCAACCGTTCTCCTTCGTGAAGCCCCATACTTCTGCGCCACGATGTCTCCGCTTCCATGACAGGCAAGGGCTGGTCAAACTTGATGTTGCCGGTCGTATGGACCGCCTCCGGATCGGCTCCCAAGGCAACAATCCGTTGCCGGTCCCGATCGGATTGCATCAGACACAGGGTGATTGAGCGAAGCACCGATCGATACAGAGCACGGATCCCTACGATATCTTGACGGCGGAATGAACGCGACGACAGCCGTCCGTTGACGAGGATGGCCGGAATCCGCCGATTTCGCATCGTCCAGAGCAGATTGGGCCACAACTCGGTCTCGACGAACAGATAGACCACCGGCCGCAATCGATCCACCATGCGTGTGACCGCCCACGCAAAATCCATTGGCGCGTACCGATGCTCCGCCACACCTGCTAATCGTTGCTCGACCGCTTCGCGGCCTGTATCCGTAACGGTCGATACAATATATCGATAGCCGGGATGCCGTTCATGCAAGGCTTTCACCAGCGGCACCGCCGCCACAGCTTCTCCAAGCGACACGGCATGGACCCAAATCAGGGGCCGGGCATCCCTCACGCGGTCCGACGGATGCGTCTGCCACCCCATTCGCTGGAGAAAGCCTCGCCGACAGCGTGGCTTCGCCACCAACACCCCCACGATGACAGGAGCGGCAACGAGAAGGCCGAGGTTATAGAGAAATTTCCACATCGAAAGCCCGTTGATCGTCAATCGTCATGCGTCAATCGAGGAATTGCCCAAGCCGCCAGGCCTCGGCCCACGCTTGACGCTTGACGAATGACGAATGACGTTTTGCTCCGCCTGATCGGTCAAGCGATTGAGCACCGTCTCAAGTTCCAGGCGGGCCGCTTCGAGCGCCCCGTCATCCGCCTCACGCGGAACCCAGAGCGGATCTCCGTAGAGGAAGAGGCCCCGGGAGAAAGGATACGGGACCATGTACCGGTCCCAGCTCGCAAAGAGTTTTTTTTTGAGCAGGCGAAGGCCAAGGGCACGATCGGGAGGCCTGTCGCCCTGGCCAGTTGGATGACGCCGGGTTTCGCGATGCGGGGCGGACCTTTGGGGCCGTCCGGTGTCACCACCACGTCCCGGCCTGACCGGCCCAGTTTGATCAGCGCGCGCAGCGCGCCGGCACCGCCTCGGGTGCTCGATCCCCGCACCGCGTCATGGCCAAATCGCGCGATGATGCGCGCAATGATTTCTCCGTCGCCATGTTGGCTGATCAGCACATGGGAACCCGTTCCGCGATACCCAATCGGGATCATCAACTGCTGGGCATGCCAAAAGGCCAGAATGATGTGATGGCCTTCACGATACAACACATCGACCGCCTCATGCCCGCGCGTCTCGCACCGCATTGACTGCGCGACAGCGCGAATCGCGGCGGCCGCCACCGGCGGTAACAGCGAGCATTTGACCCACTGCTGAACTCGTTTCTTCACACTCGTTTTCTTGTCAGCACTCAGCACTCAGCACCCATGCCTGCGAGAGTCACACACCTGTCACATCCTGAAATTGCAAGGCGTGCAACCGCTGGTACACCCCGCCGCGCCGCAGTAATTCTTCATGCGATCCCGTTTCGACGATCACACCACGGTCCAACACGACGATACGATCCGCATGTTGAATCGTAGAGAGGCGATGTGCGATCACCAGCGCCGTCCGATTCTGCAACAAGTTCGCCAACGCCAGTTGCACGATCCGTTCCGACTCCGAATCCAACGCCGACGTGGCCTCATCCAAAATCAGCAATGGGGGGTCACGAAGAATAGCCCGCGCGATGGCCAACCGTTGGCGTTCACCTCCCGATAACTTGAGTCCGCGCTCTCCGATGACCGATTCATATCCCTGTGGGAGACGGAGGATGAAGTCATGGGCATACGCCATTTTTGCGGCTCGTTCAACTTCGGCTTGAGTCGCACCAGTCCGTCCAAACGCGATGTTGCGTTGTATGGTATCGTCAAACAAGACCACCTCTTGCGAAACGATTCCAATGTGTGCACGCAACGAGTGCAGCTGGTACGAGGGCAACGGAAATCCGTCGATGAGAATGCGTCCGGCTGTTGGCTCATAGAACCGTGGCAACAAGCTCACCAAGGAGGTTTTTCCGCTCCCACTGCTCCCAACCACCGCAATCACTTCCCCCGGCTTGATCACGAGATCAATATCGGTCAGGGCGGGAATCGTGTGGTTCTCGTAGCACAATGCCACCCCCTTAAATTCTATGGCCTGTTTGATGCCTGTCAGGGGAACCGTGCCATGATCGCGAGACTGTTCCGTTTTTAAGTCCAACACGTCAAATACGCGTTCCGCTGCCGCCAGCGCCTGCTGGATCAAATTGTTTGATCCTGACAATTTCCGAACCGGCGTATATGCCAATAACATCGCCGCCATGAACGAAAAGAAGGCGCCGGGGGTCATCGTCCCGTTGATCACAAGATAGCCGCCATACCAAATGAGGGTGGCGACGCTGATTACCCCGATGATTTCCATATAGGAATGGCCGATCGACCAGACCTGATTGGATTTCAACGTTGTGGAGAGATAGGCCCGGTTCCGCTCCCTGAATCGCTCCCCTTCCGCATCTTCACGACCGAATGCCTTCACAACTCTGATGCTGGCAAAGGTTTCCTGCAGTGTCGACGACATATCACCCATCTGCTCTTGCCCACTCGCTGCTAATTTCTTCAACCGCTTTCCCACTCGCACCATCGTCAGACCGGCGAGCGGAAGCACGATGAGCGAGATGCCGGCCAGTCTCCAATCCTGATAGAGAATGACCCCGACCATGGCAAGAAACGTGAGGACGTTTTGAAGGATGTCTTTCACGACACTTGAGGCGGCATTCGCCATCAATCCGACGTCATTGACCACTCGGGAGACCAAGCGTCCCGAGGTATTGGAGTCATGAAACCCAATCGGCAGCCA
>JABMDG010000155.1 GCA_015904045.1 Nitrospira sp.
TCCACGATGCCCATCGAGATCTCCGCACCCGGGAATTTGCCGCATCGTACCTGCAACCTCATGGGATCGGAGCGATGTTGGATGTGCCAATTCGGCTCGACGGGAAAGTCGTCGGGGTGCTCTGCCACGAACATGTGGGGGGACCGCGTACCTGGTCTTCCGAAGAAATCCGCTTTGCCAGTTCATTGACCACCTTCGTGACCTTGGCCATGGGAGCCCGTCGGAGAAACGAAACAGAACAGGAGCTTCGCCTCGCGAAAAACGCAGCCGAAGTCGCAAACCGGGCCAAGAGCGAATTCCTGACGAGCATGAGCCATGAGATCCGGACGCCGATGAACGCCATCATCGGGATGGCCGATCTCCTATGGGAAACGACCCTCACGGCCGAACAACGCAAGTACCTACGGATCTTCCGGCGGGCTGGCAACACCTTGCTCAGTTTGGTCAACGACATTCTCGATCTCTCTAAAATCGAATCGGGTCGTCTCGACTTAGAAGCCATCGATTTCGATCTGAGCGAAGTCATCGACAAAGTTCTGCAGATGTTGGCGATGAGGGCCGATGAAAAAGGCCTAGAACTCGTGTGCCACATCGCGCCAGACGTCCCCACATTCCTCATCGGCGACCCAACACGGCTGACACAGATTTTCATCAATCTCATCGGCAATGCCTTGAAATTCACGGAGGAAGGATCTGTCGTCGTTCTCGTCACCAATGACGAAGCAGCGCGCACCCCCGGCAGGATCCGACTCTCCGTCAGCGACACCGGCATCGGCATTCCCGCCGATCAGCTGGGCACCATCTTTGACCGCTTCGTTCAAGCCCATCGTTCCACCACACGGCAGTATGGAGGAACGGGACTCGGCCTGCCGATCTCCAAGCAGCTCGCGGAGCGCATGAATGGGACAATCTGGGTGGAAAGCACGGTGGGCAAAGGAAGCACCTTTTACTGTTCCGTGGCACTGGAGGTCCAGCCGCCCTCCGGCACTCACATGCCGGACTCCCGTATCAACCTCACCGGCATACGCACACTCATTGTGGATGATCATCCCGTCAATCGCTTGATTCTCCGAGAAACCCTCGCTGCCTGTGGTGCCTCGGTGACCGAAGCGGTCGATGGAAATGCCGCGCTCGACGAACTGTCTCGCGCGGCCCAAAAAAGGACTCCCTATGGGCTTCTGCTCCTCGATGCCCAGATGCCCAACATGAGTGGGTTCCAGGTTATCGAGCAGCTGAATGGCTCATCCGACCTACCAAGACCCGTCACGATCATGCTCACATCACATCACTGGGCCGACGACATTGCCCACACCTACGACTTGAAATTGGGCGGCTACTTGGTCAAACCCATTCGCAGATCCGACTTGATCGAGACGATCGGCATCGCCTTACACCGCGCCAAAGGGAACAAGAACCCGCCAGCAAATCCAACCACAGTGCCGGAGCCGACTCCATCCACAACCGATCATGGGCTGCGCATTTTGCTCGTAGAAGATTCTCCGGACAACCAGCTATTGGTGCGCGCCTATCTCCAACAGACCAACCATCGTCTTGACGTCACTGACAATGGAGCGGCCGGATTGGAGCAGTTCAAGCACAGCCCGTACGACATCATTCTGATGGATATGCAGATGCCCGTCATGGATGGATACAGCGCAACAAAGGCGATCCGCCAGTGGGAGCGCGAGCATAACCTTCCGCCCATCCCGATCATTGCGCTCACGGCGTTTGCGCTCAAAGAAGAAGCCGCCAAGATGTTTCAGGCCGGCTGCACCACTCACATCACCAAGCCCGTGAAGAAGGCCACGCTGTTGGAAATCCTTCGGGCACATACCAAACAGGCGGCCTGACCATGCACACACCAAATCCAGGATCAACCGAGCAAGTGACCGTACACATCGACCGCGATTTTGAAGATATCGTTCCAAACTTTTTGGCCAACCGGAGAAAAGATCTCCACACGCTCCGTCATGCACTAGCCAACGCAGACTTTTCGACTGTCCAAATGCTGGGACATCGGATGAAAGGCGACGGAGGGGGGTATGGCTTCGATCGGATCAGCGAGATCGGCGGGGCCATGGAATTGGCAGCCATCCAAAAAGACCACACTGCAGCCGAACAGCACATCGCGCAACTGGAGGATTTCCTCGCCCGCCTCCAGGTCGAATACCGATAGCACCCGCAATACTGCACATCGGCCTGCCACGCATGCCAATTGTCCTCAGGCCCTATCTGATTAAATTCCTACCTGTCCGAGATGGAACTGGCGGGGCACGCGAAGTGCGGTTTGCGGCTTGCGGTGTTGATCCGGCGGCGCTATGAAGAGAGGCTTCGCCTGGTGAACCC
>JABMDG010000156.1 GCA_015904045.1 Nitrospira sp.
GCTACAAGCAGCGCAGCAATTTCAACTCCCGACATAAGCCCTCCGTTATTCGCTCCTCGTTACCCGTGAATCGTCGGAACCAGACTTCACTTCCAACCGTCCTGCGGTCCACGATTCACGTCTAACGAATATTCGGTTTCTTGGTCCGCCACTCCGTGGCTTGTTCATATGCATGGGCCGCCCGCAAGATTGTTTCCTCCTCGAACGGTCGCCCGATCAGTTGCAACCCGATCGGTAACCCGCTCTTACTGAATCCGCAGGGCAGCGCAATCGCCGGCAAACCGGCCAGATTGACTGAGATGGTAAAGATGTCGGACAAATACATCTGCAGCGGATCTTCGCTCTTCTCCCCCAGCTTGAAGGCGGGAGTCGGTGTTGCCGGCGTCACAATCAGATCGACTTCTTTGAACGCCGACTCGAAGTCCTGACAGACCAGCGTTCGCACCGCCTGAGCCTTCCCGTAGTACGCGTCGTAATAGCCCGCACTCAGCACATAGGTGCCCAACATGATGCGGCGTTTGACTTCCGGACCGAACCCTTCCTGCCTTGTCTTCATGTAGAGATCCGCCAGATCCTTGGTCTCTTTCGCCCGGAGCCCGAATTTCACGCCGTCAAAACGGGCAAGATTCGAACTGGCTTCAGCCGTCGCCAGCACGTAATACACCGCCACTGCGGCATCGGTCCTCGGCAGCTGGATATCCTTGATTTCGCCGCCCAGAGTTTTCAATTCTGCGATCGCCGCCTTGACCGCTTGGTCCACCTCCGGATCGAGCCCTTCGGCAAAGAACTCTCGCGGCACCCCGACCCGCAGTTTCTTAAGATCTTTCTTCACCAAGGCCTTCAGGTAGTCGGGAACCGGAACATCGGCCGAGGTGGAATCCTGCGGATCGTGGCCGGCGATCGCGCCCAGCACACACGCGGCGTCGCGGACATCTTTGGTTATGGGGCCGATTTGATCGAGCGACGACGCAAACGCGACCAACCCGTACCGAGAGACCCGCCCATAGGTCGGTTTCAACCCGACCACGCCGCAGAACGCCGCCGGTTGGCGAATGGATCCCCCCGTGTCTGAGCCAAGTGCGGCGACGCATTCGTCTGCCGCCACCGCCGCTGCGGACCCTCCACTCGACCCACCAGGCACACGATGAAGATCCCAGGGATTCCGGCTTGGACCGAACGCGGAATTTTCGGTCGATGACCCCATCGCAAATTCGTCCAGATTGGTCTTCCCCAACAAGATGTAGCCCTGTTCGCGCAATTTGGTGATCACCGTCGCATCATAGGGCGGCACAAAGTGTTGCAACATGCGCGAGCTGCACGTCGTCGGCACGCCTTCCGTGCAGATATTGTCCTTGATCGCGAGCGGCATCCCCATCAGCGGCTTCGTCCTGCGCCACTGTTTGAGTTGCCGGTCCAGCGCGTCCGCCTGCGTCGACGCGGATTCCTGCGCCTGATTGACGTACGCCCGCACTTTCGATTCGACCTGGCCGATGCGCAGCGCATACGCCCGGATGATCTCAACCGCGCTGACTTCACCGGCGGTGAATTTCTTCTGAAGGTCACAGAGTGACAGTTTGTGCAGCGCCATTACCGTTTATCCACGACCTCGACGATTCGGTTTTTGTCATTGACCCGCACGATCCTCGGCGCATGTTTTTTAATTTCTTCGTCGCCGTAATATTCGTAACAGAAAATGATGATTTGATCGCCGACGGCTGCCTTTCGGGCCGTGGGTCCGTTCAAAATGATCTCGCCCTTTCCCCGCCCGCCGTTGATCGCATAGGTCATGAACCGCTCGCCGTTATTCAAATTGGAACAGACGATTGCCTCATACGGAAGAATCCCGGCGGCTTCCATCAAGTCTTGATCGATGGTCAAACTGCCTTCGTATTCCAGGTGCGCGCCGGTGACTGTGGCGCGATGAATTTTAGAACGCAACATTTGTCGAAACATCTGCATTTCGTCACTCGTCATCGGTCACTCGTCACTCGTGGATG
>JABMDG010000157.1 GCA_015904045.1 Nitrospira sp.
GGAAACTGCTGACCATCTTGAATGCGATGGTGAAAAGCCGGACGCCGTGGCGGGTGGCTGTCACGCAGCCAGCTTGATTTTCAAGACAGTTGCTGACCCGTATACTCCGAGACCAATATTCGGGAGACCAACCACCGTCATCGGATTGAACAACCACTGGTCAAAGCCCCAGTTCCATTCCAATCACGAGTCTATCGTTCCGATCAAATTGTCCAAACAGGCCGTTATGATCACCATAAAACAGGTCAAAGCCTGTCCAAATTTTCATGTTATCCCTCAACTCATAACTCACCTTGGGCCTGATCAGGCCGTCACCGAAGTTCACATTGTGTAGCCATAACATTTCTGCTTCCAACGTCTCATTCCAAAAGTGCCGCCTGAGCAATAGGGTGGTCGTCGTATCCAGGGCCTCACGGACAATGCCGTGGGCGGGATTGAGTAACCAGCTTTGAAACAACTGAACACTCACCAGAGAATCCTGAATGCCGAACCAATCCAGCCCTATGACATAGGCTATTTCACCAGTCTTGATGACCCCATCACCGCCATTCCGATTCGTGGTCAACACGAATCGATCGGTATTGTACGTCGCCTCACCCCGCACGGTCAGATTGCCGAAGGCATTGCTGAACGACCCCCCGATGAGATGATTCCGTTCATAACGAGGATTCACCGTAACCGTGGGACCGTCGGGAGCGAGAAGCACTGACTGAAAGAACACAGGAAAATCCGCATAATGGTACAGGTAGTTCACGGTGAGGTCCCAGCCATGCCAAAATCTTGAAAATCGCATGCCGAAATCAGAATCGGTGACGACATTGTTGGGACGTTCAATAGATCGAAGATTCACCGCAGCACCGGGGGGCGCTTGAGGAACTATCAGAGGTGAGGTGAAGGCAAAGGTAGCGTCCGTTTTAGGCAGCTGATGATTGCTGCGATCCGGTATCCAGAGAAATTGCAAATTACCCCCTCCAATGGACAATTCGGCATTCAATGTCCAGAGCGGAATACGGGAGTCGTCGAAGTTGTCAAGAATGAACTCTCGGAAATTTTGAGGGTTAACCACGTCAAGCAGCTTCAAGCCATCCGCCTTGCCCCACACGACCTGTTGCTTGCCGAGGGTCAGATGGGTCCCCCAGAGCAAGGTCTTCAGATAAAACTCCCGCAGTTCGATGTCGCTGCGGTCCCCCAGCAGCAGCCGACGGGAATTGGGTGCAACCTCCGCCTGGCTCGGTCGGCCGGGTTCAAGGTAGTCGAACCCTTCGGAATACAGCCTGGCAATAGCGGTGACTCGCGTGTCCTCGCTGAATCGATACTCCAGTTGAGGATCAATGATGAATTCCAGCTTACTAGCCCGATCACGAGTGATCCCATAGGCCCCTTCCGATTCAAGGATTGCGCTGACACGAAGAGGGTTCGGCTTCGCCGATTCACCATCCTCAGGTGTCCCTGCGGCGAACGCGGCGGCGGCAAGAAACCAGGCAGCCAGCGCAATCGCTCCGCACTGTGCACGTGGCCATGCCATGGCCCGTTAGAATCCTCGTCGTAAGCCATCTTCGGTGAACAGTTCATCCTTGACACTTTGCCCATAGTTCACATCTTTGAAGGTAAACACCGTCTTGTGGCCGGTCTTGTGGTTTTCGACGGATATTTGATGGGCTGTCCAGATGTCCCGGATCAATGTGATCTCCCTGACCTGGAGGGTCTTCAACGGATTACCCGCCACATCCCAGTACTTGGCTTGACGGACCATCCAGATCTCGGCATCAACCCAGGACTGCACTTTGCTGTAGCCCAATTCCTTGGCGGTTTTTTCATTTACGGGAATCTCTTCGACTAGAAAGCACCGATGACCATCGATGGTCTCCTCGGCGAGAGTTTTCCAAGAGTAATCCTCAATCCCAACCTTGGTTTCCTTGCGAATGTCTTCATACGTAAAGTCCGTCCCGAGAAAGTAGTCTCCGCGATCAGACGCGGAGATACGGCGAACTTTTCTGACGGCGGGCAAGTACAACCATTGATCATCATCGCGATCGACTTCGGGATAATCGTAGGTTAAAAACGCCGTGTCCTTAATATTGGCAGGACTCAAATAGAAGATAACGGTCCGCTTCTCTTTGCCGAAATACTTACGAAAGCTTTTGGTTTCCCGAACCCGTTCAGTGCCGCTTCGGTCCGTCATGGCCATCGTCACAAAACGTGACACGACTTCTCCTTCATCACGGGCGTTGATACGGCGGGCAATCTCCTCGCCTGCGGGCAGTGTTTCCGCTGCAGCGTTGAACACAAATAAAGGAAACAGTAGAAACAGGGCGATATACATGTGTCGCATCTTCGGTTGCATCGGGGTTACCTCCCCTCCTCAATAGTGGAGACGACATATGCCGGTTCCAGGTATGCTTCTCGACCCATTTCTTTAGAAAGAGTTGGGAACCCGAGAAAGCGGGGACGGAACAGCTTAGCCATCGCAGGCATGACCATAATGCTGGCGAGGAAACTCACGGCCATGGCGAGCGTCACCAAACCGCCAAAACGGATCAGTGGCGGCACGACGCTGGTCATGAGGGTGCCGAACCCCAGACTCATGGCCGCAAAATTGAAGAACAGCGCCCGGCCTGTAGAGGGGAAAAACCGCGCCATACGTTCTTCAAAGGTGCCGGTACCGGACTCCATCAACTCCCTGATCCGTTGAGTGGTGTGGACGCCAAAATCAATCGCGAGTCCCGTGGCAATCGCCGCAAACATGGAGGTGCCGACCGCGAGCCAGATCCCACCGAAGCCCATGACGCCATACACTGCCAAGACGGAGGCGAACACCGGCACCAGCGTGAATAATCCAGCGACGAACGAGCGCAACAGCCACGCCACCATCAGCCAGCTAATTACGAGCGCCAAGCCTTCGCTGACAAAATGTGTGGTGGCAATCGTCTTCAGCCAATGGTGATTAACAGTGACCCGTCCGCTCAAATGCGCGGTCAGGTCGTTGGTATTGAAATGTGTGGCGAGATACGGCTCGAGCGCCTCAATGACGATGCGGTTATTGGTGTACGTGGACGTATTGATGCTGACGCGAATATTGGCGCGGCGGTAATCGTAGTCGATTTCCTCCTCGAAATCGGTGGGATCGCCGGAAGCGGAGTAGAGCAGGAAGAGTTGGGCGACCAGGTCTCGGTTATCGGGAATGCTATACGCATCCTTACGGTTTTCGTTGATCGAACGGTGCATCTGCTTGATGTAATCCACTACCGAGGTCGTACCGCCGACGCCCGGCAAGGTTTCGACAAACCGCTGCAAGGCCTCCATGCGGCGAAGAGAATCCGGATTAAACAGTCCCTCATGCGTCTGGGTTTCTACGACGATATCCAGGTAATTGGTGCCGTCCATCACCTGGTTGATGGCCTTGTCGGCGTAGTAGATCGGTTCGGCCTGCTGGAAGTTTTCAATCAATGCCTCATCGGTTATCAATCGAGAGGCTCCCATTCCCCCGATGATGATAATCATGAGTGTCACGGTCAGGATGAGTCGGGGATGCCGGATCGAACAAGTTCCCAGCGCCACCATGGCGCGTCCATAGCGATCGGTCGTTTGTTCGCGCCTTATCGCCGGTGAAGGCTTGAATTTCACTAGCATCAGGGCCGCAGGAATGAACACCATCCCATACAGCCAGGCGGTCATGACCCCAATGGCGGCAAACAAGCCAAAATACTGCATCGGCGGCATGCCCCCGGACGCATAGAGAGAAACAAATCCCACGACTGTGGTGAGAATGGTATTGGCAAGTGGCTTCCAGGTCTCGGTCATGGTGCGCACAATGATTTCCCGGTGGCTGAGATCGGGGTGGGCCCGGCCAATCTCGTAATAATGAGTGAGAATGTGTATGGGTTCTGCCACCGCCATTCCAATGAGAATGGAGGCGAGTCCATTGGTGATCACGTAAAAATTGACGCCGCTCGCCGCCATCGTCCCGAAGGCGGCCGCGACCGTCGCCAGCACCACCAAATTTGGCAACAGCATCCCCCGCACGGTGCGAAACGCAATAAACAGCACCAGCGTAATAACAATGGCCACGATGGGATTGAGCCGCGCGGCGTCTCGATCGATGTAGTTGTAGAGGTAGCTCGAGATTGCCCCCTCGCCTGCAACGTGCAGTTCCACGCCGGATAGCTGCGGCGCTTCTTTGACCAATGCCATGAACGCGTTGTAGGTCGTTTCGTTTTTCATCTCATCGAGGATCTCTGCGACGATCAACGTGGCCGTTGAATCCCGCGCCACCAGACTGCCCTGATACAGCGGAAAATCGGCAATCGCCGTACGGATGGCATTGGCTTGTGCCTGCGTGGCAGGTGGTGGCTCAAAGAATTGACTGACTTGCATGCCATCATCCGTGCCGACGATGTTGTTCTCTGTCGCCAGACTGACAACTCCATCAGGATCGACGTTTGGAATTTTCTTAACCCGGTCTGTCAACCATTGAACTAGCTGCAAGGTCTCAGGGTTAAACACTCCAGTCGGACCATGATTGACCACCGCAATCACGAAGGGATCAGACAAACCAAACACCTGTTTCACGTGGTCTCGGTAGACACGGGCCGGATTGTCTTTGGCGATAAACGAATCCGAAGAGGTATCCTTGACCAGGCCAGGAATAAAGGCTGCTGCGCTGAGCATCAGCAGTATCCCCATACCTACTAACGCTTTTGGGTACTCAGTTACCCAACGAAAAAATCTCGCCGCTTTGTCCCCTCCCATCGAATGCTCCATATGAATGCTCCATTAACACGTAGCTACACCTACATGACTAAATAAAGTTCTACGTCCCAGAAACACATCCCGTCGCCCCAGAATTGCTAACCACCCAATCTTCACCAGCTTCAAGTCGT
>JABMDG010000158.1 GCA_015904045.1 Nitrospira sp.
CACTCATCAGCAGCGGGCGTATCAAGGCCGCGGTTACGGCAACCGAGCGGGTGCAACTTCTGAAAACAGCGATTCTCATCGGTGAAGTGCATTCGCCGATCATGGTGATGGAAGAGGGAGCCAAGTTTCAAGGTGTCAGTGACATGGGTGCCACCGCCTGGCCGGAAGAGGCGCAAAAGCTGCCCGGCAATCTCCGTGACATCAATCCGCACCGGAACAGGCCCATCGCCTTGATCGGAAAGGAACAAAACTTCTAGGTTTCGCACGTTCGTCCTGGCCCACGCCGCTTCAACCGCACGTGCATGTGCCCGCGTCCTGCTTCCGCTGCTCAGATCTAGTTCCACCGGTGACAAGGTTCACCGGATCTGCTATCAACAGATCCTGCCCGCGCACGAACTCGAGAGGTTATGACTCAACAACACCTGTTCTCCGTCGTGTTCTTTGCCCTGCTGGCGCTGCTGGTCTACCAGATGGGCCTCATGTTCCAACCGTTCGTGTTCCCGGCTCTCTGGGCCGGCCTCTTGGCACATTGGGCGTTTCCGCTCCACCTTGAGCTCTCGAAACTGTTTAAGGGGAATGACGCACTGTCCGCTGCGGTGCTCACTATCGGCGCCTTGGGCATGGTCGTTGTGCCCTTGGCTGTGATGGGCGTGTTGCTTGTGGACGAAGCCGGCGTAGCAGAACAGACCATTCGAACCTGGATAGCCGCCGGCGGTCTGCATCGGCTGCCGGACCAGTTGGCGACAATTCCATTCATCGGCGGATGGTTGCGCAATGCCGTCGCCGGCATCGATGTCCAGAAATTCTCTATGGAACAGTCGGTGGTGGCGGGTGTCAAAGGTGTGAGCCAGTTCCTCGTCGGCCAGATGGGCGATCTCTTAAAGAATACCATCATTCTGGTAACGGATTTCTTTATTATGCTGCTCGTGCTGTTTTTTCTCTTCAAGGACGGGCAGAAATGGTTTGCGGCCTGCTATGAATTGATCCCGATGGATGAGTCGCACAAACAGAAGATTATCGTTCGGCTGGATCAGACGATTCGTGCTGTGGTCAAAGGAATGCTGGTGACGGCGATCGTCCAAGGCGTGTTGGCCGGTGCGGCCTATCTGGCGCTCGGCGTGCCGTTTCCCATCGTGCTCACGGTGCTGACGATTGTGCTGGCGCCCATCCCATTCGGCGGGACCGCGCTGGTGTGGGGACCGGTGGTCTGCTATCTGCTCTGGGCCGGTCCGATGATGAAGGCCCTCATCATGCTGGCGTGGGGCATCGGCGTCGTGTCCATGGTCGATCAATTTCTCCGGCCCTGGTTGATTGGCCAGGATGTCGAAATTCCCATCCTGTTGCTGGTGCTGAGTGTCCTCGGAGGGTTGGCCCTCTATGGTATCCTGGGACTCTTCGTCGGGCCCGTCTTAGTCAGTCTTCTTATTACGGCGGTCCAGATCTATCGTGAGGAATATTACACGGCCGCAAGCGGGTCGCCTCCCACCGCACCTCGTAACGACACGTGAATCGTCAAGCGTCAATCGTGGGCGACGAATTCTTGACTCCGCGCTTGACGAATGGCGTGTGACGATTAACGGGCGTTCTATTCCAGGGGGATCGTAATGGCGATTCCACCCATCACATCGTTCACCTTAAAGTCCTGCTTCGGACTCAACGGATGACTGTTATGGCAGGTGATACAGGCGGGGGAAACGGCACGATCGGCATAGATGGCTTGGAAATACTGCTTCTTGCCGCTTGAAACAACCCCGGTGACTGGCCGTTCGGGCTGGCGTCGGAGCACGTCCAGAGCTTTTCGCTCGAACTCGGTGGCGGGAGCGTTACGTTGATAGATTGGGGAGAACCCGATAAGCCGGTAGCGAATCCCGCTCCCGCTCTCCGCCGCGAGCCGCCCGGACTGTTGAAGGAATTGTGCCGGAAGAGGGAGCGCATTGTCCTGTTCCCAATGTTCGGTCGCGGCGACGATGCCTTTCTCCTGCATGCGGTTGACGATGTGTGTCGTGTAGATCGTCCGATCGGCCTCTAGGACGGCATGGACATAATCGGCGACTCGCTCCGGAGAGATGCTGCTGATCGATGGGTTCTCCTTGGCTGCGGGGAGAGAAGCCACCCCCCAGAGTCCTCCTAAGAGGAATGCGATGGTTGCGGCTCGGAGCGTGACGCGGAAGGTGTCCATGGGCCTCCTTCTGGAGACAGTGGAGAACTGATCGGTAGAGTGACAAGGCAGGTGGTCCCTCGACCTTCGACGCTCTCGATGCGGAGATCGCCTCCGAACTTCCGGATGATCCGCCTCGCCACCGTGAGCCCGAGGCCTGAACCTTCCCCCTGTCCCTTGGTCGTAAAAAACGGGTCGAAAATCTTTGACAGGTGCGGTTTGGAGATGCCGGGACCCGAATCGGCGATCGTCGCAGTAGCCGTATGGTCCGACACGCCGGTCGTCAACGTGAGCGTGCCGGTGCCCTTCATGGCTTGGGCGGCATTGGTCACGAGATTCACCAACGCTTGCCGAAGTTGGTCTGGAAATACCAACACAGGCGTATTGCCCGCATAGGTTTTATGAATCACAATGTTTTTCATTTCAACGGTAGTTTGTGCCGTGGCCAGCACTTGGTCCAAGATCTGCTCCAAATACACCGGCACTTGCATGTCGAAGGCCTCACGGTTGGTCACGCCGGTAAAATCTCGAATGATCGTCGCCATGCGACGGCCATGAGCCACGATGTCCCGAGCGCAGGTCCTGATATGCTCCAAGTCCTGTTCTTCTTGAATCACTTCTCCCAACCCGATGATTCCGAACAAGGGATTGTTGAGTTCGTGGCCGATTCCAGCGGTGAGCACACCGAGGCTTCCCGTTTTCTCCGCCTGGACCAGCTGGTCTTGCAGCCGACTTTCGTCCGTGGTGTCTCGAAGCACCAGCCCGATGCTGTCTTCTTCCCCTGGTCTCGCGGGCAATCGGAACCATTGATAGTGATAGATGCGCGATCCGATGTGGAGTTCAGAACGATGGCTGGACGATTCGTGATCGGCACTCGGCGCAAGCGGATCCCGTGGTACCGTCTCGCGCGCAATATCGGCTGGAGCAGAAGATGTATCTCCGTTGGTACGAAACTCTGCCTGTAGCTTCTTCTGAATGGCTGGGTCGAGTGGAAGAATCGTGAACAGCGACGTTCCCGACATCGGTTCCTGGACCTTGAAGGATTCGCGGGCTGCCTGATTGATGTAGCGCACGACTTCGTGGGCATCGATGAGGAGAATCGGAGTGGGGACGGCGTCTAAGATCTGATCCGTCGACTGCTGGAGGACCTGGACTTCCCGGGTTTTCAACTTGACCTGGTCGGTCAATCCGGCGAATGCGGCTTTCAACTGTTGGTTCATGCGGTTGAATTCTACGGCCAAATCCTCCAATTCGTCACCAGTCTGGATCTGAATCGGTGTCCGCAATTCACCGCGTCCGATTGACTGCGCGGCCTGTTGTAGTTGGCGCACGGGTGTCACGATGCGGCCGGCGGCGACGTAGCCCAGCGAGGCCAGCAGCAGCACAGCGACGGCTCCGAACGCCGTCACCCACGTAAACAAATGCTGAATCGGCGCGAAGAGTTCATCGGAGGATTGCCAGACGAAGGTGTGCCACGACCCACTGTCAATCGAACCGTTGGTCGCCTGGCTTGTTCCCGGGAGAGGGGCAAAGCCGATGACGGAAGTGGACTGTCCGCCGTGACCATCGCTCGAGGCCTGCACCCAACCGGGATGTTGCGGTGTGACGAGCGGGATTAAGTTTGGATCGGACAACGGAACGCCGGTCGGAAGAATGGGACAGCTGACGACAATACCTTTCGTGTCAATCAACATGACGTGACCGGTCTTCCCAAATCTGGTGACATGGGTCGCGGGAGAAAAGAACTCCTTGGCATCGATCACGCGGTGAAGTATTCCGACGACTTCATACCGGAGACTATCCATGATGGGGAGGGAGATGGAGAAGACATAGGCGTT
>JABMDG010000159.1 GCA_015904045.1 Nitrospira sp.
TTGAATGACGGCTTCGGCGGATGGATCAACTGGGGACTGGTCCCTGACCGGATCGAACGGATCGAAATCATTCCCGGAGGAGGGTCAAACCTCTACGGCTCCTGGGCCATGGGCGGGATCATTCATCTCATCTCGCAAGCCGGCCGGCCAAAGAACGGAGCGAGCGTCGAACTGAACGGTGGATCGTTCGAAAGCCATCTCCAATCCATTCGCACGCAGTATGGGAACGATCGGACCGGGTGGACCCTTGGCTATCGCCATTTCGGTACGGCGGGGTTTCTCACCGTCCCGTCCTACCAGCGGGGTTCCGCGGATACGCCCGTGGGGTCGGAGCACCATCAGTTCACCGGCAAGGTCTCGCATGAGGTAACGTCGCACACCACCGCATCCCTCTCGGGCGCCTACTACACAGAAGACCGCTCGTTTGGCACGTCCTTCGGCCGAGGCAGCCGCACGATCGGAACTGCGTCGCTGAGCCTGAAGGGAGACCACGGCTTCGGAGGGGTCTGGGAGGCGACGGCTTTCGCACAATGGCAAACGTTCCGTAACGAAGTCGGCGCGGTCCTGCCCTCGCCGTTCGTCCGCCGATTCGACCAACCGGATCGGCTGCAAACGATTCCCTCGAACGACATCGGCGGCATGGCGCAATGGACGGCGCCGCTTTTCTCGTTCTCGCGGGTCGTAGTAGGCGGCGACGCCCGCGCAATTCTCGCGCAATCGGAAGACCTGCGCGTGCCGTCTCAGACGCGAGAGGTGACGCAGGGCAAGCAAGTCGGGATGGGCGCGTTCGGCGAGTGGATCGCGGAACCCTTCGACGCCCTGGTCTTCACGGCTGGCGCGAGATGGGACTGGTGGAAAAGTTTTGACGGCGCTCGTGTGCCCGCATCGGGGCTGATCACTTCGTCTCAGGACAATGTCGCCAGCATCATCAATCCGAAAGTCAGCCTGTCGTATCGGGTCCATGACCGGGTACGGATCGGCGCGTCGGTCTATCAGGCGTTCCGTGCGCCGACGCTGAATGAGTTGTACCGGGACTTCAGCGCATCCGGATTTACCTTTCGGAGCAACGACCGCCTGGAACCGGAGCGGCTGACCGGAGGCGACATGAAGGTCGAGGTGGAGCTGCTGCCGGACGGCTTGCTCGGTGTCCGCGCCACCGGGCATTACGACGAGATCAAAGACCAGATCCTCTTTGTGACGCAAGGGGCGACGTCCGTCCAGAGGCAAAACATCGGGAAAGGCCGATCGGTCGGCGCCGAGATCGAACTGCGGAGCCGGTTGGACGATCTGGCGTACCTCACGGCCGGATACTCGTTCACGGATTCGATCGTCACGAGTTTTCCCGGCGATCCATCACGTGAAGGACTGCACATTCCCAACGTCTCTCGGCATCAAGTGACGGCCGCACTGACCATCGGCCGGCCGACGGTCGCCCAGCTGACGCTGCAGGCCCGCTACCTCTCTCGGCAGTTTGCGGATGATCTGAATCGTCAACCGATCGCGGATTTCATCGTGCTGGACCTGTCGCTGCGGAGACGGATCGCCCCCTGGGCGGAACTCTACCTCACCGGTGAGAATCTGACCGACCGCCGTTACATCGCCGTCCAAACGGGAAGCCTCAAGACGCTCGGTCAACCGCTGCTGATCTTGGGCGGCCTTCGGTTCGATTTCTAGCAGGAAGCTCGGAGCCTACAGCTACGGTGTCTTCGCGCAGCGGAACCCATAGCCGAAGTGCCGGTTCATCGGTTGCGCGTTGAACCGGTGCGCGGACCGCAGAAAGTCGGACACGTACAGCCAGGACCCTCCGCGAACGACCTTCTCCTCACCCTTGTCCGGTCCGATAGGGTTCTTTTCCGGACCGGTCTTGTAATAATCAAGTCCGTACCAATCGAACACCCATTCCCAGGCGTTCCCGGCCATGTCATAGATCCCATAGGAACTCTTTCCCGCTTCGAACGATCCCACCGGAGCCAAGGCCAGGTGGTCGTCCCAGTCCTTTCTTCCATAATTGGCATGGAGCCGGGTCGGCGCTTCATTGCCCCACGGATAGATTCGTCCATCCGTTCCCCGTGCAGCCTTTTCCCACTCCGCCTCGGTCGGCAGGCGCTTGCCGGCCCATTTGCAGTAATTGACGGCGTCCTCCCAGCTCACATTGACGACCGGGCGTCGCTGATTGTGCAACTGATTCATGGTACCCCAGTCCGGAGGCTCCTCCATATCCGTTGCCTCCAGGTACCGTGCATACTGCCCAACCGTTACCTCGTATTTGTCCATATAGAACCCATTGAGATAAATTTGCCGGACGGGTTTTTCATCGTCGCCAATCGTGCTTCCTCTTGTGAACTTTCCCGCCGGTACCAGCACCATCTGCATGTCGAGTGCATCGGTTTCTCCCGGGGCTCCGGCAGGTGTCAGTTTCTTCGATGCGGCCGAATGTGATCGTGGAAGCTTCGCCTGCAGCTGTCGGTAGAGAGACTGTTGCTCGCTATTGAGGCCCAGCTCGTTGGCGTTGTCCAGAGCCTCCTCGGCCTGCCTCATCTTCCCGCCGGCGATCAGGCCCTTTGCCTCGTTGAGGGTCCGCCAGACTGTCATTTCTTCGCGCAGCCGATACACCTTCCCTTTAGTCTTGGGTAAGTAGGACTTCGTCGGTCCGGATTTGGCATCCAGATCCAACGCAGCATCATAATGTTCCTCCGCACAAGCCCAGGCCTCTAAGGCACGACAGGTCTCCGCCAGGTTGAAATGCCCCTGGATATTGGACGGATCTTTCAGGATACCGGCTTCCAGCGACGCGCGCGCCTCCGCATACTGTTTATTCTTCAAGAGAGTTTCTCCCTTGGAAAACTCCTGCTCTCCGGCACCGGCCGCCTGCGTTGCTGGAGGTGTGACGGCCATTCCCACCCCAATAACGAGACTCAACACGGTCACCAGTCCTCGCATCTGCCTCATGAGCACGTCCCTCCCCCTTATGAGTCCTGCTTGGCTTCTGTCAGGCCTGAGTGACACAGAAGGACCAGCCGCCCACCCCTTCCAC
>JABMDG010000016.1:0-3567 GCA_015904045.1 Nitrospira sp.
TTGATCGCAGGCCGGAGCACGTTCGAGGCGCCGGCAGATGCGGACCGATCCTACGTCCTGCTGCAGCAGCAGTTATTGCGCGACCAGCTGGCTGAGTACCAGGCTAAGGTGGCGGTCGCGCAGCATCTGGCCGATCAACGCAAGGCGGCACTCGATCAAACCCGGGAGAATATCCTCCGTTTGGAAGCCACGGTACCGATGGAGGCGGAACGCGCGGCGGCCTACAAACGCCTGCTGGAACATGAGGCCGTGACAAAGATGGATTTCTTGCAGGCCGAAGGACAGCGGATCGACAAGACGCAGGAACTGGCCGGGCAAAAGAAGAAACTGGAACAAGACATGGCGGCGCTTGCGGAGGCCGATAAGCATTATCGGGCCATGATCTCCGAATTCCAGCAATCCAAACAGGCCGAGTTGTCCGCCCTTGAAACCAAAGCCGCCTCGCTCGCACAGGACGTGACGAAGGCCGGCCAAAAGGCCGACTTGCAGCGGCTGACGACGCCGATCGACGGCGTGGTGCAACAGCTGGCCGTGCATACGGTCGGCGGTGTCGTGACGCCGGCCCAACCGCTCCTTATCGTTGTGCCCAAGGAGCATCCAGTCGAGGTGGAAGCCCAGGTCGAAAACAAAGATGTAGGGTTTGTGAACGAGGGGCAGCCGGTCGAAATCAAAGTCGAAGCCTTTCCGTTCACCCTGTACGGAACCATTCCAGGCCGGGTCTTGACGGTTTCCGGCGACGCTGCGCCTATCGAAAAAGTAGGATTAGTGTATCCCACGCGGGTCAGCATGGATCGCGGGACGATCCACGTTGAAGGGAAGCAGGTCCATCTTACGTCCGGCATGGCGGTGACGGTGGAGATCAAAACCGGACAGCGCCGTGTGATCGAGTATCTCTTGAGCCCGCTATTGAAGTCCGTCAACGAAAGCCTTAGGGAACGGTGAGAAGATGGTGAATCTGTCTGTTCCCTTTGTCCGCTGCGTGTTGCTCACCGGGACGATTCTATTCGCCCAGGGACAGGCTGGCCCTGCAGTTGGCGAGGAGGCTGGTCCGGCCGAACCGCTCCCAGCCCCGGCACTCCATCTCACTCTGAAGGGCACGCTGGCCGCTGCGGCGGACAACAACCCTGATGTGCTTCTCTACAAGGAACGAATTCAAGAGGCGCAAGGGCAGGTACGGACACAATTGGGAGCCATGTTGCCCAATGTGTCCGCCAATGTGCGACAGACCCGGCAGACGCAGTTTCGGGGAACGTTCGGACTCGATCCGGTCCGGTCCGACCCATTCAGCATTTTCGATACGCGCATCAGTGCGACTCAGAATCTGTTGAGCGCCAGTCTGATCCAGCGTTGGCGGGCTTCCCGTGAGGCACTGCATGCCACCGAGCTCGAAGCGGATGCGAGAATGTTCGACACGATGGCCAGCGCGGCGTTGCTCTACATGGAAGGGTTGAAGGCCATGGCCATGGCCAAGATGCATGAAGCGAATCAATCGATCATGAGCGAACTGCTGGGGATCGTCAGGCAACGGCAGCGTGGCGGGGTGGCGACCGGACTCGATATTGCGCGGCTCGAAGCGCAATTGGCGGCAGAACGGCAGCGGGGAGCCTCTGCGCGGTACGATCTCGAACATGCGAAACTCAGTTTGATCAACCTGTTGGCGTTGCCCCAGGAGAGCAGGCTCGTACTGGCCGACGAATGGTCCATGGACGTGCAGGACATACCATCGCCGCAGCACGCCGTGGAGAATGCGTTGGCACTTCGTCCGGAAGTACAGGCGCAGGTTATCCGTATCAAAGCGTCGGAGCTTACCTACTCCTCGATCACCGGAGAGCGGCTGCCATCGGAGCAACCGTGAAACGTGAAGGGTGAAGAGGAAGTGGCGAATAGCAAGTGGTTCGGAGCGAATGACGAGGCGTGAGTGTTGAGGTATTCGGACCAACTTGTTGAGGACTACGGAGTCCGTACTCAGGCCACTTACCACTCGCCACTTGCTTGTGATGCATGAGGAACTGAGGTCACATGGCATTTGGAATGATTGCACGGCATTGGACTGTATGGAAGGCGGCGTGGCAGGCTGAAAATGCAGGAAAGGGGTCAGGCACCATGGGTGCAGGGTTCCTGACCCCCCCATCAGCCCGTGCGACGGAGTTTCTGCCGGCGGTGCTGGAAATTCAACAGGCGCCTCCGTCCCCCATCGGCCGTGCGATTCTCTGGACAATTCTGGCGGTCTTTACGGCCGGCGCGTTGTGGGCTACGTTTGGCTGGATCGATATCGTGGCCACGGCGCAGGGCAAGATTATCCCCAGCGGCTATTCAAAAACGATTCAGCCCTATGAAACCGGTGTGATCGCCTCGATCCATGTGCAGGACGGGCAGACTGTGAAAAAGGGCGATGTGTTGATCGAACTCGATCCAACGCTCAATCGTGCCGATCGCGATCGGGCCGTCAATGAATATCGAGCGGCCAGAGTGGAAGCGGCTCGGCTGCGGGCGTTGATTGCAGGCCGGAGCACGTTCGAGGCGCCGGGCGATTCAGACATCGCCTACGTCGTGCTGCAGCAGCAGTTGCTGCGCGATCAGCTGGCCGAATACCAGGCCAAGATGGCGGCGGCGCAGCATCTGGTCGATCAACGCAAGGCCGCGCTTGATCAAACCCGGGAGAATATCATCCGGTTGGAAGCCACGGTCCCGATGGAGGCGGAACGCGCAGCGGCGTACAAGCGTCTGCTTGAACATGAGGCCGTGACGAAGATGGATTTCCTGCAGGCCGAAGGACAGCGGATCGACAAGACGCAGGAACTGGCCGGACAAAAGAAGAAATTGCAACAAGATATGGCGGCGCTTGCAGAGGCCGACAAGCACTATCGGGCCATGATCTCGGAATTCCAGCAATCAAAACAGGTGGAGCTGTCCGCTGCTGAAACCAAAGCCGCCTCGCTTGCACAGGACGTGACGAAGGCGGGGCAAAAGGCCGACTTGCAGCGGCTGACGACGCCGATCGACGGTGTGGTGCAACAGCTGGCTGTGCATACGGTCGGTGGCGTGGTGACACCGGCCCAACCGCTCCTCATCGTCGTGCCGCAGGAGCATCCGGTCGAGGTGGAAGCGCAGGTCGAAAACAAAGATGTCGGGTTTGTAAGCGAGGGGCAGCCGGTTGAAATCAAAGTCGAAGCCTTCCCATTCACCCTGTACGGAACCATTCCAGGCCGGGTCTTGACCGTTTCCGGCGACGCTGCGCCTATCGAAAAAGTGGGATTGGTGTATCCCACCAGGGTCAGCTTGGATCGGGGGACCATCCAGGTCGAGGGGAAGCAGGTCCATCTTACGTCCGGCATGGCGGTCACGGTGGAGATCAAGACCGGGCAGCGCCGCGTGATCGAGTATCTCTTGAGCCCGCTGCTCAAATCCGTTCAAGAAAGTCTCAGGGAACGGTGACAAGATGGTGAATCTGTCCGTTCCTTTTGTCCGCTGCGTGTTGCTCGCCGGGACGATTCTATTCGCCCAGGGACAGGCTGGCCCTGCAGTTGGCGAGGAGGCTGGTCTGGCCGAACCGCTGCCTGCCCCGGC
>JABMDG010000016.1:3667-15789 GCA_015904045.1 Nitrospira sp.
CCGCTATTGCGGCCAGTGAAGAGTCAGGTCTGTCAGAACCGCTGATTGCACCGGCACTCCATCTGACTCTGAAGGGTACCTTGGCCGCTGCGGCGGACAACAATCCCGATGTGCTTCTCTACAAAGAACGGATTCAGCAGGCCCAAGGACAGGTACGGACGCAATTGGGAGCCATGTTGCCCAATGTGTCCGCCAATGTGCGCCAGACCAGGCAGACGCAGTTTCGGGGAACGTTCGGACTCGATCCGGTCCGGTCAGATCCCTTCAGCATCTTCGATACGCGTATCAGCGCGACGCAGAATCTCTTCAGCGCCAGTTTGATCCAGCGTTGGCGGGCGTCTCGTGAGGCGTTGCATGCCACCGAGTTCGAAGCGGATGCGAAGACGCTTGACACAATGGCCAGTGCGGCGCTGCTCTACATGGAAGGGTTGAAGGCCATGGCGATGGCCAAGATGCATGAGGCGAATCAATCAGTCATGAGCGAGTTGCTGGGGATCGTGAAGCAACGGCAGCGCGGCGGGGTGGCGACCGGACTGGACATTGCGCGGCTTGAAGCGCAATTGGCGGCAGAACGGCAGCGGGGATCTTCGGTACGATACGATCTCGAACATGCAAAGCTCGGTCTGATCAACCTCTTGGCGTTGCCCTATGAGAGCCGGTTGGTGCTGGCCGACGAATGGCCCACGGACATGCAGGACATCCCTTCGCCGCAGCATGCCGTGGAGGATGCGTTGGCACGTCGTCCGGAAGTCCAGGCGCAAGTTACCCGTGTGAAAGCGTCGGAACTGACCTACTCCTCGATCACCGGAGAACGGCTGCCATCGCTGGTGGCTCAAGGAGACTATGGCCTGATCGGCAACCGGTGGAACAATACCCTCGATACCTATCAAATGGCGTTGAGTTTGCAAATTCCTATTTTTGACGGCGGGCAGCGTGAAGGCCGCATCGCAGAAGCGCAGAGCCGGTTACGACAGGAAGTGTTCCGGATGAGATCGGTCGTGAATCAGGTCAAGATGGAAGTTCACGATGCATTGGCCTCATTGGCGGCGGCGAAAGAGCAGGTCGGGATCGCGCAGACCGGTCTGAAGATGGCGACGAAAGAACTGGAGTTGGCTCGCGAGCGCTATGCTGTGATCACGGCCGCCAGCCATTTTGAATTGACCAATGGCCTCTCGGCGGTGGCCCGCGCCAGAGAAAATCTGGTGACTGCCCTTTTTCAGCTCAATGCCGCCCGGGTCAATATTGCCCGTTCCACCGGTAACTTGAATGCGCTCAATTAGACAGTAGATCTCTTGACTTGATCCGGCGCTTCACTCACACTGCCCCCGCATGTACGACCAGCCTGAATCCGAACTCCTTCGTCTATTGGCGGAGCGGGCGGGGATTGCCGCCGATTACTACGACATTGCCGGAATACACCACGTGACGACGGATGAGACCCGCCGCGCGATTCTCGCCGCGATGGGCTTTCGTTCGTTGCATCGGACCGGGCTTGTGGAGGCCCTGACAGCCTGGGACCATCGCCCTTGGGTGCAGGGCTGCGATCCGGTTCGCATTCTGCGGCTGGGGGAAGCGCCCGGCTTCTGGTCGTTGTATGTGCCTTGCGAGAGCGCAGATGATGCGGTCGTGCGCGTACATTGGTTTCTGTGTGCAGAGAACGGTGAGCGCTGTCATGAACGGGAGGAAGGGCCAGGGCTGACCAGTGCCGAGACACGCAGCATTGACGGGCGGCGCTATATTCGCCTGACGTTCGGGCTGCCGCCGGATTTGCCGCTCGGCTATTACGAGGCGCGGGTACACGCGCAGGGCGGTAGCGCGGACGTCAATGTGAGATTCCGGCTGATCGTGGCTCCCGACCGTTGCTATGTTCCGGAGCACTTTCAGCAGGGCGGCCGTCTCTGGGGTGTGGCGCTGCAGCTCTATTCCTTGCGCAGTGAACGTAATTGGGGGGTCGGAGACTTTCACGATCTTGCCGATGTCGTCGAGTGGGCCGGCAAGGGGCTGGGCGCGGCTATGATCGGTCTCAACCCGCTGCATGCGTTGAAGAATTCAACCCCCTATCACATTAGCCCCTATTCCCCGAGCAGCCGACTGTTTCTTAATGACCTGTACATCGATGTCGAGGGTGTTTCTGAATGCCGCACGGCGCCTGAAGTGCAGGAGCGGCTGGCCGATCCCTCGTTCCGCGCGCGGATCGAGGCCGCCCGGCAAAGCGACTTGGTCGATTACGATGGCGTGGCGTCGGCCAAACGCGAAATTCTGAGTCTGTGTTACCAGGCCTGGCGTTTTCAAGAGGTGTTGGCGCTGGGCGCCGATTGCGGCGCGCCGCCCGATGCGTTTGCTCCGGAGGGACAGAACTGGGGATTTTCCCCGGCCGATCCTCTCCGTCTTCGGGAGAGCGGCTACCAGTATGTGATCGAGTTGTTGCGCAACAATCTGCGGTACGGCGGCGCGATCAGGCTCGATCATGTGATGGCGCTGTTCCGGCTGTTTTGGATTCCGCGCGGCTCACCCGCGTCTCAGGGGACCTACGTGCACTATCCCGCGGAAGATCTCCTTGCCATCCTTGCGCTGGAAAGTATGCGGGCACGCACGCTGGTGATCGGAGAGGACCTGGGCACAGTCCCGGACTGGGTTCGTGACAGGCTTAGGGGCGCAGGCGTTCTCTCCTATCGGGTATTCTATTTTGAGCGAACCGAGACTGGAGCCTGGAAGCCGCCGGGCACGTACCCGGGCCAATCCCTTGCCGTTGTGACAACCCATGATCTTCCTACATTAAGCGGGTATTGGGAGGGGGCCGACATTCAGACTCGTGATGAGCTGGGTTTTATCGGGTCTGAACAAGCGAGAATTGGGATGTTGGCGGAACGACAGGCAGACAAGGCGCGAATCCTCGCAGCATTACGATCAGAGGGGCTGTTGCCGCCCGGTGTCTCCGACGATCCAGGCCTGACCCCGGTCATGACCTGGGAGCTGGCCGATGCGATTCATCAGTATCTGGCACACACGCCTGCCTGGATGGTCCTGGCGAATATTGAGGATGTGATCGGTCTGCGCGCTCAAACGAATGTGCCGGGAACGGTCGATCAACACCCGAATTGGCGGCGGAAATTGAATGTGACGATCGAGGACCTGGCGCAGGATGTCCGATTCGCGCAGCTTGCGGCACAGTTGCGCCCGGCACGGTCTCTCGGGTAAGGACATCCCGCACACAGCCTTGGATTCAGGCAGAGACATCGACCGACTATGATGCACCGTAACCAGATTATCCTGAGCATTGCGGCCGCCTGTTTTCTTGTCATCTTTGTCATTGAAGAGTTTGCACCGGCCAACGTCGTCGGCGCATACGGATACGTGCTGCCGATCTTGCTGGTCGCGATTCTGCGTAACCGGACCTTGATGCTGGTGACTGTGCTGGCTTGTGTGGCTGCGACCTATTCAGGTCTGCTGCAGCCGACCAAGCCTGGGCGATTTCAGGCGGCAGTCATTAATCGGAGCGTCGTGGCCGGGGTGTTGTTGCTGGTCGCGTATCTCGGCATGAGTTGGGAGGAACGCAAAGCCCGTGAGGCGGACGCGCGGGCGGCGCTGGCGCAAGAGACGGAGAATCTTCTGAAAGCCAATGCGCAGCTCGTCGAGGCGAAGGATCAGCTCAACCGGTCTGAACGGTTGGCCGCGGTAGGCCAATTGGTGGCCTCGGTGGCGCATGAGGTGGGGACGCCATTGCATTCGATTGCCTGGCATGTGCAAGCGCTGGCGGAGGAGCCGGCATTGACGCCTGATATGAGGAAGCGGAATCAGACGGAGCTGATTTTCAGGGCTTTCCGGGTACTGGGTCTTGACGGGGGCAAAGCTATCAAAGAAAGTGCGCTTGCCTTCTGTCATCACGTGCAGGCGGATCTGAGTGGTCTGGTCAGTCCCCGGCGTGACTGTGGCTTCGACGCGGCTCTTGACGACGCCCCAGCAACAGCGATAGAGACTTTCGATCCCGCCATTTTCCTCGCGATACCCTGTTGTCAACGTCGTGTTGTCTTTCCAGACGATATTCTGATAGCCGCTATTGGTCAGGACTTGTGTCACGGCTTGTTTGACTTGGTCCGGGGGGGCGGCGAGCTGGGCTTGAATGACGTTCGGCTCCAGTGCATGTGCAGTGCCGCTGAATCCGGCCAGGAGCATTAAAGACACAAGAGCCACTCCGGTCTGTCGCATCATCGTGCACCTCCGTGGGATATCATCGCAGTTGACTCTCCGCCAGTTTGTACACCATATGGGTATCAGTCTGAACCACGCCTTCAATACCATGAAGACGGGTCAAGACCAGCTGCGTCAAGGCGTCTTGATCCGCAATTTCCGCCACCGCAATGATATCGGGTTTTCCCCAACAGGGATCGATGCTCTTGATCTCCTTGATCTGCGCCAAGGCTTTCACAACGGAAGACGTCTGCCCCGGTTGTACATTGATCATGATATAGGCACGATCAAACATCAGGGAGAGTCCCGTTTCAGGCGCATGGATCGTGTGGGGGACGGTTGCTGACGCCATGTCGCTGTCACTATAGCGAAGTAGCGGAACTGCTGTCAACGGAGGTTTTGGCTTGGAGCGGGAAGGCGGAAGCGGGGAACCGGCTCTCTTAAGTTTCGGTTTTTCCATAGGTTCACTCTGGGGTTACTTGGGTGCGACAAGCACTTCGACATTGTAGCGGTCACTGACGCGGGTTAAGTCTGTTTCCAGTCGTTTGGGGCTCCCAATGCGGCCTTCCGGATCGTAGACAAAGCAAAAAAGGGTGGTGCATTTGTTGCGGGCTGAGTAGAAGGCCGAATCTGCTGAGACCTGCTCGGCAATTTCCTTTGTGGTCATGCCGGATCTGGTTTTTTTTGCCACGATCGCGATTCGCTCCCTGTTCAGCAAGAGCGTAGTTCGACTGACGCTTCCCGCATAGGGCGGTGTCCATTCATCAGTGCCAACCTCATCGAATTCCATCTTCAACAGAGCACGTAAGAGGTCCTGCAAGTCGTAGTCGTCTTCAATTTCGACGGTCGGCCGGGAGTCTTTTCTAAGGCGCAATTGGCGCGCAACGGCATGCAGCCGAAGACAGACTTTTCGGACAAGCTTGAGTGTTTCTTGCTCGGAAAGGGGCTGGAATGGCGGCAGGTCAAGCGTGTCGATGGCCGCTGTCGATGGCATGGATACGATTGGCGTGGGCCCTGGCGAATGTGTCGGTTGTTCTGGAGCAGGACGTATTTCTTGGGTCGAAGAAACAGCCGGGGCCTGGGGCGTCATGCTGGCTGTTGCCGGGGAAGGTACCTGGGCCGATGGCGTTGGCGTCTGCCGTATTTCCTGGGTCGCGGAAACAGCCGGGGCCTGGGGCGTCACGCTGGCTGTTGTCAGGGAAGGTACCTGGGCCGATGGTGTTTGAGCGGGACGTATTTCCTGGGTTGCGGAAACAGCCGGGGCCTGGAGCCTCACGCTCGCCGATGGCGTTGGAGTCTTGCGTACTTCTTGCGTTGCAGAGAAGGCCGGCGCCGCAGTTGTCGCGGCTGGTTTGAGTGGAGAGGCTATTGGCTGAGTGGTTGAAGCTGTGGTTGGTCGGTGCGATGCCGCGGGAGCGGTCGGTGTATGAGGCAAAGGTTGAGCGATTGTCTTCTGTGTGGCGGGTTGAACCAGCCGTATCTGTGCAGTGGTCGAGGACTGAATCTTTTGGGTTTCCCGATCGGCGATCGGCTGCGGCTTAATCCCCTGGAGTTCCAACTTCTTGTCCTCTAAGGTGCGTATCAGGTCCTTGACTGCAGCGATGCTGTTGGCCGCTTCAGTACTTCACCATGACCAATGAGCCAAGGAGGGGGACGATGTCTTCCAAAGCAGGGCGTAGTGCATTCGCCTTCTTATGCGTCGTGTTGTTATCGGGCTGTAGTGTGTTTAGTGAGAATATCGTCCGCCCGCCTGCACCGGAGTCGCTGCCGGCAGGTCGGCCTCCCCTGGCGTCACTGGGAAAATCCATGATCAGCGTTCCCATTTCTGTGGATCTGTCGGCCATGCTCCACCATGCCAACGACGAGGGTGTGATTCCGAAGAAGTTCGACCATTGGGGAGCGCACATCAAGAGCCCCAAAGGCATGGATTTCAAGTACTATGCTGAACGGGATGATTTTGCCATCAACCCATCCGGGACGGCCTACGCCACGAGCACCGAAGGGGAGAAGAGTCTCCGTGATTGGTGGAAAGGGATGACGGCGACTGGGTCGAGTGTCGCTGTGAGTGCCGGAGTGCGGTATAAGGCCGAGGTGCATCCCTCGGTGCACACGGCTGGTCTGTCGGTCCATTGCGGGGAGGGCAGCGAATGGCCACGACGGGCTACCCTGGATGGCAGTGTCGCCATGGGGATCGCTCCAAATTACAATGTGTCGGCGTCCGTCATCGGTGTTGCGTTGAACACGATTGACCCGTGCCTGATACGCCCCGCCGATCTGGATCCGATCCAAGAAGTCAGACAACGGGTGGCAGACAATGTGCGTGTCGGACTCACTCGGGCGGTTGCGCCACTCAACGCCATGACAGTCAGATCCCAGGTAGAACATGTTTGGGACGCCTTACGCACCCCCCTTAAGCTCGAACAAGACGCGTGGCTCCAGTTCAATCCCGAAATGGTTGGGCAGAGCGGGATGTTGGTGGGAGGCCCCGTCGTTGAAGGTGAGATTCAGATCGTGGCGAATCCTGTGGTCGTCCGCGGCTCCGAACCCGCGGCGGTCGCAACGACGCTCCCGCCGCTTGGCATGCAGGCCGTTGCTTCCGGGTTTCGGGTCGCAGCGGAGGTTGAATTGGACTATCCCTCACTGTCCCAGGCTCTTGCGAGCCGGCTCAAAGGGAAACAACTCCAGGTCAAGGGAGAGGTCGTGAGAATTACCAATGCGGTGATCTCCGGCCATGGCGGCAATCAGGTCGTCCTGCGAATTGATATCACCGGGGACGCCTATGGCCACGTGTACATGATCGGGAAGCCCGCAATCAATACGTTGACCCAGACCGTCTTCATCGGAGATCTCCGCTGGGATCCTGCTACAGAGCAACTCTTGCCGAAAGTTGCCAGCTGGCTTTACAACGTCTCGTTCCGAGAACTTGTTTCAGACCAGGCCGTCTTCGGGGTGACATCCGACACCGACCGTATCAAGAGTCTTCTCGCGGCCGCACTGAATCGCCCATTGAGCCCCACAGCCTTGCTCCACGGCACCGTGACGTCGGTGCAAGGGGTCAACGTGTTCGCGGGTGGCAACGCGCTGCATGTGCAGGTGATGAGTGAGGGGACGTTAGGTGTGACGGTCGGGGGGAAGAACTGACACCTGCATCGTCGAGCGCTGGAGGGTTGTCCCGCATCACGTCAGGTCGGGAAGCCGGCGAAATTCAATCTGAATAGCCTGGCCGCCTTCGCAGGCGGCCAGGCGACACACCGATTTCAACGCTCCTAGGGCTGTACGGGCTCGACAGCCCGCTTCGAAGTCATCCGTTCACACGATCCTCCACAGGGACTCAGGGGCCTACTTCCGAGGTACTTCCATTGGATGTGGCGCAGGCCTCCCCAGGGGCTATCCTTGTCTCAAGCGAGACGGATGCACTCGCCTAAACCACAAGGAGGATGCCCATGACTTGCTCACGTTGCCAGGGACTGATGGTAGAGGATCACATGCTCGACTTTGAAGGTACCCATGGACATATGTGGGCGGCGAGTCTGCGGTGTATGAATTGCGGCCATGTCCATGACTCCGTCATGGCGCACAATTGTCGGTCTCAACAGGCGAAGGTGACGGTGATGGTTGGAGTGAGTGGTGAGCCGGACTACCAGGATGACGAAGTCCATCTTGGGGTAGAGTCCTTCCTGAGGCGTGCAGCCTGACATTATCCGGTTGAGCAGTCCCCGGTAACAACCATCCCGTCCGGTTGCACAGCGGGGTGGTGTGTTGCTGGATGGATTGTGACTCTACCGATAGTTCTGCCTTCTCGTTATTTGTCCAAGTGAAGCTTCTCGAAGTCTTCTGCCGCCTTGCCAACAAGCACTATTGTCATGACCCCACCCCTTGGGAAAAGCATCCTGTGATGGTATCCTGACAACTTCAGCGCCCAGGTTCTACCGCAGCTGTTGTAGTACCGAAACGATGTGAACACCCTGCTCGGAGCAGGAGGACCTATGGCCGGCTCCACACGTATGTCCCAATTTGCGAAGCAGGACCTCTGGACCAGGGATCTGACGACCATGTCATGGCTTCAACGGCTCGGTACCCAGGCGCTCCGGCTGGCCACGGCCGTCGGGATGGAGTTCCGCCATCGCTTACTTGATGCGCGGGCGGCCGGGCTGGTCTTCACCACGTTGCTATCCTTGGTCCCGTTTCTCGCCGTCATGTTCTCGGTCCTCAAGGCGTTCGATGTTCACCATGTCATTGAACCCTTGCTCGCCCAGGGCCTGGAACCGTTGGGACCACGGAGCAAGGAGATCACGTCCACCATCGTGGGGTTCGTCGACAACATAAAAGTCGGCGTGCTGGGGGTATTCGGGATTGCCGGCCTCTTCTATACGACCTACTCGCTGATCGACAAGATCGAGCAGGCTCTCAACGCGATCTGGCAGGTCAAACAAGGACGGACCTGGGAACGAAAGTTCGCCGACTATTTGAGCGCCGTGCTCGTGGGACCGGTTCTCGTGGTGAGTGCGTTCGGCTTGCTGGCGTCACTCCAGAGTCACACCCTGGTCCAACGTCTTGTGGACATGGAGCCGCTCGGTTCGGTGCTGGTGTGGAGTGGCGACATGGTGCCCTTCGTGATGCTCTGCGCCGTGTTCACCTTCTTCTACAAGATGATCCCGAATACGCATGTCAACGTGCGCTCCGCAGCGATTGGTGGCGTCTCGTCGGCCGTTCTCTGGATCATCGCCGAAGAAATCTTTGCGAAATTCGTGGCGGCGTCCGCCAATTACAGTGCCATCTATTCAAGTTTTGCCGTCCTCATATTGTTCCTGCTGTGGCTCTATACCGGATGGATGATTGTGCTGATCGGGGCGCAGCTGTCATTTTTTCACCAATATCCCACGGCTTATTTGTCGCGCCTGCTGTGGGATCAGGGCACCTACGACTTCCGTGAACAACTGGCCCTGAAAGTCTTACGGGTCCTGGGGCATCACTACCTCAAGGGCGATCGACCGTTGAGGCTGCCGGAGCTGTCGAGCGAACTGAACATACCCTTGTCTCTGGTGGAGGAGGAGGTTGAACGGCTCGTCGAAAACGGGTTTGTGGGTCGCCTGCAGGAACCGGAAGGGGTGAGTCTCATCAAGGCACCGGACCTAATTTTCGTGAAGGAGGTTCTGGATTCGGTTCGAAATGGAGCCCCCCCGTGGGTGGTGCCCCACCTCGATCCCAGCGATCCGGTGTCGGCTCTCCTGTACCGCCGTAACAAGGCGGTAGAACGCGCGTTGGTCGGGGAGACGGTACACTCGCTCCTCCAAGACCAACCACCGGCTCGGTCCACTGAGGCTTCTTGATGGGGTTGGAGGACTGGTGGTGTGTATCAGCCGCCGCAAGGAAGAAGCTTACGCCTGATGAGGTGCCGGCACGAGCGAAGTGCGGTATCAAATGAGAGAGACGCTGGCGGTATTTATCCGCGCGCCTAATCACGATAAGACAATAAATAGCGCGCGGGTCAACCGAAGAAGAACTAGGAGCTGAAGGCGTTTATCCGGCGCCAACAATGAAGAGAAGCTACGCTTGAAGAGGCGCCGGAACGAGCAAGCTTGGTTTGGTGCCCCCGATACGAATTGAACGTACGACCCGCGGTTTAGGAAACCGCTGCTCTATCCAACTGAGCTACGGGGGCGTGACCGTGACTGTAGCGCATTGACGGGACGATTGGAAGAGGAGACCGTTCGTTCCGTCAGCCGCAGCAGCCCCCGGCGAAGACCTGCCGTTGCCGATAGGCATTCCAACAGGCCGCGCAGAGTTGAACGGTCGAGTGGGTAAATCCGTCGATCGACTCCGCCCGCCGCTCGACAAACAGCCCGCAATCGGAACAGGGACCGGCGGCTGCCTGGTCAACGAGACGTTCTTGCAGGACCATGAGGCACCTCCTTGGTATTCGGGCGGATGCGCTGGTTGCAGATCGCCGACATGAAGAGCCGATTGCGGCGCAGACTGAGGACATTGTTCCGCAGTTGCCCCGCGGCCGACCAACTCTTGGCCTGGTGTAATTCTTTCTGCAAGCCATGGAGTTGTTCGTTCAGCATTTCCACAACCCGCTCCAAATCCATCAACCGGTTATGTGCGAGAGTCAGTGGGTGCTGCATAGTCGTCATCTCAACCTCCTAGTTAGAGTGGGCAATGCCTGATCACGCCGATCAGCACGCCCTCGATGTGAAATTCATCTGATGGCTGCACGATGAGGGGTTGCATGGCCGCATTGGCCGGATGCAGCTCAATGTGCCTGTCTTTTTTGAAGTAAGTCTTGATTGTGGCTTCTCGATTCACGAGCGCCACGACGGTTTGCCCGTTCCTCGCCGTCTCCTGCTTTCGCACGACCACGAGGTCGCCGGGGAGAATGCCGTCGTCTTTCATGGATTCTCCCTTCACGCGCAGGGCGAAGGTCTCGCCGCCCTTCAGCATGCTGGGAGGAATCTCGACCAGCTCCGATTGCGGAACCGGCTCGATGGGAGAGCCGGCAGCGACCGTTCCGGCCATCGGGATGGTGGCCTTGTGCTGCAATTGCTCCAACACCACGGGAACGATACCGGGAATTCGTCGCATGCCGGATTCGTACCGTGCAACCGTGACGCGGGTGGTCTGGAGGGCGTCCGCGAGCTGTTGCTGCGTGAGTCCCAATCCTTCTCGAATGCGCTTCAGATCAAGCGATTTCATAGTGTAACCAATGGTTACACACGTAATATGTCATTGTCAAGCGGGATTTTTCGTGAATTTGTAAAAAATGCGGAGGGTCTGTGCATAACCTGCATGCCTGGAGCGTGATTTCTAATTTCGTATGGCTTGAAGGGGCCTGCAGCCGCGCTCTCATCTGGGATTGAAGGTTTTTGCCTTCAACCGATGAAAACACCACAAGATATTGGGGGAGGCAGGCGCAGCGTTTCTATGATGAAAAACTGGGCAAGCTGGTCGGCACGGTCGTCATTGCTGCGATTCATGCAGCAGAACGGTTGTTATGCACAGAGATATCCACAGAAGTTGGGGAGACCGTAACCTAGTCTGTGATCTCCTCATTGAGCGCCACGGTTTTGATCTGGGCGAAGACTCGGTCTCCCACGTTGAGCCCCAAGGTAACGAGCGATTTTCGCGTGATGCCGGCGACGAGCGGCACCCCGATATCCAGGAGAACTTCCACTGTGGAGCGGTTGATTTCGCGGATCTCCTGAACCGTTGCCTCAAGAATATTCAGCACACTGGTCGGAACATCCGATTTGCCGATGACGAGACTGACATCGTTGGCCAGGATATGCACACGCACCGATTGTCCGATGGCTGACGATTGCAACGGTACAAACAGACGTTGGCCTGAGAAGGCGAGCTGTGTGAGGCCGTACTGCGGTTCATGCCCGACAATCTGGGTGTCCAAGACGGCTCCGATTCGGTGCGGTCCGAAACTGCCGCGATACGTCACGGATGCCAGCATCTCGTTGAGCGTGCCGACGCCCACGAGCATGCCTTCCTTCAAGAGTGCGACCCGGTCCGCGAGTTGGAGAATTTCGCTGAGGGCGTGGCTGACGTAGATCACCGGGATCCCCAGCTCGTGGTGAAGCCGGTGGATGAAGGGGAGGAGCTCTTGCTTCCGCTGAAGGTCCAGAGAGGCCAGCGGTTCATCGAGCAGGAGCAGCCGGGGACTGGTCAGCAGCGCACGGCCGATTGCCACACGTTGTTGCTCACCGCCGGAGAGGCGATGGATCCGGCGTTCGAGGAGATGGCCGATTCCCAGAATCTCAACCACCTGGTCGATCGCGATGCGGCGCGTGTCGGGGCGGATGCGGTTGTAGCCGTATAAGAGATTTGAACGAACATTGTAGTGGGGAAATAAGCGAGTCTCTTGGAACACGTATCCGATCGGCCGGGTGGGGAGAGGTAGATACTGCCCGATCGTGTCGTCTTGC
>JABMDG010000016.1:15889-17478 GCA_015904045.1 Nitrospira sp.
CGCTGCTCGGTGACATGGCCTTCCCTAAGACCAGGCTCACATCGCTGGAAAGAATATGCACGCGGACGACATGTCCGACGGCGACAGGCTGAAGCGGCACAAAGAGGGTGTGCTCCTTGAATGTGAGCCTTGTAAGGCCATATTGCGATTCGTGTCCTGCCACACGTGCGTCTAAGACGGCCCCGACACGAGGCGATCCCAGATTTCCCCGAAACTTCAGAGACGTGAGGATGTCATTCAACCCGCCGGCTCCTGCGACCACGCCGTCTTTTAGCAGGACAACCCGGTCGGCCAGCTGGAGGATTTCGCTGATGGCATGGCTGACGTAGATCACCGGGATGGCCAGTTCCGCATGCAACCGCCGGATGAAAGGAAGGAGTTCCTGCTTTCGTTGAATATCGAGGGAAGCCAGCGGTTCATCCATCAAGAGCAGTCTGGGGCTTGTCAGCAGTGCCCGACCGATAGCCGTGCGCTGCTGCTCGCCGCCGGAGAGGTGATGAACGCGGCGGTCAAGCAAATGCCCGATGCCCAGAATTTCGACGACCTGTTCGACCGCAATCCGTCGTTCCTCGGAGCGAATGCGGTTGTAGCCGTACAGAAGATTCGAACGGACATTATAGTGGGGGAACAATCGAGGTTCCTGGAACACATATCCGATCGGTCTGTCGGGGAGGGGCCGGCACAGGCCTCTCGTCTCGTCCTGCCAGACTATGTCGCCGAACTGCATGAATCCGCTGGAGGCCCGATCCAGTCCAGCCAGGCATCTCAACAGTGTGGTTTTTCCAGAGCCGGACGGTCCGAAGAGCACGGTTATGCCCGATGCCGGCATATCCAGATCAACATTCAGTCGGAAGCCCGGATAGTGGAGGCCAAATCGTGCAATCAAACGGTTCATGATACGTGTATGGGGAATCGGCGGTTTGCAACGTACACCGCCAGCAAGACCAGAAACGAAAAAATCAGCATCGCAGCCGATATCATATGCGCAT
The DNA here is from genome assembly GCA_015904045.1 of Nitrospira sp. The sequence continues at coordinate 16,879 of JABMDG010000016.1, forward strand.
AGCCGTATTCCATGACTTCGACGTGTTCGAAGATCGTGGTGGACAGGACTCGCGTCTGTCCAGGTATCGAGCCCCCGACCATGAGGACGACACCAAACTCTCCGACCGTGTGCGCGAATCCGAGCACGATCGCGCTGACGTAGCCCCGCAGAGCCATGGGGGATACGACTGTCAGAAAGGCATCCAACCTGGAGGCGCGGAGCGACCAGGCTGCTTCCAGCGGAGCCTTGCCGACGGCTTCAAACGCGCCCTGGAGTGGCTGTATCACAAACGGCATGGAATAAAAGACCGAGGCGATGACGAGTCCGGTGAAGGTGAATGCCAGATTGACATTCGCCAGCTGGCCGAGCGGTCCATAGGGACCAAGCGTGATGAGGATGTAAAACCCAAGGACTGTGGGAGGCAGCACGATCGGCAGGGCAACTATCGCTTCCACGACCGGCCTGAACGGGGAGCGGGTATGGGCCAGCCACCACGCGAGCGGCGTCCCTACGATGAGCAGGACAATGACTGTCGATGTGGCCAGTCGCAAGGTGACCCACAGCGCGCTCAGGTCCATATCCATCATATTCCTACCTCTGGCTCACACCGGCCGCCATT
>JABMDG010000016.1:17578-20793 GCA_015904045.1 Nitrospira sp.
TGGAACTCGTCGGATTGCAGCGGTTCATGCATGCTAATGTCCATGAATTGTCCGGCGGCATGAAGCAACGTGTGGCCCTGGCTCGATCATTGGCTCCCAACCCCAGCGTTCTCTTAATGGACGAACCCTTTGGTGCGCTGGATGCGATGACGCGTGAGCAACTCTACGGGGATATTCAACGCATCTGGAGTCAGCACCGGAAGACTATTGTCTTCGTGACGCATAACGTGCGCGAAGCGGTCTGCCTTGGAGACCGTGTCATCCTATTTTCTCCCCATCCTGGACGGATTCGTGAGGAGTTCAAGATTCCGCTCCCTCGGCCGCGCGATATCAACAGTGTGGATCTTGCCCGCTACTCGACCGAAATCACACGTGTTCTGAAAGGCTATGTCCAGGCGGAGGTGGCGGGATGATCACACGATGGTTGGTCGCCTCGCTATTCTTCTCGGCGCTTGTCGTCGCGTGGCATCTGCTGGTTGCCGCCAAGATCTGGTCCCCGCTCCTGCTGCCGTCCCCGTGGAGCGTATTGGACTACCTGCGGTCGGCGGTTGAAGATGGAACATTGTTTGAGTCTATGCTTGTGACCGTTCGGCGTCTCTTGATCGGTTATGGTCTTGGGATATTCGTAGGACTTCCGTTGGGCCTCGTCACGGCTTCGTCGAAATGGTCTCAGGACACGATTGGGGTTCTGGCATTGGGACTTCAGACGCTTCCCAGTGTCTGTTGGATCCCGTTAGCGCTGCTCTGGTTCGGGCAGACGGAAGCCGCCATGCTGTTCGTTGTGGTGATGGGGACATTGTGGTCCCTTATCATTGCCACGTATACCGGCGTGCGGACGATTCCGCCAATTTATACTCGTGCGGCCCGTAGTATGGGATCGTCCGGATTTCACATCTGGACTCATGTAGTGCTGCCGGCGGCTCTCCCGTTTCTCTTGAGCGGGATGAAACAGGGATGGGCATTTGCCTGGCGATCCCTCATGGCGGCGGAAATTTATGTAACCATTCTAGGCGGTTTCGGTTTGGGACACCTCTTGCACTATGGCCGGGAGCTGAACGCTATGGATCAGGTCATCGGTGTTATGATGGTCATTGTCCTCATCGGACTGGCAGTCGACAAAGCGCTGTTCGCTCCGATTGAACGATTTCTGCATCGCCGTTGGGGAACCGCGAGACAGTAGAGCACCATTTATTACAACCGGGGAGAAGATGAATGAGAATTCTGCCATCGACGTTGCCGGCTCCATCGCATCTCCTCACCGCACTGGCTATCGTGTTCGTCTATGGGCCTGCTGCCTCGGCGCAACAATTCGGGACTCCGAAAGGGGACGAAGGTACGCGCATTTTCAAGGCGACGGAACATCCCCACTACAGCGGGCAATTTCATTTGTCAGGTCAGAAGGCGATTTTGATCGGAAGCATGAAGGATGAGGTTCCCTGGGATCACCTCGATTACGCCGGAAAGCGTCTGACAGCGGTGCAGGGCACTATCGACATTGAAGTAAACGAACTCACGAACAACGGCCAGGTAGTTGCCGAATTTGTCGAGGGCGGCGACCGGTATCGGCTTTTAGAGCTTACGCTCCAAATCGGAAGTCAAATAGTACTGCAACCTTCCATTCTGACTTCTGGCTCCTGAGCATGAAGGATGAGGTTCCCTGGGATCACCTCGACTACGCCGGGAAGCAACTGACCTCGGTGGAGGGGACGATCGAGATCGAGGTGAACGAGGTGACAAACAGTGGCCGAGTAGTCGCCGAGTTTGTCGAGGGTACCGACCGGTATCGGATCGTGTTTGACCGGTTCGCCGCGAAGGCTCCGTTCCAGGACGGTGGCATCGCCACCAGGATCTATGAGCACGGCGATTCAAACAACGGGGATCCTCTGTACCCAAAGACGTGGCTGTACCTGGGAGGGTGGGGCACGGCGACGATGTTCAAGAATGATGCGGTGCTCTATAGGGACTACGATGCCCATTTTATGGTGATGGAACGATCCCGCGATCCCAAGACACGCGAAGTGCGGTATCCGACGAAGCGGGTGCTGCCCGGCGGGGAAACCGACCCGGCCGGCATGGAAATCGATCTGTGGGTCCGATCAAAGGAACAGAACACCAAGAATTTCCCCCCGTTTGAAACATTCGTCCATCTCTGCTGGGAAGAAGTGACGTGGAGAAGCGTGCGTTGAGGAAGTCTCTTGCGCGAAAGTGCCGCCTCATTGCGCACGTGGCCGTTCCACTGTAGGCAGGCCAAACCATAACTTCTGAGGCGCACGAAGCATCTCAAGTGAGGCCAAGATCGGCAGCCAAAACTAAGTGGTCTGGCTGGCCGGGATGCGCAAAGCGTGGGTGCTGAAAAACTCACCGAGCTACTCGGAGATCCGGTACCCTTGGAGAGGATCGCAGCCGCCATCGTTCATTGAAGTGGCAAGATTGTAACGCAGACACTGGCTTCTCTCGCCTTGAGCTAGACCTCTCCCTCCGAGTCCGCTACACTCCGTCGCGGTCAGAGGGGGACGCTTATGCGGGACGAACGAACAGCGGATTACTATGTGCTCTTGGAGCTTCTGCCGACCGCTTCCGAGATCGAGATCAAGAAGGCCTGGCATGAGCAGCTCCAGGTCTGGCATCCGGACCGCTTCACGCATGCGCCAACGCTTCACGCAAAAGCTGAGGCCCGAACCAAGCTTATCAACCAGGCGTACGAGACGCTGAGCGATCCCACGGCGCGAGCGCGCTACGATGCGACGGTGCAGCCGGCGGCGCCTCCGACTGCTCGCGCCACACGGCCGTCCTCTGCGTCGTCCTATGCAGCTACTCCACCCAGGCAGGCGGCGCCTCAGCCTCGCGAGCGACGAGGACCACAGTCCCCCATCATGCTCGTGAAGCAGGAGCGAGGTACGGTCATGGTTCCGGCTATCCATCTCTACATCGATACCGGAGAACCCCATCCGTACGATTTCAGCGGCTTCACCAGAATCGCCGGGACGATGCGGGAGCCGTTGCCGACGGGGAACTATGCCGTTGCTGAAATACCCGAGCTGCTGGCGATCAAGAGCCTCAACGTCGAAGTACTCTATACGATCTTCTCCAATCCTCATGACAACCGCGCCGGGTTTCTCCCGGAGCTCGAACGGATGCTGGTTTACCCAGCCCGATTTCTGGTCATCGAAGGGGTCCTCACCCATAAGAAGGGCGGAGGCCGCCTGAATCAGTAT
>JABMDG010000016.1:20893-25833 GCA_015904045.1 Nitrospira sp.
GTTTGAAACATTCGTCCATCTCTGCTGGGAAGAAGTGACGTGGAAGTAACTCCCACAAATTCGCTTCCGTGGATTGTCACCGGTCTTCTGGTCATCTGTGCGGTAGCCATCGGACCTGTGGCTGTTCGGGCGGAGACTTCGTCTCCCAGGCAGGAGTGGAACTTCGATCAAGAACAGTCCGGCGTCCTTCCAGGTCATTTTTCAATTGGAACATTGTTTGATGGAAGACAGGCCGGCGATTGGCAGGTTCTCGCGACTGATCGCGCTAAGAGCCCTCCGCACGTGCTCGCCCAGTTGATGGGTAAGGGGGCGGAGCATGCGTACAAGATAACGCTGGTCAAAGAGATCGTCGCTTCTGACCTCAATCTTGAAGTGGCATTCTTGCCGATCCAGGGCAATGCGGATATGGGAGGCGGTTTGATTTGGCGGGCGGCCGATGATCGCAATTACTATCTGGCGCGGGCCAACCCCCTGGAACAAAACATTCGAGTGTATCGAGTCGTGAACGGCATTCGGCACCTGCTGGAAAATTTCAACCAGATAATCGATGTGAAGCGATGGCACACACTTCGGGTCATCCATCGCGGATGTGATATCAGCATCTTCTATGATGACAAACAGGTCTTCGATCTCTGTGACAAGACATTTCAAACCGGGAGAATCGGACTCTGGACGAAATCCGATGCCGTGACCTATTTTGATGATCTTCAGTTGCAGCTCTTTAAATAATTTGGCTCCGGCACGATAGAGCCGGTTGGATATTGTTGCCTTGCTTCGATACACTGCTTGACGCACAAGGAGTCATCGATGCAAGACGATCGATCGGCAAATTTTTACTCTCTATTGGAACTTCCCACGACCGCCACTGAAGTGGAGATCAAAAAAGCTTGGCATGAGCAGCTTCAGGTCTGGCATCCGGACCGGTTCACGCATGCGCCAACGTTACACGCAAAAGCTGAAGCCCGAACCAAACTTATCAACCGGGCTTACGAAACGCTGAGCGATCCCACCGCGCGGGCGCGCTACGATGCGACTGTGCAACCGGCGGCGCCTTCGACAGCACCGACCACACGGCCCTCTTCTTCATCGCCCTATGCATCTACTCCCCCCAGGCAGGCGGCGCCTCAGCCTCGCGAGCGGCGAGGACCACAGTCCCCCATCATGCTCGTCAAGCAGGAGCGAGGGACGGTCATGGTTCCGGCTATCCATCTCTACATCGATACCGGAGAACCCCATCCGTACGACTTCAGCGGCTTCACGAGAATCGCCGGGACGATGCGGGAGCCTTTGCCGGCGGGAAACTATGCCGTTGCCGAAATGCCAGAGCTGCTGGCGATCAAATGCCTGAACGTCGAAGTGCTTTATACGATCTTCTCCAACCCTCACGACAACCGCACCGGGTTTCTCAAAGAGCTTGAAAGTATGCTGGCCTACCCAGCCAGGTTCCTGATCATCGAAGGGGTCCTCACCCATAAGAAAGGCGGAGGCCGCCTCAATCAGTATCACAAGAACGGGCTGATGGATTTTCTCGATGCGCTGACCGCGCGGTATGGTCTACAGATCATCTATGCGGATACGCGAGACGAAGCGGAAGAACGTATCGCCAATCTTGCCGCCCTTCACTACTCCTACCACTTTGCCGAACAAATGGGATTCGGCCGTTGCCTGATGGAGAACGATGTGTAGGAGTGGCGCTAGCCCATGGGTTTGGGGACCGAAGGAAAGGTGTCGATCTGTTTATAGAACGGAGTCATACAATCAGCTGGTTTGCCGGGAAGGATTGAATCCGTGGGGATTGAGACGTTGCCAGCGCCAGGTATCGGCACACATGTCCGGGAGTCCACGCTCGGCCCGCCAGCCAAGCAGGTCGGCGGCTTTGTCATTCGACGCCGTGCCGCTTACGGCGCGCTGTGCCGTGGAGTCGTCGGACATGGCGGAAGAGCCTCGCGTGGCGGCGCAGGATCAAGTACTAACGTCCATGAGCGACCGGTCCGGGTATTTCATGCTGACCCCGCCGAAATCCGGATGGGGGCCAGGCCTGTATCGGTGTGGGCTATTCGCCGGGGAACACACATCTGCATACACCCACGTGGACGAAGTGCGGTTCCGGATCGTCGAACCCGGTGAGTGAATGCAGATGCGTATCGTTGACGGCGTCGGGTTCAAACCAAATCGGTCAGCCGTCAGTTCGGTCGATGCTGTTTATGGCCGGTCTTTTCTGCCACTGGAGTTTCAAAAACACGGCGTGGTACACACGAGCACATGAGTGCGGCGGGTTCGACGTTCATCGGCATTGTCGGCTCGGTTATATTCCTGCTGGCGGTCTTCTCGTTCAGCCAAAGAAATTGGAAGGGCGGATGTCTCTGGCTGCTGGTGGGGGCGGGGGTGATCGTGCTGTTGACTTATATGGATAAGCCGTCAGCTGCGTTGTGGCGATAGCAGGTTCACCGGTTAGCGGTTAGGGGCAGCAATATCCCCAACGGTGATTTTCAGCCAGCGACCGGCTGTTGGTAATCGACCTCGATTTTGAAACCAAGGTCTTCAATCATGCCCCAGACTTCCGGCGCAGGCGCGCCCGGCGTCGTGAGATAGCCGTTCACGAAGAGCGAATCGGCCGGATACAGCGCCAACGGCTGGAGGCTGCGCAGATTGTGTTCGCGACCGCCCGCGACGCGGAGTTCGGTGCGGGGGTGTAGAAATCGGAAAAGGCACAGCACTTTCAAACAGCGTTGCGGTGTCAGATGATCGCAGTGCTCCAGCGGAGTCCCGGCGGCGGGATGAAGCGTATTCAGCGGAATAGAATCGGGCTCGACCTCGCGCAAGGCCATTGCCAGGTCGATCAAATCTTCATCCCGCTCTCCCATGCCCACGATCCCGCCCGAGCAGATTTCCAATCCGGCCGTCCGTGCGTTCTTGATCGTGGTGAGCCGGTCTTGGAACGTGTGGGTGGTGCAAATGGAGGTATGGAACGCCTCGCTGGTATTCAAGTTGTGGTTCACACGGTCCACCCCTGCGGATTTGAGCCGCTTGGCCTGGCCTTCATTCATCAAGCCGAGTGAACAGCAAATCTGAATAGGAATCTCCTGCTTGATGGCGCGGACGGCTCCAGCAATCTCGTCGATTTCCCGATCCAGCGGACTCCGGCCACTGATCACGATGCAATAGCGCTGCGCTTTAGACGCGGCGGCCTGCCTCGCGCCCTCGACCATCTGTTTCTGCGGCAATAAGTTATAGCGCTCGATGGGCGCGGTTGAGACGGCGGATTGTGAGCAGTAGTGACAGTCCTCCTGGCAGGCGCCGCTTTTGGCGTTCTGCAGCATTTGCAGGCGAACGGTCTTCCCGAAATAGCGGGATCGGACACGAAAGGCTGCATGCAGCAGGTCCAGCAGATCGTCGTCAGACGTTTGGAGTACAGCGAGGCATTCATCTCTGGTCAGGGATTCGTCTTGCAGGGCTTTATCGGCGAACCGTTGAAAATCCGTCATGCGTCAATGCTCCGCGCTGTTGAAAATGATGATGGGGTAATAGGACGGCCAAAACCTACACGGTTTCAAACGGAGAAGCAATGCCTTGGTAGGGGATGGCGCGAGCAGACGCAGCAGTTGCTCCTGATCCGTCCGCCGGCTGTGTGGCTTCGAGCCAGGGGAGTGCGGTCAGCGTGTTCCAGCGGGCACAGCGCCGGCAGCGGCCGGACCATTCGACGGATTCTTGCTGGCACTGCGTGCAGATGTAGGGAACGACGACGCGTTTTTTGAAACTGAGCGCTTTTTTGAGTTCGATGATGGCCTGTTCGAATTGCTGCTTGCGCAAGTAGAGATTGGCCATGATCTTGTGGTAATCGAGCAGATGATCTTGTGGTCCTTCGATCGTTGAAAGAATATCGAACGCTTCGTCGACCATTTCAAGGCGGTAATAGAGTTTGCCCAGATAGAATTGCAGTACGGGATTCTGTGGGTCCTGCTGCAGCGCATCTTGGTACACACGGATGATTTCGCCCGGCTCCCCCTGGTCCAGGAACAATTCTTCAAGCCGATGCAGGATAATCACGCTCCGCGTTCTGGTATAGACCTTCTTTAAGATTTCGACGGCATCTTTGGTCTTGCCTTCATGGATCAGGATTTCGCCGAGTCCGATATAGGCGGGCAGGAAGCTGCGGTCTTTTTTAATGGCCCCCCGGAAATAGCGGCGGGCTTTATCCGGGTGTCCACGTTCGAGCAGCTGGCGGCCGACCTCATACATGTACCCGATCAGCAACGCGTTCTCAGCCTCTTTTTCCTGATTCGGAAGATGGGCCTTGAGAAGGCGATGCTGGATTTCCAGCGCCTCGCTCCATCGCTCCAGGCGAATGTTCAGGTCCCGCTTGCGAATGAGTGCCGTCAAATTGTCCGGCTCAAGCTTCAGGATTTTTTGGTATGACTGGAGCGCTTCCTCATAGCGTTTCGCGCCTTCGAGATCTTTGCTCAATTCCAGCAGCACTTCGATATTGCGCTCGTCGACACGATGGGCATGTTGGTGCAACCGGATCGCTTCGGGGAAATTCTGCTCAGCTCGATAGATGTTCCCCAGCCATAGCAGGGAATCAGCCCGGTTGGGGTCGATGGCAAGGGCTTTCTCAAAGAGCATAATCGCTTCCATCGTGCGTTTCGACATGAAGGCATGAGTTCCATCACGATGCAGTGTGTCGACTTTTTCTTTGCGGCGCACGAGCCGGTTGCTGCGCCAGTTTATGATCGCATGGGCCGTTTGCTGCAGGCCGACGACGAAGGTGACGAAGACCGCTCCGATGGCCATAGAGATCAGGACGAGCGTGACGGGACTGAGTTCGAACTCAGCGGACGAACTCGTATGGATGAGGACTGTGCCAGGATTCAGTTCGCGGAAATAGCTGTAGATGAAGACGCCGGCGCTGACGAAGAAGATTGTGATCAGCAGTCTGAGCA
>JABMDG010000016.1:25933-34038 GCA_015904045.1 Nitrospira sp.
GCCTGGAGCGCTTCTTCGTACCGCTTGGCGCCTTCGAGATCCTTGCCCAATTCCAGCAAAATTTCGATGTTTCGGTCGTCCACCCGATGAGCGTGTTGATGCAGCCGGATGGCCTCGGAAAAGTTCTGCTCGGACCGGTAGATGTTTCCCAGCCACAGCAAGGAATCGACGCGGTTTGGGTCGATCGCCAGCGCCTTTTCGAAGAGGGTGATCGCCTCCATCGTGCGCCTGGACATGAATGCATGGGTGCCGTCACGGTGGAGGGTATCCACCTTTTCTTTCCGGCGCACCAGCCGATTGCTGCGCCAGTTCAGAATGACATGCGCGGTTTGTTGCAGGCCAACGGCAAACGCGACACAGACGGCGCCGGCGGCCATGGAAATCAAGACGAGGGTGACGGGGCTGAGGTCGAATTCAGCCGTCGAGCTGGTGTGGATGACGATGGTGCCGGGATTAAGTTCGCGGAAATAGCTGTAGATGAAGACGCCGGCGCTGACGAAAAATATAGTGATCAGCAGTCTGAGCATGGCTTAGACCGTTTTCTCCGAGGCGGTTCTTCTGACGATGATCCGCCGCTTCGGCGTGGCGACGGGAGCGGGCACCTTCTCGGGAATCGGGACCTCTTTCGCGTCACTCCACAGCCGTTCCAAACCGTAATGCGCCCGGGCATCCTGCCGGAAAATGTGGGCGACGACGTCGCCGAAGTCAAGCAAGACCCACTGCCCAGACGTCGTTCCTTCGATGCTCAATGGCTTCTGCCCCATCCGAGAGAGCGTGCCGTCGATATGGTCGGCAATTGCGCGAGTTTGTCTGTCGGATTCCGCTGATGCGATCACCAGGTAGTCGGCCACAGAGGTCAGCGGGGCGACATGCAGCACCTGGACATCGACGGCCTTCTTGTCGAGCATCGCCTTGCCGACGGCGAGGGCGGTGGCCTTGGCTGTTTGTGTGATCTCAAGCCTCCTGATACAAGCGCTGCTGCAGTATATAAGATTCGACCAGAGGCGGCAACAGATTTGCCAGCGTCGTCCCGCTCCTGATCCGATGTCGGATGTCGGACGCGGATGTTGAACAGGGAGGAATGGGTAGACAAATGATGCCTCGGCACGAGGGAAACACGATATCCAGTCGGGACGACTCTCCCGTATCGAGTTGCGCGAGTGCCTGGAGATCCAGTGCCGGTAAGAGGGTCATGGTGGCCAGTGACTGGAAAGATTGTCCCGGCCTGGGAACGACGACAAATCGACAAAGACGCAGCAACTCCAGAGGATTTTTCCAGTCGGGGAGGTCGAGAAAGGCATCGAGCCCGATCAGGAAGTACAAGTCGGTCGAGGGGCCGAATTGGTGCTGGAGCGTTCGAACCGTGTCGATTGTATAGGATTTTCCGGCCCGTTGGAGTTCTATGTCTGACAGCCCGAAAGCCGGTGTGTTGGCGATGGCGAGCCGGACCATTTCGTATCGGTCTTTGGCGGGGGCCAATGATCCTTCACGCTTGTGGGGTGGATCTCCGGTAGGGAGGAACAGCACGCGATCAAGTTGAAGCTTGTCGAGGACGAGCCCCGCAATAGCCAAGTGGCCATTGTGAATAGGATTAAAGCTGCCGCCGAGCAGACCCAGTTTCATCGGGGAGCGGTGCGAGGTCAGATTCTCGGGCACACATAACTCACAATTTACAACTCAACACTCAGAGGATGACCAGGTTGTCCCGGTGGATGACTTCTTCATATTCCTGTGGCCCGATCAGTCGGTGGATCTCCTGGGTCTTGAGGCCTTTCATACGCTTCAGCAGATCGGAGGAAAAATTGACGAGGCCTTTGGCAAATTCTTTTCCGTCCGGATTGAGACAGCCGATCGGGTCGCCCGCCTCGAACTGCCCTGTGACATCGACGATGCCAGAAGCCAGGAGACTCTTGCCGCGTGCGGCCAATGCGTCGACGGCCCCTTGATCCAGGCGGACATGGCCGCGCGGACGGAGGGTAAAGGCGATCCACTGTTTCCGGCTGTTCAGGCGGCGTTCTCGCGCCAGAAAGAGGCTGCCGCCAGGCCCTCCCGAGAGGACGCTGGGAAGGAGTCCAGCCCGTTCGCCGTTCACGATCAACGTGGAGACACCGTATTCGCCGACCTTCTTGGCCGCGCGAACTTTGGTGGCCATGCCTCCCGTACCCTCAAAGGTGCTGGAGGCGCCGGCACGGCGTTCGATGTCTTCGGTGATGTCGGGGATGAGCGCGATCAAGGTCGCGGAGGGATTCTTTCGCGGATCTTCCGTGTAGAGCCCGTCAACGTCGGACAGAATCACCAGCAGATCCGCATCGACCAGATGGGCCACTTCGCTGGCGAGCGTGTCGTTATCGCCGACTCGGATTTCTTCAACGGCGACTGTGTCGTTTTCGTTGATAACCGGCAGCACGCCGAATCCGATCAGTGCCGAGAGTGTATAGCGGGCGTTCAAGAACCGACGCCGGTCGGCAAGGTCTTGATGTGTGAGGAGCACCTGGGCAACTTGAATGCCCAGGCGTTCGAACGCCTTCTCATAAGCCCACATGAGTCGGCTTTGCCCGACTGCTGCCGCAGCTTGCTTGACCGGCAGGCTTTTGGGGTACTCCGTAAGCCCCAATTTCTTGATGCCGGACACAATTGCCCCTGACGAGACCACCAGAACTTCTCGGCCGCCGGCTCGGAGGGCGGCGATCTCGTCGGCCAGGCGCTCGATTTGCTCAGGGCGCAGACCGGTTGATCGGGACGCGATCAGGCTACTGCCGATCTTGACGACGATGCGTTTCGCCTGGGCTAGGGTTTCGTCTCGCATGGCATAGTTCTCAGGTCGTCCACCTGTTTGCCGACGAAGCGGATCAAGTTGTCGAGACCTTCTCTCGTCGCGGACGAGACAGAAAAACAGGTGTATCCGTGGCGTTTGCAATATGCCTGGAGTTGCATGAGCCGGTCACAGGCGCCGCTGATATCGATCTTTGTCGCGACGACGGCGAAGGGTCGGTCGTTGAGTCCTTCGTCGTAGGCCGCGAGTTCCTGCCGCATGATCTCGAAGCTCGTGATTGGTTCGTCGGGCGCCCACTCCGAGACATCAATCAGGTGGAGCAGGAAGGCCGTGCGTTCAATATGACGGAGAAACTGAAATCCCAGCCCTTTTCCGTGATGCGCACCCTCAATGAGTCCAGGGATATCGGCGACGACGAAACTGCGGTCCGACCCCCAACGCACGACGCCCAGGTTTGGTGTCAGTGTGGTGAACGGGTAGCCGGCGATTTTCGGCCTGGCCGACGAGATGGCCGCAATCAGCGTCGATTTCCCGGCATTCGGAAAGCCGACTAGGCCGACATCGGCAAGCAGTTTGAGCTCCAGCCGTAACGCCCGTGCTTCGCCGTCAGTTCCCAGGGTGCAGCGTGTCGGAGTTCGATTTGTGGAGGTGGCGAAGTTGCTGTTGCCTCGGCCGCCCCGCCCACCGTGCGCGATCACGACCGGTTCACCCTCGGTGATCAGATCAGCCAGCACGTCGCCCGTGGTGTCATCGTAGACGACAGTACCGACCGGAAGAGTGATGAGGATATCTTTCCCCGTTCGTCCGGTACAATTGGAGCCGCCGCCGGGGCGTCCGTCTTCCGCCTCATAGTGTTTCTGGTAGCGAAGGTCCAAAAGGGTTGTGAGCCGGTGAGACGCCGTGAAGACTACATTGCCGCCGTGCCCCCCGTCTCCTCCGTCCGGTCCCCCACGAGGAACGAACATCTCCCGGCGGAAACTGCAAATTCCGTCTCCACCTCGTCCTGCTCGCACGGTGATCTGCGCTTCGTCGACGAACATCACTACGCCTGGGTATGGGTTAGTATGGGTTAAGATGATCGGAGTATACCCGACCTGCCCCGATGAAGGGAGGGGGGTGTTCTCGTTCAGCTTGCCAATGTGAGCGAGCGCGAGGGGAGAATCAGGATTTGGCGGGAGCAGGATAGACGCTGACTTTCCGTCTTGCGCGTCCGCCTTCGAATTTCACTGTGCCGGTCACCCGTGCAAACAAGGTATGATCCCGGCCAAGATCGACGTTGAAGCCGGGGAAAAACTTTGTGCCGCGCTGACGGACAATGATGCTGCCTGCCGTGACGGTCTGGCCGCCATACGCCTTCACGCCCAGATATTGCGGATTGCTGTCCCGGCCGTTACGCGAAGATCCGCCGCCTTTGTTTGTTGCCATGGAAGGTCCTTTTCCTGCCTACTAGGCTGTGGCAATGCCCTTCACGAGAAGTCTCGTGAAGCCTTGCCGATGTCCGCGTGTCCGGCGGTAATTCTTCCGGCGCTTCTTTTTAAAGACGGTGATCGATCTGGTGCGGCCTTGCCGTACGATTTCAGCGGTGACTTTCGCACCCTGTACGAGCGGTTGTCCAATGACAGGACCCGCCTCACCATGGACGAGATGCACCCGATCGAGCTCGATCACGGCGCCGACATTGCCGGGCAACTTTTCGACTTGAATCGTCGAGCCGGCTTCAACCCGATATTGTTTTCCACCTGTTTCGATGATTGCGTACATGTCTCATTTTCTCCACATGCGACCGAATCATGTAACATAACGCTTTAACAGGTGTCAAGAGCGTCGCTGGAACTTATCTGTGGCCATGGCCAGAGGCGGTAAAAGCACGATGGCGGTTCCCCCTCTTCCGGAGGGCTTGGAGAAGAGGACCAAAGCCAGTATTCTCGCACTACAGACTCAAATTGACTCGGGAATGCAATTCCCGGGTATGCGTGTCTGTGTTCGGTGAAGGAGACTCCGTGCCGACAACCCGATTTATCATTCGGACCTACCATCGAATTCCTCTTCGTAGTGAAATGTATTACATGGGGGAGGGATTTCTTGGAAAAGGGACGGTCATCAATTTATCCCGCAACGGGTTTCGGGTACTTGGCGACTGTTTGGTCGTGCCGGGAATGGAACTTGTGGTGCGGCTGTCTCTTCCAGGCCACGATGCACCGATAGAGATCCAGCGGGTCGTCGTGCGCTGGGTTCGGGGCCTGATGTTCGGAGTCAGAGTGATGAAGGTCAAGCCGGAGGGTGAGCATCGAATCGGAACATTCCTCAGCGCCCGCCTGCGAGCCGACTGCGCCTTGCCGTAACACCTCGTCTGTCGTATCTCGTGAAGCGTATTTCGCAAACGAAGATGTGACCAGATCCCGATTGCTTGACGCGTATTCAGCCCCACGTTATAGTTCGCGCAGATTGCACAGTCGGACTGGATGGCTGTGTCTATCGGAGGAGCGTCGCTCATGCTGGAACCTGTTGAAAAAATTTGGATGGACGGCAAATTTGTCCCATGGCAGGAGGCGAACGTCCACATTCTGACGCACTCGCTGCATTACGGTCTGGCGGCATTTGAAGGGATTCGTTGTTACAAGGGCGCGTCCGGGTCGGCGATCTTCCGGCTTCAGGAGCATGTCGACCGGTTGTTCGATTCCGCCCATATCGGCATGATGGCCATGCCCTATGACAAAAAACAAATCGCCGAGGCCATCATTGACACGGTACGCGTCAATCGTCTCGATGCCTGTTATATCCGTCCGCTGGTGTATATCGGCTACGGCTCGATGGGGGTGCATCCGGGAAACAACCCGATTCGTGTGGCCATCGCGGTATGGAAGTGGGGCGCCTACCTGGGAGACGATGCGTTGGCGAACGGAATGCGCGCCTGTGTGTCGTCGTTTACCCGACACCATGTCAATGTGTCGATGACCAAGGGAAAAATATCGGGCTACTACGTCAATTCAATTATGGCAAAGCGGGACGCCAAGTTCAGCGGATTCGACGAAGCGATCTTGCTGGATGCCGAAGGGTACGTGTCCGAGGGATCGGGAGAGAATGTCTTCATCGTCCGAAAAGGGAAATTGAAAACCACGCCACTCACGTCGATTCTCGAAGGGATCACCAGAAACTCCGTGATCGAACTGGCTCAAGAGCGGAAGATCCCCGTGGTTGAAGCACGGTTTACGCGGGATGAAATGTATGTCGCTGACGAAGTCTTCGTCACCGGCACGGCCGCCGAATTGACACCTGTCCGCGAAATTGACAATCGGACGATTGGAACCGGGAAGCCGGGGCCGATCACGCTTGCCTTGCAGAAGGCGTTCTTCTCGATCGTGCGCGGGGAGGATCCTGCGCATGCATCCTGGCTCACCCGCATCTAACTCGACGTCATGCGTCCACCGTCAAGCGTAGAGCACTGCGCTTGAACGTGTTTCGTTTGACGAATGACGATTAACGAATAACGAGTAACAGCTAGGTTACTGGCCGGTCGGTGCGGTGCCACCAGAGGAGCCGGATTCTGTCGCAGGAGGATCTGATTTTGCAGGAGCGGCCGGTTCGCTTTTCTTATTCAGGTCGATGACGGTCGAAGCAAAATTCTGTTGCTTGGCTAAAATCGCCAGAGTGAGCGAGGTTACCATGAACACGGCCGCAACAGTTACGGTCAGCTTACTCAGAAAGTTCGCCGGTCCACGGCTGCCGAATACAGTTTGGCTGGAGCCGCCGAATGAGGCGCCGATCTCTGCGCCTTTGCCGGATTGAAGCAGGATTGCTCCAATCATCAGGAAACAGACGAAGACGTGCACGATGACGATAAGTGTGTAGAGCATTTACGGTCTGGCTCCAATCGATTGGGCAATGGTGGCGATTGTAACAAAGGAGTCCGCTTGGAGACAAGCCCCGCCGATCAAAGCGCCGTCAATCTGATCAGATTGTAATAAGGCGCCGATATTCTGTGGCGTCACGCTGCCACCGTACAAGATTCTCGTGGTATCCGCAACATTCGCAGACCACATCTTCGCGAGAAAGGCTCGAACCGTCCGATGCGCAGTGACAGCTTGGTCGGTTGTGGCTGCTTTTCCGGTTCCAATGGCCCACACCGGTTCATATGCAACGGTGAGGGTGGCTACGGAGTGAAGCGAGAGGCCGGCCAGCGCTCCGTGTAATTGTTGCTGGAGCACCTCCTCTGTTTTTCCGTCTTCACGTTGGGCGAACGATTCCCCGATGCACAGAATCGGTTTGAGGTCGTGAGCGAGGGCGGCGCGGAGCTTTTTCTGAATTCCGTCGTCCTGTTCGCCGAAGAGCGCGCGGCGTTCCGAATGCCCGAGGATGACGTAGCGGCAGCCTAGATCCTTGAGCATCGGCGCGGAAATCTCGCCCGTGTAGGCGCCGCGATCTTCCCAAAACATGTTTTGCGCACCGAGTTGGAGAGGTGACGAGGAGCCCAATGCTGCGCGGACCGACTCCAGCGCTGTAAAGGGCGGCGCGACCACATATTCAACCGTCGGGGAGACGGAAAGCCTGGGGGTGACCTCACGAACGAAAGCCGCCGCTTCCGAGGCGGTCTTATTCATTTTCCAATTGCCGACAATGAGGATCGTGCGCACGGTGTTTTGTACTCGGCCTTCGCAGGGATTGCGATGTTGGCTAGTTGACGCGATCGGGCAATGCGACCAGACCGGGGAGTTGCTTGCCTTCAAGCAGCTCCAATGCGGCGCCGCCGCCGGTGGAGATGAAGGACATGTTTTCCGAGACACCGGCTCGATGGACGGCCATGGCGGTTTCTCCGCCGCCGACGATCGTGAGGGCATAGGCATCAGCGATCGCGTGCGCCATCGCGTGCGTGCCTCTGGCGTACGCATCGATTTCAAACACTCCCATCGGGCCGTTCCAGAGAATCGTCTTGGCGTTCTGGACCGCGAGGTTGAACAGCTTGACGGAAGCGGGGCCGATGTCCAGCGCGTACCATCCCTTCGGAATCTCTTGAACCGGGACGATCTTTGTTTCCGCGCCTGGCTCGCGGCTTGCCGCGACGACGCAATCCACCGGCAGGTAGAACTTGACGCCACGGGACAGCGCATGCTCTTCGACGCCTCTGGCGAAGTCCAACATGTCGTTTTCGACCAGCGAGTTGCCGATCTCCATCCCCTTCGCTTTCAAGAACGTAAAGGCCATGCCGCCGCCGATGATGACCTTGTCGACTTTCTTTCCCAGGTTTTCGATCACGCCGATTTTTCCGGACACCTTCGCGCCGCCGAGCACTGCCACGAACGGCCGGACCGGATTGGCGATGGCCCCTTCGAGATAC
>JABMDG010000016.1:34138-38394 GCA_015904045.1 Nitrospira sp.
GCTGTCTCTTTCCGATAAGGATGAACCGGTTGAAATGCAGCGGGTTGTGATTCGCTGGGTTCGCGGTCTCTTGTTTGGCGCCAAAGTGGTCATGGTGAAACCTGACGATCAGGATCGGATCGGGATCTTCCTAAGCGCTCGCCTGCGAACCTATTTGAACCCTACCTTAGATCGTATTTCCTCTTAGCCCGCATTATTCATGACGGTTCGTGACGAAACCGCCAAGACGCCAGGCGAGACGGGCATGCGGAGCCCTGAGAGACCGAGGCATACTTGAAACAGTATGTCGAGGTCACGAGGGGCGAGCCTGCTCGCCTGGCCGTGAGACATCTACGGCCAGGCTTGTTGCAGCGGCGTATCGGCGGTTGCAGTAGAAGCGCTCATGAATAATGTGGGTTAGGGCATCTGCCTCGCACTGTATCGTAATCGTACCCCATCCGATTGCTTGACGACCTTCCAGCCTCACGATATAGTCGCGCACATCATTTATATGCAGGCCCGTCGCCGCTGCGTGAAGGAGTAACGTCTGATGCTGGAACCGGTCGAAAAAATCTGGATGGACGGCAAGTTCGTGGCCTGGGGAGAGGCCAACGTCCATATCCTGACCCACTCGCTGCATTACGGCTTGGCCGCCTTTGAGGGCATCCGTTGCTACAAGGGCAAGTCCGGGTCCGCCATCTTTCGGCTCCATGAACACGTCGATCGGTTGTTCGATTCGACCCACATCGGCATGATGGCCATGCCCTACGACAAGAAACACATTGCCGAGGCGATCGTCGAAACGGTCCGAATCAACCGGCTCGAGGCCTGTTATATCCGGCCGCTTGTGTATATCGGCTATGGAGCGATGGGGGTGCATCCAGGCGACAATCCGATCCGCGTAGCCGTGGCGGCGTGGAAGTGGGGGGCGTACTTGGGAGAAGACGCGCTGGCGAACGGGATGCGTGCCTGCATCTCCTCGTTTACCAGGCATCATGTCAACGTGTCGATGACCAAGGGGAAAATATCGGGCTATTACGTGAATTCGATTATGGCCAAGCGGGAAGCCAAGATTGCCGGATATGATGAGGCGATTCTGCTCGACGCCGAGGGGTATGTGTCCGAGGGGACGGGAGAGAATGTGTTCATCGTCCGCCGAGGGAAGCTGAAAACGACGCCGTTGACGTCGATCCTTGAAGGGATCACCAGAAACTCCGTGATCGAGCTGGCGAAGGAGCGCAACATTCCCGTGGTTGAGGAACGGTTCACGCGGGATGAAATGTATGTTGCCGATGAAGTGTTCGTCACCGGCACGGCTGCGGAATTGACGCCGGTTCGTGAAATTGACAACCGGAAGATCGGAAATGGCAAGCCGGGACCGATCACCATGGCACTGCAAAAGACCTTCTTTTCAATCGTGCGCGGGGAAGACCCCTCGCATGCCTCGTGGCTTACGCGGATCTGAGGGAAAAGAGCTGATAGCTGTTGGCGTAGAGCTCGTGACCTAAAGGAGCGCAGGTCTTACGCGACTCGCTCTTGTCTCGTGCCATTAGCTATACGCTATAGGCTCTTATCTCATTACCCGATTGACGAAGAACGGATAGGGTGTGACGGCCAGGTTACTTGCCAGTTGGAGCAGGGGTGGGTTCCGTCGCAGGCTGGGCCGGGGTTGCAGAAGAAGCCTCCAGCGCCTTCATGAGACCGTGTTTCTCGAGCCACGCGAGTGGGTCGAGCTGAATAACGCCATCAAAGTCGCCGATCTGGATATCGAGCGGGAAGTCCGCCGCATCTTGCGAGAACTCACGACGTTGGTCGCCGCCAAGTCTGACCAGATTGTCTCCGGGATGGAAGCGCTGGCCGAATTCGACTGCATCGGAGCGAAAGCCGAATTGAGCCGCTGGCTAAAATCCAACCCTGTCGCGTTGAACGAGCAAGGCTGCGTGGTCTTGAAACAGGCGCGGCATCCGTTGCTCATGGCGGCCAAAGAACGGGTTGTAGCGAACGACATTGTGATGGATGGGGCAAGCCGTGTCCTTGTGATTTCCGGTCCCAATACGGGAGGGAAAACCGTCACGCTCAAAATCGTCGGCCTCTATGCGCTCATGGCACGGGCCGGGTTGCATCTGCCCTGCGCGCCGGAGTCCGAAATGGCGATTTTTACGCATTGCTATGCCGATATCGGGGATGCGCAGGACTTGAGCCGGGATCTCTCCAGCTTTTCCGCCCACATGACTCAAATGGTCCAGCTTCTTTCGGACGCGGGAGCCCGGGCTAGCGCGGGCGAACCGGCCGCGCCCCGGTCGCTGGTATTGCTCGACGAGCCGGTCACCTCGACCGACCCCCAAGAAGGCGCGGCGTTGGCGGAGGCGCTGCTCTGCCGGTTGGCCTCGCTCAATATGAAAGTGGTGGTGACGACACATTATGGTCCGCTTAAGGAATTGGCGCAGACCACTCCCGGTTTCGCCAATGCCAGCGTGGAATTCGATGTCGAGCGGTTGGCACCGACCTACCGATTGTTCATGGGTATTCCCGGAGGCTCCTCCGCTTTGGAGATTGCCGGACGGCTGGGCATGGATGAAGCCCTCTTGAGCGATGCGCGGAAACGGCTGCGGCATGAGAGCCGTCGGCTGGACGACCTGATGGCGGATTTGCAACGCAAACAACGGCAGCTGACCGAGGATACTGAACGGGCACGACTAGCCAGAGACGAAGCCGAGCAGGCGGCGGCTGAAACGAAAGCGCTCCAATTGAAGATGGAGCAGGCCGAACAGGAGGCCCGCAGAGGGATTAAGAAGAAACTGGGTGAGCAGTTTCAGAGGGCGCGGGCCGAGGTTCAGGCCACGGTCGATGCCGTCAAACGCGAACAGAAGCTCATCAAGGCGAAAGAGGCCAAGCAACGGCTCAGTGAGCTGGAGGCCCACACGCGACAGGAACTGGTTCCCGCCGGTGATCCGGTTTCTGTCGAGCAGTTAGGCATCGGTGATACCGTGGAGATCGCGGGATTGGGGATGACGGGCAGTTTGCTGGAAGCGCCTCAGGGGAAAAAACGGGTCCGCATCAAAGTCGGGGAAGGGGAAGTGATGGCGACCGTGGCGAATCTGATCGGGCTTGCACCTGGATCGGATGTGTCGGCTCCTCCGGCAGCGCCATCAACCGGCCCTCGCCGGTTTTCGACGGGCGGCGGGTTGGGACTCGATGAACACACGGTGGTGGATGTGCGGGGACAAGCAGCCGACGATGCGCTCGATCAGGTCGTGGCCGCGTTGGATCGCGCCGTGCTCGACGGCGCGCCGTTCTTGCGGATCATCCACGGGCACGGAACGGGGAAGTTGAAAGCCGCATTGCGTGAGTATCTGAAAGGTTCTCCCTATGTGGAAAATTTTCGCCCCGGCGATCGAGCCGAAGGAGGGGACGGAGTGACGGTCGCGAAGGTGCGGTAAATAAAGTGCCCAACAGAAAGCAGTGAATATTATTCGTCTTGTGCTACTTTATGGCCAGTTGCATCTTGTTGCCTTCTTTGGCTTCTAAGGGAGAGGAGAAATAGGTTTGTCAGTTCGATTTCCTGTTCTGTTAGTTGTGACTTATCGAGCTCCACTAATCTCGTCTCAAGCAGGTCGACATCAACCAGCTTCTGCAAAATATCGATCTGTACATAACTGTTTACTCCTTCGCTCGAGAAACTTAGTAGTCGAGGAATTCGCGCGGCGAGAGGACAGTCATTCCCTGGCGTTGCCTCGACGGGAAGTGCCTTGTATTCTCAGTAATCAAGCAGTCGGCGTCGCCTGCCACGGCTGATTCTAAGAATGGCTCATCGCCCGGATCTGGAAGCCTGACCGGCAAGGGATTGCCCGCTACGCTGAATCCTTCCGTTTGGATATGGTCCATCAGAGCTCGAGTATGTTCTGCATTGAATCGAAACTTCGGTCTGGCAAGGACCTCTTCATATTCCATGAGGATTCTGGCATCGAAGAACAGCCTCACTGTGCCCGATGCAATTATGCGGAGGATTTCACCAGGCGGGCCGAACGGAGAGAGAAGCCCCGCCACCAGGACATTCGAGTCCACCACCACCCTCACCGTCGGCGGGTTTTCCTTACGGCCTTGATTTCAGCGGCAATTTCCGTGGGGGAAAGGTGATCCGTGCCGGCTTGGACCGCTACAAGCAGATCACGGACGAGGGTGACGTGAAGGGCCAGAAGGAGATGATGGAAAACGTGCAGCGTTCCATCGAAGAGGCCTCGATGCTGGAAGTGCCGCTGCTTGAGCGGAACCTGGTG
>JABMDG010000160.1 GCA_015904045.1 Nitrospira sp.
AGACAGCCACACTCTCCGCGTTGGTCGCCGATCTGCCGAAGACCATTGTCACGCCGGAGATTCGCGTCGATCTGCCCGATGCCGTCAAGTTCGAAGTCATGCGCTCGATTCAGGCGACGTTCGCCGAATATATGAAGACCAGACAGGAATTAGGTCCGGCAAAGCTGACGCTTCGGGACGTGATTACGATCGACGGGGTTCGCGCCATCTTTGACGGCGGCTGGGGGCTGATCCGAGCTTCCAATACGCAGCCTGCCCTGGTCTTGCGGTTCGAGGCGGTTTCCGCCGATCGCATGCACGCCATTCGTGCGCTGATCGAGGGCGAACTTGCCGCTGTCAGACGCGCCCTCGGCCGGTAGTGCCGGCTGCACGCATCCCTCCTGTAGTAGAATCCCTTCTATGCGCCTGTCTCTCACTGCCATTGCAGTCGGGTGTGCCCTCAGCTGGCCGCTGGTCGTTCAGGCCGGCGAGGGGACTCTGGGTTCCACCCTGCCGTTCGACATCGGTGAACGGCTGACGTATGAAGTCTCGTGGTTGAGTATCGCCGCGGCCACGGCCGTGATGGAGGTGGTTGGCACGGAAGGGCGGAAGGATCGGTCGCGTGCTCGATTGGTGGGAACAGCCCAATCGAGGCCGATGCTCACAAGATTTTTCCCAGTCGACAACCGGGTTGAGTCTGAAATCGATCTCGATGCCCTGGTGCCGGAGCACATGACGTTCCGTCGCCGTGAAGGGAAGAAGAAGGAAGACATCGAATACGTCTTTCACCAAAAAGATGGGACGGTCACGGCAGTCAGAGGGGGACTGACGGAATTGTTGCCGATTCCGGCGGGGACACAGGACATTATCTCCTGCCTCTATTACACCAGGACCGTGCTGCCCTTGAAACCGGGCGCGTCGTTGACGATGAACGTCTATCATGACAAAAAGAATCGGCCGGTCGAGGTCCGTGTTGAGGATCTGGAGATCATTGGAAGCCCTTGGGGGGACCGGGAGACGGCGCGGCTGCTCGTGATCATGCCGTTCCATGGGCTGTTCATGAATCAGGGAAATATTCGTGTATGGGTGACCACCGACGACCGCCGGACGCCTCTGCGCATGAAGGCGAAAGTCATTCTTGGGTCGATTGTCGCCGATCTGGTCGAGGGCTTTCCGGCGAGCCGTACGGCTGGGCGGTAAATCGGTATAACAATTGCCCAGTCGGTTCATAACCCGCTATACTCCTCACAGATCATGAGAGAATTTCCTCTAACCCTCAGCCGGTTTATCATGGAAAATCAGGCCTCGCACCAAGGTGCGGCGGAAGGATTTTCCAGTCTGGTAACCCAGGTCAGTCTCGTCGGTAAGCTCATCGCGCAAGATCTCCGGCGCGCCGGCCTGCTCGACATCATGGGAACGACCGGTGACACCAATGTGCAGGGAGAAACGGTCAAGAAACTGGACGCCATCGCCAACGATGCTTTTGTCAAAGTCTTTCAACACAGCGGCTATGTCTGCGCGTTGGCCTCGGAAGAAATGGAAAAGCCGATCTCGCTGCCGGGCAATTGGCCGCAGGGCAAGTATATTCTTCTGTTCGATCCGCTCGACGGCTCCTCCAATACAGACAACAATATGCCGCTCGGGGCCATTTTCTCCGTCCTCAGGCACGACCGGAGCGATCGATTGCCCACTGATGAAGAGTTGATACGCCGAGGAACTCAACAGGTGGCAGCCGGGTATCTCTTGTACGGATCGAGTACAATGCTGGTGTACACCGTCGGCCAAGGCGTGTACGGCTTTACGCTCGACCCCGGCATCGGAGAATATTTGCTGTCGCATGAGCGGATCACGATTCCGGAGAAGGGCAAGGTCTACTCAACCAACGAGGGGAACTACAATAAGTGGTCGGCAGGCACGAAGAAGTATCTGGATTCGCTCAAAATCAGTGATAAGGCGACAGGCCGTCCGTACAGTACCCGGTATACCGGCTGTCTGGTGGCCGATGTGCATCGATTGCTGCTCGGAGGCGGGATCTATCTCTATCCGGGCGAAACCGACAGGCCGGAGGGGAAGCTTCGGTTGCTCTATGAGGCGAATCCGCTCGCCTTTGTTGTCGAGCAGGCCGGCGGGAAGGCCTCGACAGGAACATCGAGAATCATGGAAGTCGAGCCCAAGAAACTGCACCAACGGGTGCCGTTGATCATCGGAAGCCGCCGCGATGTCGAACAGGCGGAGGCATTCATCCAGGGGAGAGCGTAAACAGACTTTCTACATGGTATCTTGTCAGGGGGGGATTGGTTATGGGAGATCGAGTTCAAGACATTCTCGGTTGGTATGGCAGCGATAATGCTGGGACGAAGACCAATATTGCGCGCATGTTGCGATCCGGCAAGCTCGCGGGAACGGGGAAACTGGTGATTCTGCCGGTCGATCAAGGATTCGAGCATGGGCCGGCGCGCAGCTTCGCACCGAATCCACCAGGCTACAATCCGCACTATCACTTTCAGCTTGCGATCGATGCGGGCTGCAACGCCTATGCGGCACCGTTGGGATTTCTGGAAGCCGGGGCCGGTCACTTCGCCGGACAGATTCCATTGATCCTCAAACTCAACAACCATGACGTGCTGCACGACGACAAGGATCCGCTGCCGTCTGTCACTGGCAGTGTGAAAGACGCCCTGCGCTTGGGCTGCTCTGCCGTGGGCTTTACGATCTACCCTGGCTCGGCACACTGCAATGCCATGTATGAGCAGCTTCGTGCGATCGCCGAAGAGGCCAAGGAGAGTGGGCTGGCCGTTGTCGTCTGGTCCTATCCACGTGGCGCGGCGCTCAGTAAAGAGGGGGAAACGGCGATCGACGTGGTGGCCTATGCCGCACAAATCGCCGCCCAGCTTGGCGCACATATTATTAAGGTAAAGTTGCCGACCGCACATTTGGAACAGGCGGCGGCAAAAAAGGTTTACGAATCGGCACAGATTCCGATCAAGACGCTGGCGGAGCGAGTGAAGCATGTGGTGCAAAGTTCATTCGACGGGCGGCGGATCGTGATTTTCTCCGGTGGGGCGAAAAGCGAAGATAAGAACGTCTTCGAAGAAGCCAGGGCCATCAGGGATGGGGGTGGATTCGGGAGTATCATCGGGCGCAATTCATTCCAGCGGCCGAAAACCGAGGCCATCAAATTTCTTCAGACGATCATGGGCATCTACGCGGGCGAGATACAATAGGCCAGTGCCCAGCCAAGAGTCAGGAGTGTAGACACATTATGATGCACCGGTCTGATTTTGGACAGACACCGCAGCGCGGGGGGCGCAGCTGGATCGTCGCCGCGACCCTATTAACAGCGGGGATGATCATCGGGTTCGTCGTCGCTTCGGATCTCAATTGGTTCCCGACCGGTCACGCTGTTCCCGACGCATCGTCCGTGCCGATCGCGCGACCGGTAGCCACCGCGCCGCAACCGACCTTGCCCGGCGGGAGCGGGCAGACGTTTGTCGACATCGCCAAGGCGGTGAAGCCAGCGGTGGTGAATATCTATGCGACCAAAAATACCGGGCGGGGCGAGGGGCCCCACTCAACTCCGTTCGATGATCCTTTCTTCCGCAGATTTTTCGGGGATGAGTTTTTCCGGAAGTTTGACCAGCAGCCGAAGGACCGGAAAGAACGGGGGCTGGGATCCGGCGTCATCGTCGAGTCAAACGGCCTGATCATCACCAACAATCATGTGGTCGGCAAGGCGGACGAGATTCGCGTGACCTTATCGGACAAGCGTGAATTCAAGGCCAAGCTGATCGGTAACGATCCGAAAACGGATATCGCGGTCGTCCGAATCGATGCAACCGGATTGCCGACCGTACCCTGGGCCGATTCCGATCGGTTGGAGGTGGGAGAGTTTGTGCTGGCGGTGGGGAATCCGTTTGGCTTGACGCAGACGGTGACCCTGGGCATCGTGAGCGCCCTGGGGCGTGCTGCGGGCATCGCGGAGTACGAAGATTTTATCCAGACCGATGCGGCGATCAATCCGGGCAATTCCGGCGGCCCGCTGGTGGACAGCAACGGCAACCTGATCGGCATCAACAGCGCGATCTACTCCCCCAACGGCGGCTCGCTCGGCATCGGCTTCGCCATCCCCACCAGCGTGGCAAAGAAGACCATGGAGCAGATCATCCAGACCGGTTCGGTGACGCGCGGATGGATAGGCGCGGGCGTGCAGGAGCTGACACCCGACCTGGCGGAATCCTTCAAGCTGGGTGACACCAAAGGCGTG
>JABMDG010000161.1 GCA_015904045.1 Nitrospira sp.
CCTTCTCGTTTCGAAACCGGGCAGGCCAGCTGGGAACATTTCCCGCATCAAGCCGATATGGGTGTGCGGGGAATAGGCCCAACGAAGGAGGCCGCCTTCGAACATGCGGCGCTGGCCATGACCGCCGTGATCACGGATCCGGCTTCTGTTGCTCCTCTGCAAGCCGTGCCGATTGTCTGTGAGGCACCCGACGACGAATTGTTGCTGGTCGATTGGCTGAACGCACTCGTCTATGAAATGGCGATGCGCAAGATGCTGTTCAACCGCTTTGCCATACACTTCAACGACCATTCGCTCCATGCGACGGCCTGGGGAGAACCGATCGAAGTAGCGAGGCATCAACCGGCCGTCGAGGTGAAAGGCGCAACCTACACCGCGCTGTCGGTCAAGCGAGACGAGCAGGGTCGTTGGGTGGCACAGTGCGTAGTGGACGTGTAAGTCGCATTCGGACATGAGGCGGTTATGGATCTCACTTTGTTGAAACGGCGTGGTCGCGATGAGTGGCACATTGCTCCGCACGGCAAGATGCGGGTGCCGGGGATCATCTATGCCACCGAGTCGTTGATCCGCGAGATGGATGAGAAGGTCTACGAGCAAGTCACGAACGTGGCCACATTGCCAGGCATCGTCCAAGCGTCCTATGCGATGCCCGATGCCCATTGGGGCTATGGGTTCCCCATCGGGGGAGTGGCCGCATTTAATCCTGATGTCGGAGGCGTGGTATCCGCTGGCGGAGTGGGTTTTGACATCTCGTGTGGAGTCCGACTGCTGCGCACGGGACTTACGGCCGAGGATCTTCAACCAGTGAAAGAACTGCTGGCCGAAGCCCTGTTTCATCGGATTCCAGCCGGTGTCGGCAGCACGGGGAAGGTGCACTTGGACCGACATGAGATGGACGCCATGCTCGCCGGAGGGGCGAAATGGGCAGTGGGGAAAGGCTATGGGACGCATGAGGATTTGGAGTTCATCGAAGAGCATGGCTGCATGGCCGGCGCTGAGCCGGAACATGTCTCGGATCACGCCAAGAAACGCCAGCAGGACGAAATGGGCACGCTCGGTTCAGGGAATCACTACCTCGAAGTGCAACAGGTTGTGACGGTGTTCGATAAAGAGGCGTCATCGGTCTTCGGCATTCGTGAAGGGGACCTCGTCGTGAGCATTCACTGCGGCTCGCGCGGGCTCGGACATCAGATCGGCACTGAGTTTCTCAAGAGCATGGCTGTCAGCGCATCGCGGCACCATATCGAATTGCCCGATCGTGAGTTGGCCTGCGCCCCGATCAATTCGGAAGTCGGGCAGGAATATCTCGGCGCGATGCGGGCGGCAATCAACTGCGCGCTGGCTAATCGGCAGATCATCACCCATCTCGTCAGAGAGGTCTTCGCCGATGTGTTGCCGGATGCCGTCTTTTCGCTGCTCTACGACGTCTCGCATAACACCTGCAAGGTCGAGGAGCACGACATTGATGGAACGCCGACCCGTCTTTTCGTCCATCGCAAGGGGGCCACCCGGGCCTTCGGCCCTGGCCATCCCGATCTTCCTCCGTCGCTCCGATCCGTGGGCCAGCCGGTCCTGATCGGAGGAACCATGGGCACGGCCTCGTATGTGCTTGTGGGTACGAAGGAGAGCATGGCACTGGCCTATGGGTCCGCCTGCCATGGAGCCGGTCGGAGTATGAGCCGGCACCAGGCCCTTCGCCAGTGGCGTGGCCGTGACGTCGTCAAAGAATTGGACGCGCGCGGAATTCTGATTCGCAGTCCATCCATGCGCGGAGTTGCCGAAGAAGCGCCTGGCGCTTATAAAGATGTCAGCGAGGTGGTCGACGCGGCGGATGAGGCGAGGCTGGCGAGAAAAGTGGCCAGGTTGGAACCGCTCGTCTGCGTCAAGGGATAGTGTGGCGAGGATGTATGAATCAGCCCGCAAGAGACGGTCTCGTCCTCGGTACAACCCTGCTCGTGATTCATTCGTGTGCGTCGTTCCTCGTGTTTCTCTATTGCCACGTCAATACCGAGAGTCAGGCGGTGTTCGCCTATTTTCTCTTCTTCGTCGTCGACGCTCCGACGGTTCCCTTGGCGTTCGAGATCGAAGGAAAGATTGGGCTTCTCTCCAGCCTGACCGACCGGTGGACCGACTTATGGTACCACGGGCATCAAGGAGTCAATCTGAGGGCATTTCTCCTGACAGCCGCTTTTGGCGGTCTTCACTGGTTTACGATCGGGAATCTGATGAGTTATGCGTTCCGGTGGATGCATCAGCGATCCCAATGCCGACCGGCGTCATAGTCTTCAATCAAAGGGGGCATCATGCCGACAAGATCTCTGGTCCTCGCAATCTCCATCACTCTGGCAAGTGTGTCGGCGGCACCGACCGCTGCGGGCCCGGCGAATGACGCTGAGGTTTTGCGCGACTATTACGAGTTACAGGAAGGCAAGCGTGTCTATGACGAGTTTTGTCGGTTCTGCCATGGGGAGAGCGGGAAGGGAAAGGCGTATAACCAAGTGTCCCCACCCCCGCCCGACCTCACCGCTCCCGCAGTCCAGAGGAAGTCGAATGCCGAGCTGGGGAACATTATTCACGACGGGGAGCCGGGATCGCCGATGGGAGCGTGGAAGTGGACGCTATCGGAGAAAGACAAGCGCAATGTGCTGCTCTACATCCGGTCGTTGGCGCGATGAGCACAATGGCGTCTCATCCGATCAATTTGTGTGCAGCGACTCTATCTCATGCCGGTCGAAAGGGTTCGATAATCAAGGATCTCGAACAGACCACCAGGACGGAACGATGACGATGCGTCACCTTGTTGAAAAGACAGAACAGGACCATCGGATGCTCTGGGAAGCCTATCCTGCATGGGCGCAGTTTAGTTGGCTCTATTTGTTGAGCGCCCTGACTGCGCTACGCGGCGCATTGTTGTTCCGGTTTGGCGTGGATGGCTGGCAGATGTGGATTGCGGGGGCCGGCCTGCTCATCGCCTGTGCCGTCATTCTGCGGCGCTGGGCGCACTATGAGCTGACGAGGGATGCGCTAACGGTGCGAAACGGATATACGGGACGTGAGATTCAATCCATTCCACTACACGACGTGAGTGACATCACGGTTCAACAAGGGATCGTCGCGGAGTTCTTCGGGATCGGCACGCTGGTCATTCGCTCGCACACCTCGGATCGGCTGCTCTTCCTGCGAGGCGTTGTTGATCCCGAAACGATGAAACTTCGCATTCGGGCCTCGGCCTGGAGAAGCCACCGGACGGCCGCGAACTCGCATCCCGCGCCCACGTGACGGCAAGAGATCCGACGTGAGGGAGCATGGTACTGGCGTTCGGGGCTGCCTG
>JABMDG010000162.1 GCA_015904045.1 Nitrospira sp.
GAGGAGGCGCTCAAGGCCTTGGAGACGGAGGATTTTGCCGTCGTCATTATGGATTGCCAGATGCCGGTCATGGACGGGTTCGAGGCCACGCGGCGCATTCGGGAAAATGAACAGCGTCAATCCTCAATCGTCAATCGTCAATCGACCGAACCGGACGCTGACCGGTTGACGAATGACGAATCACGGATGACGGCATCTCCCCACATTCCGATCATCGCTGTCACCGCCAACGCCATGCAAGGCGACCGGGAACACTGTCTGGCCGCCGGCATGGACGATTACCTCGCCAAACCAATCCAGATGGAGACCTTGCGAGCAGTGCTGCACCGCTGGGCCGCACCGCCTAGGTCGCGGGACACGGGCTCCAATCTTCCTGCCCAGGAACAAAATAGCGCCCGCGGGGTCTTCGATCCGGCCTCCATGTTCCGCAACATCGGCGAAGACAACCATCTGTTTGCTCAACTCGTGGAAATGTTCCTGGATCAGTATCCGGCGATGCTGGCCAACATCAAAGAGGGGCTCATCCAGGCAGACAGCGTGGCGGTCGAGCGCACCGCGCATTCCTTGAAAGGAACGGCGGGCAATTTGTGCGCACCGGAAGTGGTGCTGGCAGCCAGCCGCCTCGAAGCCCTCGGCCATCTTGGCGCGCTGCAGGACGCGCCGGCGATTTACGCTCACCTGGAACAGGAAGTGTGCGCCTCGTGCAAGCCCTCGGCCCTTTCCGACGGGGATACCTTCCCATCACGCAAGCCGCCTGAGAGGAAGCCCGCCCGCCCCAGCCGTCACACACTCCACAGAACGGCGACCGCATGCGGTTCTCCGCACCGGTCATAGTGATCAAGTGACTGTTCACGTCGTAAGCTCATGTGGTCGGCAGCTCAGCGGCGGCAACCCTTGAATCGAGACCGACCGCCCGAATGTGTGTTGGCAAGACCTGCCTGCTTCTTTCTTTGCCCCCTTCTTGTTCTTTTCGCGCAATTGGACGACAATTTTGGCCATCCGTAGCAGACGGCTCTTGTTTGCCTTTCGATTTGACGAGGCCAGCTGTTTGCAGGCATAACGGTCGCCACTAGGGTGTGCACGCCCACATTGGACCACCCGTGCAGGAGGAAGGCCGGTGAGTGAAGATTCTAGAAAGGCCCAACGCTTTGCGGTTCAACTTCCGGTTCTGTTCGGGGACGCGGCACCATCGGAACAGGGGACGGTCCTCAATATTTCAACCGAGGGCTGCGCCCTGACGGCTGAGCGCATCCCGGATCTACACACGCATGTGTCGATGCAAATAGATCTTTCAGACGGTACGAAGCCGGTTGACATCGGATTGGCCGGAGTTCGGTGGGTAACTGACTATCGATGCGGGGTGGAGTTCATCCGGGTATCCGGCGAATCGCTGGCACAGTTGCGCGTGTTCGTCGCGTTGCTGGAAAACACCCCGTAACGTGGCAACGCCCGTGTGAGCCGGACGGTTCGAGCTCTTACTTCATGGCGACGGTACGGATCTGGCGATACGTCGTGGCGCCGCGCAAAACTTTTTGTATGCCGTCTTGCACCAGCGTCACCATTCCCTCGCGCATCGCGGCGTTCAGGATTTCCGCCGTCCGAGCCCTCGATTGGATAAGAGTCTTGACTTCATCTGTGCCGACCAGAAGCTCGTGCAGCGGGACACGCCCTTTGAAGCCGGTTTTATTGCAGACGTCGCAGCCTCGTCCCCGATAGAGCACCAAGTCGTCCGCATACTCGACTCCAAGCCTTTCCCAATAGCGGGCCCCATAGCCCTCAACGAGTTCGTCGTATTCCTGCCGCGTCGGATGGTACCCCTCTTTGCACGCTTCACAAATGCGTTTGCACAGTCGTTTGGCCACGATGCCCTGCATGGCATCGGCAAAATTGAAGGAATCGCATCCCATGTCGAGCAGTCTCGTGACTGTTTCGACAGCACTGTTCGTATGCAGCGTGCTCAGGACGAGATGTCCCGTCAGCGACGCCTCAATAGCGATGTCGGCTGTCTCCTTGTCTCGCATCTCGCCGATCATGATGACGTCAGGGTCCGCCCGGAGAAACGCCCTCATCGCAGCGGCAAAGGTAAATCCGATTTTGGGATGCACTTGGACCTGCCGCAGTCCTTCCTGGGTGATTTCGATCGGATCCTCCGCCGTCCATATTTTCCGCTCGTCGGTATTGATATGCCTCAGGACGGCATGGAGCGTCGTCGTTTTCCCTGACCCGGTCGGCCCCACGCACAACAAGATGCCGTGCGGTCGTATCGCCAGGGATTTGATGGTCTGCAGGATGTCCGGCGCAAAATCCATCGCTTCTAACGGCATCGTTTCCTTTGCCGTCAGCAACCGCATCACGACGTCTTCGTTGCCACCGGCCGTCGGGAGTGTGGCGATCCGCAGTTCTATCTGGCGATCCTTGGCCAGTTTGTACCGGATCTTCCCGTCTTGCGGCTTCCGTCGTTCCGCAATATCCAGATTCGCCATGATCTTGATACGGGAGATGATCGCCCGTCGATACACCGCGGGAATCCGCATGTACGTGAAACACGTGCCGTCGACGCGGAAGCGCACCGCGGTTTCCTTCTTTTCCGAGTACGGCTCAATATGCACGTCCGACGCATTCAGCCGGTAGGCGTCCGCAATGACCTGA
>JABMDG010000163.1 GCA_015904045.1 Nitrospira sp.
TTGGAGCAGACACATATCCGTCTATTCGGTGAAGAAGGCGGGAACGTGTGGGAGATACGGAAGCGATTTGGTTGCGTCTCGCATGATCTCCAGCGAGATTATTTGATCTGTGCCGACGGGTTGAACGTGATTTTGTCCGGGTACTATGCAAGTAACGACACGTATGGCTATCAGGAATTCAGTGAGTCGCAGGTGGCGCGGGCGCATGACGTGATGCAGGAACTCGGTGTCGAGTCGTTAGCCAGTCGCCGGTTTGGCCATCTCTCAACCGGCGAACAACGGCGATTCCTGCTGGGCCGCGCCTTGGTGCATGACCCACCCGTCCTGGTCCTGGATGAGCCGACGAGCGGGCTCGATCTGAAAGCCTGCTTCCAATATCTGGATCTCTTGCGTGCGCAGATCAGGAAAGGCAAAACCGTGCTGCTCGTGACGCATCATCTGCACGAGATTGCTCCGGAACTGGAGCGCGTCGTGCTGTTGAAAGGTGGGGAAATCCTTGCGGACGGACGCAAGTCCCTATTGCTGACCGATGAGCGCATCAGCGAACTCTTCGACTGTCCCACCAAGCTGCTTCACGCCAATGGCTGGTATCAAGCCCTGCCAGGGTGACCTCATAACCGGCTTGCTTCAAAGGTGTCGCAGACAGACGGATCGCCGGATTCGAGGCCTCGCTTGAGCCACGTCATGCGCTGCTCAGACGATCCGTGGGTCCAGCTTTCCGGCTGGACGTGACCGCGCGACATCTTTTGCAGACGGTCGTCACCGATGGCCGCCGCCGCCCGCAGCCCTTCTTCGAAGTCTCCCGGTTCGATCAGATTGCGCTCGCGCTTGGCGTGGTGACCCCAGACGCCGGCATAACAATCGGCCTGGAGCTCCATGCGCACCGACAGGGCGTTCCCTTCCGATTCAGAGACCTGCCGTTGCAAACGGTGGATTTTCTCCGCGACTCCAAGCAGATTCTGCACGTGGTGACCGACCTCGTGAGCAATCACATAGGCCTGGGCAAAGTCGCCTGCCGCGCCGAGGCGATGCTCCATTTCATTGAAGAATGCCAGGTCCAAGTAGATCCGATGATCGTTGGGACAATAGAACGGGCCTACGGCCGATGATGTCGTGCCGCACGCCGACTGCACGGCGCCTGAAAAGAGCACCATGCGTGGGTCCTCGTACCGGGGGCCGAGCAGAGTCTGCCAGGTCGTTTCGGTGTCCGCCAGGACGATGGAGGCAAACTTGCCGAGTTGGTCTTGAGGGGCACCAACCGGGCCGGATTCCGATGGGGCAGCCGGAGCCATGGTCTCAGTCATGCTCTGAACACCGGTAATCATGTTTAAGACAGTCAGTGGGTTAACCCCGGTGAAGTAACTGACGGCAAGCGCCAGCACAATGGTGCCGATGCTGAGTCCGCCCGCTCTGCCCATTCGAGCCGGGCCCATGCCGCGCCGATCTTCGATGTTGTCACTCTCGCGTTGGCCGTCGGTACGCATGTCGCCCTCCCTCGCGCCGCACAATCAGTCGGAATCTTTCTCCATGGACTGGATGAACTTGTCGGCTTCGGCAATGGAGCGGTTCATATCTTTAACCAGTTGATCGACCTGCGCATCGACTTTGACGAGTTCACCCTTAATCGCGGCCAACGCGCGAGCGTTAAGATTATGTTTCAGGTAGAGCACCTGGTCACGCAGCGGCCTGAGGACCGGGTCGATCCGTTGTTCGGCACGCTTCATGGCCGACAGCATGTCCTTGTATCGACCCTTGGTTTGGGTGAGCTTGGCTTGGCTCTTCCGCCGCAGGTCGGCGCTTGAATATTGGCCGAGTTCTTGTTCCCACTCCGAGAACAGGGCATCGGCCACGCTTTCGACATCCGCAATCTTCTTCCTGACCGCCTTGGCGCTGTCCTCGCTCGCTTCCAGCTCACCGCTCAGCTTCTTATACGTGGATTCGAGATCTCCACCGTCGTAGGAGACGACTTTCCCGAATAGTTCGAGGGTACTTTGAATCTCTTGCTTTGCGTCTTCCTGGGCGTTCCTGGCCGACTTGACCCGGTCGCTCAGAATGTCCCGTTTGGCATAACCCATCTTTTCCATGGTGGCGAGATAGGCTGTGTCGCAGGAAGAAAGACCCAAGGCGATGAGAAACAGCATGATCGTCAGCACCGGGTTCATAAGTACCTCTGTAAAGGGTTATGCACGAAACGAGTGAGCATCACTGCACGCGGCAGACGCATGCATCATAACCGAAGTGCGCTAAGGGGGGAAGGTCTGATGAGACGTCGGCTAGTTGAGCGGCCAGGAGGGGCCCCCATGGGGGCCCCTCCTGGCGAGTGGAGCTACTTGCTGTCCGACGCTCCTTGATTCAGTTCCCCGGCGATCTGTTTGAGGTCCTTGGGATAGAGGACGATCTCGATTCGACGGTTGGACGCTCGTCCCTCTTCAGAATCGTTC
>JABMDG010000164.1 GCA_015904045.1 Nitrospira sp.
CGGTGAACCGTCCACAAGTACTGCCGAAACTGGCGGTTGAAATGTTGTCGGTTGGGGAAGAGACCGGTTCGCTCGATATCATGCTACGGGACGTCGCAGAATTCTACGAGGCCGATCTTGATACCAGGCTTACTCAACTGACGACATGGATTGAGCCTGCGCTCTTGTTGGTGATGGGAGTTCTGGTCGGTGGCATCGTCATCGTCATGTATCTCCCGGTGTTTCAGTTGGCGGGGACTGTCGGGTAGCAGAGGGGGGGCGATGGCGCAGGGGATGACAAGAGACCTGTCAGCAATGGAGGCCGCCCATGGCGCGTAGTCTTGCCAGACCGTCTCTTGGAGATGTCCTGGTCAGCCAGGGAGTCGTTCCAAAACACACCATTGAGGAAACTCTTCGCCGTCTGGGCGGGGCGGCAGTCACATTAGGTCAAGTGTTACTGGGAGAGGGGCTTCTTTCGGAGGACCAGCTTGCCCGTGCATTGGCCGCTCAGCATGGGTTGCCGTATGATCCCTTGACGAGCTTTCAAGTCGATCCCCGCTACTACGAAACGATTTCCGTCAAGCTGATGCAACGATTTCCGTTCATCCCTATCGCCGAACGCGACGGGGTGTTGACCATCGCGGTGTCCGATCCGCACAACCTCCTTGGATTGGACGAATTGGAGATCCTGACCGGGAAGTCTCTGGAGCTGATCGTCAGTTCCAAGAGCGCGATCCTGGCCGCATTGGACCGCAGTGCAGGCTCGAGCCAAGCGCTCCGTGAACTCGAGGCTGAGTATCGGTCGGTGTTGGTGAAAGAAGATGAGCGCGGCGATCAGATCCTCACCATCGATCACGCCGCAGAGGACCAAAGCCCCGCCGTCAAACTGCTGGACTCGATTTTGCTGAGTGCCATGCAGCGCCGTGCGAGCGACATCCACATCGAGGCCGCCGACCGGTCGACCAGTGTCAAATTTCGCGTCGACGGTATTCTCGTGCAGGCGATGGAACCGCTGGATATCCGCCTGCATGCGCCGCTTGTGTCCCGCCTCAAGGTCATAGCCGAACTGGATATTGCGGAACGCCGTGTGCCGCAGGACGGCAGTTTTCGCATGCGACTGGATCGAAAGGTGGTGGACTTCCGTGTCTCTATCTTGCCGAGCGTGTTCGGCGAATCGGTGGTCATCAGAATCTTGGATCGAGAGTCCATCACGGCCGGTGTATCGGCATTGCGGCTCGACCGATTGGGGTTCAATCAGGAGGACCTGAAACGGTTCCGGCGGGCCATCACCCGCCCCTACGGCATGATCCTGGTCACCGGCCCGACAGGAAGTGGAAAGACCACCACCTTGTATGCCGCGATTTCCGAAATGAACACGCTCGAAGATAAACTGATTACTATTGAAGATCCGGTCGAATATCAGTTCGCGGGCGTGGTGCAGATTCCGGTCAACGAGAAAAAAGGGCTGACGTTTGCGAGAGGGCTGCGGTCTATTCTTCGTCATGATCCGGACAAGATTATGGTCGGCGAAATCCGGGATTCCGAAACGGCTCAGATTGCCATTCAATCTGCGCTCACCGGCCACCTGGTGTTGACGACCGTCCATGCCAACAACGTGTTCGACGTGATCGGACGATTTGCATCGATGGGGATTGACGCCTACAACTTTCTGGCTGCGCTGAACTGTGTGCTGGCGCAGCGGCTGGTCCGCATTCTGTGTCCGGCCTGCCGTACGCCGGTGAGGGTCGAGCAGGCCGTCATCGAAGAGTCGGGGTTGGATTACGCGCAGTATAAGGACACGGTGTTCTACGAGGGGAAGGGCTGTCCCCAGTGTCTGGGGACCGGGTTTCGAGGCCGGAAGTGCATCACCGAATTTCTCGATCTGACCGATGAGATCAAGGAAATGATCTTGGCGGAGCGGCCCCTGTCGGAAATCCGGTATCGCGCGGTGACCGAGGGTATGATTACGCTGCGGCAATCGGCGCTCAAGAAAGTGTTGAACGGAGAGACGTCATTGCGGGAGATCAACCGCGTGACGTTTAGTGAGGAAGGATGAGCGATGTGGGAATGGGCCTGTAAAAAACCGCAGCGGTGCCTCAAGGTGGGGATAGATGCTGCGGCCTGGGTGGAAACGGAACTGGACTGGCGGGGAAGAAAGCGGTACCGGTGTGTGGTATCCCCGCTCCAGGATGGCCTCGTGAAACCATCTCCCGCAGAGGATAATCTTTCGGATATTCCGGCCTTGGAAGGGCGCATTCGTGCCTTGACCGGGCAGGGGGCTGCATTGCACCAGCGCGGGCAGTCGGTGTTTTCCGATCTGCCGCGGCGCATCACGTTGCTCCTTCCTGATGCCGCCGCACGCACGGTGGTGCTGCAGCTCGATCAGCTGCCTGCGGATCGGGAAGAGTGCGAGGCCTTGATTCGATGGCGCTTGGGGCAGGAGCAGTTGTTGTCACTGGCTGGAGCGAAACTGGTGTGGCAGGTGTTTCCGGCCGTGTCGGGACATAGAGGTCGGGCCCATATTGTGCTGGCCGTGTCGATTCAGGAATCGGTGTTGCAGCAGTATGAATCGCTCTGCGAGTCGGCGGGTTTGATTCCGCACGAGGTCGGGATTACGAGTTTGCGGCTGTTCAATCTCTGGAGAAAGGTGGCCGGCCGCTTAAGCAGGCGCAAGGCTGATTTTCTCTGGGCCACCGTCGCGGACCGGGCATTGACGACGATGGTGTTCCAACAAGGACGATTGCTGTTTTACCGCTGTAAACTCTTAGGAGGCGAACCTGCGACATCCATGGCAACGGCGGATCTGTTGGATAAGGTCATCGAGGAATGCGGGGCCTCCTTGGAGGTCTGCCAACAACGGCATCCCGACTTAGCCGTCACGGATGCGGTGTTGTGCGGTGACGGAGAGGTGGCAGCATTCAAAGCCAGGGTCGAGACCAGCCTCGGTCTCTCCGTCGAGCAAATGGACTGGGGCGTGATCGACGCGCTCGGTTTGGCGGCAAAAGGGAGCCATCGGGGCGTCGCCTCACTGGCGGCGATGGCAGGAATATGATGAATCGGAACGCGGCACCATTTTCGATCGGGCGCTTGGCCTCCGCCATGACCCGTATTCCGCTCTTGGGCAGGAGCCGAGATGAGTTTCACATCAACCTCAGCAGCCGGTATCGGTCAGCGATGGCCCCGATCCGTGCCGTCCTGGTGCTGGGCTGTGTGTTCCTGGTGCTGGGCATTCTGTGGAGCATCGGCCAGACGGGTGTGGGATATCGGGAGGCGCGAACCATTGCAGCGGAGCTCGATCGGATCCGCCAACAAGACACACAGTTGATCGCCGAGGCTCGGCAAGGGGGAATCGACTTATCCGAAGGGGTGTTGCAGGGCTTGCCGGCCGAAGTCGGTTTAGCCAACTTGCTGATTGAAAAGCGAGCATTTTCCTGGACGAAGTTTTTGACCGGATTGGAACAGGTCATTCCTCCGAGACTCGTGCTGAGCAGTGTGCGCTTGGAGCAGGGCGGAACCATGGTCCATCTGTTAGGAAGCGCCGTCAGTTTGGAAGACATCACCTCTTTCACGGTGGGACTGCAGGATCATCCGACGTTCAAGGATCCGGTGCTGGCACAGCACCGGATCGGAACGAATGGATTGGTGGAGTTCGATGTGACCCTCCGTTACAGCCAGGCAGGATTATGACGTCCATGCGGGACCGGTTGGTCATGCTGTTGCAACAGCCGTTTGGGCCAGTGATGCCGTGGATCGGCATCGCACTGGGGTTGCTGTTGGTCTTGCTCGTGGTGCGGGGCGTCGGTGTCGCGGGAGCCGCCTCCGAGCTGGAACGGGTGGAGAAGGAATGGGTCGCGGCGCGGCAGTTGCTGATGCGGCATCGGGAGGCGAGAAAAGCGAAAACAGATCTCGCGCAGGTATGGGCCATGTTACCGGCGGAACGGGATTTTTCTCCGTTGGCGTTGGGGATTTCCGAGGAAGCGAAGCGGGATCGCGTCAACTTGCCGGCCTTATCCTACAGGACAGAGCCGACCACCGTGGCGAATACCAGCAAGGGGTTATTGCAAGGCTCAATGAGTGGGCGGTACGAAGACCTGCGCCGGTTCATCTATGATTTGGAAACGGCCGAGGAGTTCTTGCTTATCGAAGACATTGAACTCGCCCGGTCCAGTGCGGCTCAAGGACAGACGCTCACCTTCAATATCAAGATCGCCACCTATCTTCGGGCGGATGCGCCGGGGCTTGTCGGGCAAGAGACCAGCCAATGACGATGGATGCGAAACAGAAATCGATTGCCGCCGCCGTCTTACTCCTGGCGTGGGTCGGCCTCGCGGTTTGGCAATGGGGGACGTGGAAAGAGCCGCGTCGGGTTCCCTTGACGAACATCACGGGTCCCGCCGCCGCCGCTCGTGCCGCCAAGCACACAGGCAATGGGTTGCACGTCAATCTGGAACGGCTCACAGCGGCTCGCGACCAACAGCAGATGTCGTTTGCGACGCTGCGAAACATCTTTGCGTTGCCGAGCCAGGACGGGACGCTGCCGAATCCAGCCGACACGACGGCGGCCGCGCAGCC
>JABMDG010000165.1 GCA_015904045.1 Nitrospira sp.
GACAATCCCGAATCGCCAGGAGAAAGTGGGACTGAACGTCTACCGGAAAAAATAAATTTGTCTGGTTCAGCGCGAGTGAGTTTTTAGCAAGTGAATGATTTTCTTCTGGTCTCGGAACCGAGTCGCAGTAAAAACTTTTCTGCTCAACGCTTGACAGATTCAAAGTCTCGCTCCAGGTCAGCGAATTGAGGTGCGGTCACCAGAAAACCATAATGGCTGTGGATAGTTTCAGTCTCGGTCAGCACGGAGTGTGCTCCAATAGCGACGATTCGCAGCTGTCAACCCAATTCCCCCTACAAATGCGTAAAAAATATGAAAAAGCTTGGATGGCCTACCATATATGGTGGCAGTCATCGCCGAAAGCGGACGCTCAAAAAGTGGGCAGTTTGCAATAATGACCGTTCAATCCTTGCATTTCTGCGAGGCGCGATGGAGTTGCTCACAGACTTATCCACAGAAGATGGGGGCAGAGTTTTTTCATGCCAGACTCGACATCTTGCAATTGATTGAAATTATGGAGCTCTCCATCTTTCCAACGGGATCACACAACTGGGAGGCCGACTGGAAAAATTTCTCAGGCGCAAGTCAGGAGAACAATACGCCATCCGAGAGCTGGTCGGACGAGAAGGACGACGGTAGGGAACAGCGTTGTCGAGAAAAGGAGATCGAGTATGTTGATCGTTTGGTTGCTGGTGCTGCTGGGATATCCGGTTGCAGCGTGGGCGCATGATGAAGTCAAGTCTGAGACACCGACCCTCACGGTCAGCGAAACGGGGATGGTCCCACACGCTCCAGATACCGCGTTTGTGACCTTCGGCTTGGAGACCGCCGGTAAATCGCTCGCTGAGGCGCAGAGGCGGAACAACTCCATCATGAGTAAAGTGATGGATCGGCTCAGGGATTTGCAGATCGACGCGGAGCGCATTCAGACCTCATCCTTTACGGTGTCACCGCAATATCGCCCGCCATCTAACCGTCCCACCGATGCGTCACCTGCGTCTCCGGAAATTGTCGGCTACGTCGTCAGTAATATGCTGACTGTGGAAATTCGAGCCCTCGACAAGGTTGGTACGGTGATCGAGGAAGTCCTGAAGGCCGGGGCAAACACCTTCCACGGGTTGCATTGGGGGTTGCGCGATGAACAAGCGGTGCGGCTGAGTGCATTGAAACTGGCTGCCGACAAGGTACGCGAGAAAGCGGCCGTGCTGAGCGGGGCGCTGCGCGTAAAACTCGTGCGGGTGCTGTCGGTCAATGAAGGGGGCCATGTCGTCAGGCCTACGGTGGCGATGGCACGGATGGCCATGGAAGGCAACGCGGGCGACGTGCCGATCTCTTCTGGAGAACTGAAAGTTGAGGCGACGGTGACGCTGGTCTACGAAATCGCGCCGAATTGAGCGGTGGGGGAGGAACCGGTTATTGTTCCGCGGGTAACCCGCCTTCCCAGAGCTTGATGGTCCGGTCCCAGGAAGCGCTGGCGAGGCGGCGGCCGTCTGGTGAAAAGGCCACGCAACGCACGCCGCCGGTGTGGCCCTTGAGGGTTCTGAAATTGCGTCCGGTGGCGAGATCCCAGAACTTGATGGTCTGATCATCGCTGGCGCTGACCAAGATTTTTCCATCCGGTGAGACCGCGAGACTGCGGATCCAGCCCTGGTGGCCGGTGAGGGCTTTCTTTTCCACACACTGGGGCATCTCGAAGAGCTTAATGGTCTTGTCCCGGCTGCCGGTGATCAGCGTCCTGGCGTCCGGGGTGAAGGTCATGGCGCCGATCCAGTAGTCCATCGGCTTTTGGAATCCGCCGTCGTCTTCGATGAAATAGCCCCGCTGTTCCGAGCCGTCTTCGGGAGTCTCCTGCCAATGTCCGTTGTGGACGATCTTTTCCTCTCCGCTCGGCAGCACCTCCCAGAGCTTGACCTTCCCGATGTCGCTCCCGCTGGCCAGGTGGATGCCGTCCGGCGAAAAGGCCACGCAGACGGACCAATGGTGATCGTAGTCGTCCTTCCCCAGCAGGGTCATGAGCTCCGTGCCGGTCGTGATCTCCCAGATTTTGATGTCCTTGTTGTGGGAACCGCGCGCCAGCATGAGGCCGTCGGGCGACAGGGACAGGCTGCAGACGTTGTGGTCGTAGCGGGTGAACAGCAGCTTCATCGGCTCGCCGGTTTTGGGGTTCCACAGCCGGATCGTGCGGTCTTCGCTGCCGGTCGCCAGCGTCTGCCCGTCCGGCGTGAACAGGACGGCGCGGATGTCATGGGTGTGCCCCCGCAGCGACCGCAGCAGGCGCCGGCTTTCGATGTCCCAGACGCGGACCAGCCGGTCCACGCCGCCGCTCGCCAGGGTGTGTCCGTCCGGGGAAAAGGCCACGGCCCAGACGCCGTGCGAGTGGCCGAGAAAGGTCTTGACCGCCCGCGCACCGGCTTTCCAATAGTCGAGGAGGTTGACGGACGGCTGCGGCGGGGCGGCCGGCGCGGCGGTCGTGCCCGATGGAGAGCCGGGGAAGGATGAATGGTCAGCCATGATGGATGGTCGCGATTCGGGTGATGCCTTCAGGGGCGATCAATGATTTGCAAATGACGGCGGCCCAAGACTATACTTTTCACAGAGCGATCTTAAAAGAAGCCTTAAAAACAAGTCAAGCGCGTTCATTACACCGAGTTCTCGCCAGGAAGCCCGGCACGGCGGTCCCGTCGGTATTGAGACGCAGAACGGGGAGCCACCCATCATGGAAATCAGATTTCAACCGGCGCTGCTCCAGGAAGTGATCGACGCGTTCGTCGAGAAGACCGAGCGCGAGGGCGATCCGACCTATTACAAGGAGTTTCACGAGCTGGCCGATCCCATTTATGAAAAGTATTCGTTGGACGACCGGGAACCGGAATTCAAGAAACTCTACCAGTATCTCTTCGGCATCTGGGGATTTTCCGACATCATCCGCGATGCGTTCAACGAATTCCCGACTTTGAAGGAGAAAGTCGGGATCGTGCTGGTCAAGGGCGTGCTGAAGGAAGACCAGGAAGGGGTGGACGTGCTTCGGAAGTGGGGCTCCATCGAGCAGGATCTGGCCAAGCAGTTTGAAGAGAAGGGTCTGAAGGGAGCCGGCATCAAGCTGATCCCGAGGCTGAATATCACCGGGGCCATCGGCATGGCTTCGTTCAGAAATTATCTGGGAGAGGGCTAATGACACGCGAGTTGCTCCTGTTGATCGTTG
>JABMDG010000166.1 GCA_015904045.1 Nitrospira sp.
CCGGTGGATATGAGGCAGCATGCGGGTGCTGTGGCCCGGCGTCGTCTACTTTCTCTTGGTCTTCGGGGCGGGATTCGTTCTGGGAACCGTTCGCGTGCTGCTGATCGTCCCGCATGTCGAACACAGAGCCGCCGAACTCTTGGAGATGCCGCTGATGCTGATCGCGACGGTGTTCGCGGCACGATGGATCACCCGGCGTTTCCCTGACCCTCACCATCACACAGCACGATTGGCGATCGGTGGCATTGCCCTGGGCCTGATGCTGGCCGGAGAGCTGGCCGTCGGCATCGGACTCCGCGGCATGACCGCCGCCGACGTCATGCTGAACCGAGACCCGGTGTCCGGCACGGCCTACTACGTGAGCCTCCTCCTCTTCGCCGCGATGCCCTGGCTCGTCTCCCGACGGTGAATGGGGGGACGATGGCGGGGTTCGGAAGCAGTGGGTCGCCGGTCAGACCCCAATGGTTCCGGCACCGTTTGCTTTCCCCCCCCTTCTCGCATCGGTACTGCGATAGGGGCCAATGCGCGAGGACAAGGGACTATGGGCCTGACGGCTTGTCGAATCGTTGAGTAGTGTCAAGACGGCACAGCCTCGCCCTGCGCACTACACACGGAGCGTGCAGGGTATCGAGTTCATGTTATAAGCGTGGCTGAGGGCCGGAAAGAAGCAGTGGCAAGACGATCCGATGCACGATCTCTCCTCACGGCTGTGCGCAATTGTGCTGGCTGCGTTGCCGGTTACGGTTACGGCCTGTTCATCAGTGGCATTCACCCTGGCCAATGTGCCCGCGCATTTTGAAGAGATGGCGGTTGTGCGCGACCAGGCGTACGGACCGATGCCATCACACCTCCTCGATATCTACATTCCTGCCGGTGCCGTAAAACAGTTGCGGGAGGTGATCGTCTTCTTCTACGGGGGGCGCTGGACCGATGGAACCAAAGACGATTATCGGTTTGTCGGCGCAACCTTCGCAAACCGGGGTTATATCGTCGTCATTCCCGACTACCGAAAGTATCCGGATGTCCGCTTCCCGACGTTCGTCGAAGACGGGGCAAGGGCGGTGGCCTGGGTGTATGACCACATCGCCGACTCGCATGGGGACCCCAGCCGGATTCATATCGCGGGGCATTCGGCCGGGGCTCACATCGGTGCGCTCCTCGCCGCCGATGCGCATTATTTGGCCGACCTGGGGAAAGATCGATCCGTGGTCATCCGCGATTTTGCCGGACTGGCCGGCCCGTATGCGTTCACACCGAAAGACCCCGATCTGCAAGACATGTTCGGCCCTCCGGCGAACTATCCGAACATGCAGGCCACCACGTTCATCGACGGCGCTCAGCCGCCGATGCTCTTATTGTACGGAGAGGCCGATACGAGGGTGAAGCCGTACAATCTGGAAAAGCTCCGGCAGCGCATCACGGAACAAGGGGGTTGCGTGAGGGCGATCACCTATCCGGATGTCGGGCACAGCGGCCTGCTCATCGCCTTGTCCTGGC
This sequence comes from Nitrospira sp., assembly GCA_015904045.1. The sequence goes on from JABMDG010000166.1 coordinate 1,498, forward strand.
TCAATCCTGGCTCGGTGCCTGTCGTCGACGACATGACGAGATTCTTTCATTCCTGCGAGAAGTGAATCGGGGCATGGCCGCTACGGAGCCGCACGCTCCGCGAGGTTCATCCTCTTCGCCGCCGTGCCGCAGCCTGTCTCATCCCGCAGAATGCCACATCGGCGGGTCA
>JABMDG010000167.1 GCA_015904045.1 Nitrospira sp.
GCGAGGATCGCTATCCCGCCGCAGCCTGAAATACCTGTTGCAAAGCCTGTTCGATTTTTTCCGGATCGTCCGAGTTGGCCAAATGCAACCGATTCGCCACCCGTTTCACATGCGTATCGACAACAACAGCCGGCTGGCCGAACGCCGCCCCCAAGATGACGTTGGCGGTTTTTCGTCCCACACCTGGAATCGACGTTAATGCCTCCATGGTCCTTGGAATTTCGCCGTGAAACCGTTCAGTCACAGCTCGGGCGCAACCGATCAGATGTTTCGCTTTGTTTTTGTAGAATCCGGTCGGTTTGATCAGCCTCTCCAATTCAGCCGGGTCCGCCTGAGCCATCTCGGAAGATGTGTGATATCGCTGAAAGAGGGCCGGCGTCACCTGATTTACCCGCTGATCGGTGCATTGCGCGGAGAGAATCGTTGCAACCAATAATTCCCACGGAGAGCGATGGGCCAGCTCCACCTCTGCCGTTGCCATCGACTGAAGCAGAATCTTGGCAATTTTTGAGGGAGTTGTTCCGGCCTGTGCTGTGCCTGAAGTTCGACCCTTCATTACAGTGGGCGATTGTGCAACCGGTCAGGGGCGAGATGCAAGGGCTGGTTCCCCGTTCTGGGGCCGATTCGGGAGAGTGGGTGTCCGGTCTCCCGTCAGCCGGCTCACATGGGCATAGAGTTCTGCCAGCAACGGCCGCAAGGTTTCCGGCCTGATGGCGGAGATCCCGATCGCACGGTAGCGCCTGGAGAGCGGCCCGACCTGATCCGGTGGAAGGCGATCGCATTTGTTGAGCACGAGCATTCGCGGAATCGATTCCAGGCCGAGGTCCCGCAAGACGTCAACCACGGCGCTGATTTGCACATCGACATCAGCAGCTCCCGCATCGACAACGTGGAGCAGAAGATCGGCCTCATGCAATTCTTCCAGCGTGGTCCGGAATGCGCCGATCAATTCTTTCGGAAGATCGCGGATGAACCCCACCGTATCGGTCACGATGATCTCACTATCTTCGGGAAAGCGGAGCCGGCGGCTCGTAGTGTCTAAGGTTTCAAACATGCGGTTTTCCGCTGAGACATGACTCTTGGTCAGGACATTGAGTAAGGTGGATTTTCCTGCGTTCGTATAGCCGACCAACGACACCACGGGCAGCCCCTGGCGGCCTCGGCGTGCTCGGCGCTGGCCCTGATGCTTAGCGAACTGAGTGAGATCCCGTTCCAGATGGGTAATACGGTCATGCACCCGCCTGCGGTCCGACTCCAGCTTTGTTTCACCGGGCCCCCTGCTTCCGATTCCCCCGCCCAGACGAGAGAGCTGTGTGCCTTTCCCCGACAACCTCGGCAAGAGATACCGCAGTTGTGCCAGCTCGACCTGTACCTTTCCTTCCCGGCTGTGGGCACGGCGGGCAAAGATATCCAAAATAAGTTGTGTGCGATCGATGACTTTGATATCGGTCATCTCCGCGATCGCTCGTGATTGGGCTGGCGACAGGGTCTGGTCGAAAATGACCATGTCGGCGCCTTTATGAAGTGTTTGGATGAGCACTTCCTTCAATTTCCCGCTTCCCAGCAAATGCCGCTGGTGTCCATCCGCCGTCCGTTGCGCGACACGATCAATGACCCGCACTCCGGCCGAATTTGCGAGCTCGGCCAACTCGATCAACCGCTCTTCCTGTTCGGCCCGTCCATGCGGCGACGCGCTGACCAAGATCGCCGATTCATCACCGTCCTGAACCGCTTGGCGGGCGCGCGCCACATGCACCTCCGCTTCCAGCTCTTCGATGAAGCGATCGCATTGGAGCGAACACTGGTAAAAGGGGACGGCTTTCATGACATTGCAGAGCCGGTTGGTCCCGTCAGGCGGAAGAAGATGGGCAAGATACAGATTCCCCGGACTCCCGTCCGGCAACACCGAGAGGGTGCCGATCAGGTCGAGCCGGAGGTAGGCAAGATCGGTGAGCGTTTCCTGGCTCAGCGGCTGATCGCGCAGCTGCGTTCTGATCAGCCGCAACCCTCGTAGCGACCGAGGCCCGGCACGAAATTGCGCGGCGGTCGCCGGCGACAGCACGAGATCCGTCCCCACAATAATTTCTTGCACGAGCCCTCGGCGTGTCAGCACGACGGCGATGGGACGCCGGATATCGAGGGTGAGCTGGCACATTGTTTTGGCCAGCTCCGGCGTGAGGATCTTGTCATGAGGCACACGCCGCCGATAGAGCCGGTCAATCGCCGCTACCTGGCTTGCGCGGAGACCCGTCAGCTGGCCATGGACATCAGGAATGGGCGCGCTCCTTGTTATGGCCCGATTGACGAACAACACTGGGTTGGAGCGACGGCTGGATGTCGACAGGCCGACCGATTTGCGGATCGGTCATGAGCAGATGCCGGCCGGCCCAAGCGATCATGGCCGCATTATCCGTGCAATAGGCTGATGGCGGCAATGCCAGCCGAACGCCTTCCCGCTCCCCTCGTTCGGTCAACAGTGCCCGCAATCGAGAATTCGCCGACACCCCTCCCACCACGGCCAGCGCGGAGAGACCCGTATGGGCAAGGGCCGCAAACGCCTTGGCCACCAACACCTGCACAATGGCCTCTTGATAGCCCGCAGCCAGATCGGCCATTTTCTCGGCTCGCGTGTGATCGTTCATCTTGCGCAGTGTGTACAGCAATGATGTCTTGAGCCCGCTGAAACTGAACTCCAGGCTGGTTTTCCTTTGATGGAAGCGTGGGAACGGAATCGCCTTTGGATCGCCCAGCCGAGCAAGTCGATCGATCGCCGGCCCTCCTGGAAACTCCAGCCCCAGCATCTGCGCACCTTTGTCAAACGCCTCCCCTGCGGCATCGTCCCTGGTGCAGCCAAGTAAGAGACATTCCCCGGTCGGTTCTCTCCGATACAAATGCGTATGTCCGCCGGACACGACGAGCACGACACATGGCAACGGGAAGGTTGGATCAGCCAGCCAGGCCGACGCGATGTGCCCCTCCAAGTGGTTCACTCCGACCAGGGGGATACCCAATCCGTAGCTCAACGCCTTAGCATAATTCACCCCAACCAACAGCGCACCGGCCAATCCAGGCCCTTGGGTGACCGCAATCGCACCAAGATCGTGCATAGATAGACGCGCCTGATTCAGCGCGTCCATGATCACACCATCAATCTCACTGATATGGGCCCGGGCCGCCAGTTCCGGCACGACACCGCCGAATTTCGCGTGGACCGTCGTTTGAGACGCCACCACATTCGAAAGCACCGACCCGTCGGGTGCTAACACGGCGGCGGCCGTTTCATCGCACGATGACTCAATTCCAAGCACCGGCTTCTGTAGGCACTTGTCATGGATTGTGGATTCAAGCGGGTGCGGATGAGCCATAGGCGACAGACTACCGTAGTGCTGTGCAAAAACACCACGCCCCCTGCGGCCGTCAGCCGCAGGGGGCGTGGCTACCACTGGCTGGCGATGACGCGGCGATAGCTAGACACTCGCCATTGCTTCCTGTTCGACAAAGGCTGGAGCGCCGTCACGCAGCACCACTTTGACTTTGCGGCTGTCCTTAAACCGTCCTCTGATGAGCTCATCGGAGAGCGGATCGCCGATCGCACGCTGAATAGCCCTGCGCATCGGTCTGGCCCCATAAAGCGGCTCGTACCCTTCCTTAATGAGCCACTGTTTGACGTCG
>JABMDG010000168.1 GCA_015904045.1 Nitrospira sp.
CAGTGTCTGCTGTGGCGACAATCAGTATCGCTCTGCCCGGACAATCTCCATCAATGTGTGCGGCGTTCCGGATGGCCGTTGTTTCAGGGCTGCTCGTCACGTTGTGCGGTTGCCTTGTCAGGCCGCAAACCCTGGATATGAAAGATGTTCGTGCACGGGTCGTAAAAGATTTCCACAGTATCTCATCAATCGAGGAGCCGATTTCCGGCCCGGTCGACATACACGAAGCGGTGGCGCGTGCGCTGAAGTACAACCTGGATGCGAAGGTCAAGACGATGCAGGCGCAACTCGCCCATCAACAGCTCAATGTAGCCAACTACACATTGTTGCCACAGGTGTCGGCGAATGCCGGGTTTGACGGCCGCAACAACTTCAGTGGCGGCGTCGGGCGATCGCTTGTGACCGGGCGTCAGGCGGTGGAGCCGTTTACGTCGTCTGAGAAGAACGTGATGTCAGGCAATCTGGCATTGAGTTGGGATGTGTTGGATTTCGGGCTGTCGTTCATACGTGCGCAACAGGCAGCGGACAACGTCATGATTGCGGAGGAGGAAAAACGGCGCATCGCGGTCCGGCTGGTACAAGAAGTCCGGAGCGCCTACTGGCGGGCCGTGAGCGCCGAACGCGTGCTTCAGCGTATCCGGTTGTTGGACGAATCGGTGACGAGGGCGTTGGACAGCACCCGGCAGATCGTCAACCAGAAGCTTCAGGCGCCGCTATCCCCCCTCAATTACCGGCGGGATCTGCTCAATAGCCAACGGGAAGTCCGACGACTGTTCCGGGAACTCGGCACGGCGAAGACTCAGCTTGCATCGATGATGGGGCTGCCGCCGGGAACTGCTTTTGATCTTGTCATGCCACCCAGGACGAAATCAGCGCCTGTCATCAGCTCAGACAATGAGAAGATGGAAGAACAGGCGCTCTTGCTCAGACCCGAGCTTCGCGCTATCGACTATCAGAAACGCATCAATGCCAAGGAAGCAAGGGCCGTATTCTTGGAGCTGTTCCCCAGCCTCAAGGTCTCCTTCGGTGGATACTATAACAGCAATAGTTTCCTGCTCTATCAAAATTGGCTCACCTACGCCGCTCAGGTAAGTTGGAATCTGCTCTCGGTGTTTCGGACGCCGGCCAAACTCAAAGCGATTGACGCGCACGGACAAGTCCTGGACGCCCAAAGTCTGGCACTGACGTTGTCCGTTTTGACGGAGGTGCATATTGGAGCCGCGCAGTTCATCTATTCCGCGCGGGAGTATCGGGATGCGTGGAACTACTATGAAACACAAACGGCGATCGCGGGGTACACCAAGAACTTGTGGGTGAACCGAAAAACGGATGAGCTCACATTGATCCGGGAGCAAGTCAACGACGTCGTTGCGGATGTGCGCCTGGACGCCGCGCGATCGGGGATGGAAACGGCCTATGCCACCTTCAGGGCCTCTCTGGGGGAGGATGCGGTTCCGGTCGGCATGGGGCAACAAGACCTTGCCCACCTGGCCGATTCGCTTCGGAAGTTATGGGAGCACAATGAGTTCGCGATGCCGGATGCGGAAGGGAGGCCGGTCGACCTTGCAACAGCTGCGGCAAAATAGAGTAACAGTGTGGGTGCTCCTTGTCGTGCTGGCGGCCGTCCCGACTGCCGGGTGGCCGAAGACGGATCGAGCAGCCGCCACGGTGAGACCTGAACGCGGCGCCGCCCGGGGAATCGTCAAGGCCGGAACGCAAGCCGTTCTCTACACCCAAGTCCAAGGCCGTGTGAACCAGGTGCCGTACAAAGAGGGGCAGCGGTTTGCGAAGGGCGCGACGCT
>JABMDG010000169.1 GCA_015904045.1 Nitrospira sp.
GGCATCCCCATTGCTATCAACCGGGATTAATCCTTCACATAGGCTAGAACAACAGATCGCGACAATCTGACTATGGTCAAAATGGCTCCTGCTCCTACGAAGGCGCCAAGTTTGTGACCACCCCGTCTGGTACCGTCACGGGTCTCGATATAGGCAGTCGTTACTACTTTGCCGTGAGTGCCTATAATGGAGCCCAGAGCGCCTGTTCAAATGAGGTCTCGACCGACACATAGGCCATGCCTCCTGCCAGGATTCTGTGTTTCTCGCGGCTCTTTTTTCACATCTCCCATCAGCTTCATTGACTCCCCCCAGCTGATTTGCTAGCTTCAGCCCCCGCGTGTGAATGGCAATAGTAAACCCAACTCGGACTGGAAGACTCTATACGCAACGCCTATTCTCCCGAAAGGAGTTCCCATGGCCGGCACGACGTCGTCGTCCACTCTGCTTACCCTGCTCCATAATAAAGCGGCTCAGCTTCGCATCGAAAGCGTCCGGTCGACTAGTGAGGCAGGCAGCGGTCATCCATCTAGCTGTTGCTCCGCCGCGGACATCGTGGCAGCGCTCTTTTTCTCCGTCATGCGGTATGACCCTCGAAACCCGAAGGCCCCCAACACCGATCGCTTTGTCCTGTCCAAAGGCCACGCCGCGCCGCTACTGTACGCCGCCTGGGCTGAGGCAGGCTTGTTCCCCAAGAGCGATCTCTTGAAGTTGCGCACATTGACGTCCGATCTCGAAGGCCACCCTACCCCCCGGCTGCCTTTCGTCGACATGGCGACCGGCTCCCTGGGCCAGGGACTGGCCGCCGGTATCGGGTTAGCGCTCAACGCCAAACGGCTTGAGAGAAACACAGCCCGCACCTATGTATTGATGGGTGACGGGGAATCGGTCGAAGGCTCCGTCTGGGAATCGGTTGAGCTGGCACGGCAATTCAAGCTCGACAATCTCTGCGCCATCGTTGACGTCAATCGTTTGGGGCAAAGCGACCCGACGATGCTCCAGCACGACATGAAAGCCTACAAGTCTCGCTGGACCGGGTTCGGGTGGAACGCGTTGGTGGTGGATGGGCACAATCTCAAAGCCCTGCTGGCGGCATTCACGCTGGCTGCGAAGACTAAAGGCAAACCCACGGTTCTGTTGGCCAAGACGTTCAAAGGCAAGGGGATCTCCTTCATGGAGAACCATCCCAGCTGGCATGGGAAACCGATCCCGAAGGGCGAGGAAACCCAGAAGGCTATCGACGAGTTGACGAGAAGCCTCAAGCCGACGAAGGCTGTTCCGAAATACAAATTGCCTCCGGCGACATCCTCCCGCACACCATCAGCCAAACCCATGGCGCCTCCCGCGTACAAGATCGGCGACACAGTCGCCACGCGTGAAGCGTTCGGCGCAGCGCTGGCGGCCTTAGGTGCGGCCGATCCCTCGGTCGTTGCCCTGGATGCCGACGTCAAGAATTCCACCTACACGGACAAATTTGGCAAGCAGTTTCCCGACCGTTTTTTTGAGAATTTTATCGCCGAACAGAACATGCTGGGCGCCGCGGCCGGACTCTCCGCCTGCGGCAAGATTCCGTTCGCCGCCACCTTTGCCGCATTCTTCACGCGCGCCTACGACTTTATTCGCATGGCCGCCATCAGCGGATCGAACATCAAGCTGGTCGGCACCCACGTCGGCGTGAGCATCGGCGAAGACGGGCCGTCGCAAATGGGATTGGAAGACATCGCCATGATGGCGGCGCAGCCAGGCATCGTCGTCCTCTATCCATCAGACGGCACCTGTACCTACCGGCTCGTCGAAGCCGCTGCGAAGCACAAGGGGATGGTCTATATCCGTGCCGGCAGACCGAAAAGTCCGGTGCTCTATGACTCCGGGGAACAATTCCAAATCGGAGGCAGCAAAGTCCTTCGCCACAGTGCATCCGACATCCTGACCATCGCCGCAGCGGGCGTCACCCTGTTCGAAGCATTGAAGGCCCATGATCAATTGAAAGCCGCGGGCATCGCTGTCCGTGTGATCGATCTGTACAGTATCGTTCCGATTGACCGCACGACCCTGTTGGACAGCGCCGGGGCAACACACGGCCGCATCCTGACGGTCGAAGATCATTACGCGCACGGAGGCCTGGGCGATGCCGTGCTCAGCGCAGTTGGAACCGAAGGGATCAAGGTCCACAAACTCGCAGTGCGCGTGATTCCCCACAGTGGTAAACCGGAAGAACTCGTGGATCACTTCGGCATCGGAGCCCGATCAATTGTGGAAACGGTCAAACAGATCGTAAAGTAATCCCTCGCGCATGCCGAGATAGCTTTCTGACGGACCAGTACGGAAGGGAACCCCGCGGGGGAGGAGTTCCTCCTTAGACAGAACAAAGGGAAGCCCTGGCGGCAGGACCAATAATTCGGTAAGATGTTTTCGTCACGCGATGGTTGTGTGAATGGTCCGCGCACGGTGCGCGATGTGGAGCACGCATGCCGGACTGAGAATGAGATCGGAAGGGAAAACACCACATTATTTTTCGATCGTGAAGAGAAGGAGGCACGAATAATGCTGAGAACGGTAGGGTTGTCGGTCGTCGTAACAGGATGCGCTCTGATTTTGTCGGGAGGCATCGCTTTTGCTGAAGATGAGCCCCCCTTGCCCCCGGTTCCACCCGAGTATGCAGACAAACATATGCCGGCTGGAGGGTGGACGGATCCGAAGGCGATCGAAGAAGGAGCGCTGATTTACATCGGCGAGGCGAATCCGCAGATCAACTGCGCCAGCTGTCACGGCAAGGACGGCAAACCGGTTAAGAAGGGCGCACGCGACCTCC
>JABMDG010000017.1:0-2508 GCA_015904045.1 Nitrospira sp.
GATCGACGCCATGCCGACGGCCAAGGACACAGCGCCGCCAGGTCTCCCGGCCACATCCACCTCAACCATTTGTGATAATTCGGCAATTCGCGCCGGCGCAAAGCCCATCGCGGTTAATGCATCGGCGCCTAACGTAGTATTAATCGCTAAATAGTCGCCGGGAATCAGCACCGAAGCTGCAATCAACGCCATCACGCCGACGAAACTTTCCAACAGCATCGCCGCATAGCCCACCACCGCCTGAGACTCCTGCTCGATCATCTTCGGCGTCGTGCCGGAAGACACCAGCGAGTGAAAGCCCGAGACCGCTCCGCAGGCGATCGTGATGAAGAGAAACGGAAAGAGCGTGCCCGGAATGATCGGCCCGCCTCCATTGGCAAAGGCCGTGACCCGTGGCATCTCAATCGTCGGCGCCATGAGGATCACACCGAATCCGAGCAGAAACACCACACCAAGTTTCATAAAGGTGCTGAGATACCCGCGCGGCACCAGCAACATCCAACCGGGCAGCACCGAGGCGAGAAAGCCGTACCCGGCCAGCAACCACACCAACGCCGGCTTGTCGAACTCGAAAAGTCCGCCATAGGATGACTGCGCGACGACACGACCAAACAGCACCGCGGCAATCAGCAAGACCACGCCAAGAATCGACACTTCCATCACCGCGCCGGGACGAAACTTCTGGAGATAGAATCCCATCATAAAGCCGATGGGGATCGTCATTGCGATCGTGAACGTACCCCAGGCATTGTGAAAGAGCGCATTGACCACCGCGAAGCCCAGTCCCGCCAGTGCCACCACCACGATAAAGAGCACCGCCACCGCGGTCGCCGTGCCGGTGACAGAGCCGAGTTCATCGTGCGCAATTTCAGGCAGCGATCGCCCGTTACGCCGCATCGAAGCCACAAGGATAATGAAATCCTGTACCGCCCCCGCCAGCACCGCGCCGATCACCAGCCAGAGGAACCCAGGCAAAAATCCGAACTGCGCCGCCAGCACCGGCCCCAATAACGGACCTGCCCCGGCAATCGCGGCAAAATGATGGCCAAACAGAACCACTTTGTTGGTGGGGTGAAAATTCACGCCGTCATTCAGCCGCACCGCGGGAGTGACATGCTGGTTATTGAGTTCGACAACCTGCCTGGCGAGCCACCGGCCATAGAACCGATAGGCCAGGACATAGATACACCCCGCCGCCACGACGAGCCAGAGACCGTTTACTTTCTCAGTTGGATTGACGACCCCAACCACGTGGGCAAGCGCGAGCGCACCGACGAGGGAAAGCAAGATCCAGAGCACATTCACAGCCGCTTTCATGCGGCGCATCCTAACTGATAAGAATTCGGAAGAACATCCCCTGTTGTCCACACGCCAGCCAGACAAGATGTATGAAAATAGGCGGACCAACCTATCATGATACCGATCTCATTGTGCTGCCAGAGTCGCCATATATCATGGCATTTGAGGACAGACCCGACACCTCTGATTTAGGCGAAATATCTGGCACCCCCCGCCAGACTGCAATGAATAATATATCGCCCCCGGCTATCACCAACCAAGACTCATTTTCATTCTGTTTCGTGTGGATTAACGTGTGCGGCAACACCGATGCAGGCGACAGCGCCAAAACCGGCAGAATAGTTGTTCCAAACCGGAGTACCCTTGTTGTTCGCAACAACGACATGAATCGTTTCTCATTTTGCCCGCATCGCTTTGGCCATTCTTGCTATACTCGATCGCACCATGTCACCTGATTCGCCGGCTGCACAGCCGTCCGCTCCCAATCGCCGCGAGTACTATCGCATCACCGTCACCCTGCCCATCAGCCTTCAGTCCGAGACAGACACCACGGAAGTCGAACTGATCGAGAAATCCGTCAACATCAGCGGCGGAGGCATCGGCTTGACGGTCAACCGGCACTACCAGCCCAACGAGATCCTCTCCCTGACCCTACGCCTTCCCGACCAAGATCTCTTCAAAGCTTTCATCGAAATCTTGCGGCTTGACCCCATTCCATATCCGGCCGGTACCTACCGCCTCCATGCCCGCTTCATCAGAATGACCTCACAAAACCGGGAACTGTTGATCAGACATATCCTGGGCTTTCAGCGCGACCACCTCAATAAACACTACCTAGCATAACAGGAACACAGAGAGCGTACATACGGCTGGCGTATGCCCTCTCATCGATATGCCGCACCGGTCGCGCGTCCTTCGTTCGCTTCTCAGTCACCGCTCTCGCCCCCTCTAAGGAGGTATTCAGTCCGATTGGGCGACTTCGATACACTGGCCTCTCTTATGGAACAGGCAACACCGTATCAGCGCAACCACTACCGCCTTCCCCTCCCCGTTTCCTATCCAGTCATGTTTTCGGATACCGCAACAATCGGTGAAGGCCTTGTCACCCAAATTCCCGCACTTATCACATCCACTGCTGCAGGTATCATTGTAACAAGAGCGGCAAGTGAATCGAATTTGGGAACGGATATGGTGGCGCAGCTTTTCGCC
>JABMDG010000017.1:2608-6097 GCA_015904045.1 Nitrospira sp.
TGCCCGTTTCATCAGAATGACCGCACAGAACCGGGAACTGTTGATCAGACATATTCTAAGCTTTCAACGCGACCTCCTCAATAAACACTACCTGGCATAACAAGATACACAGAGAGCGTACGGTCGAGGCACACCCTCTCATCGATTGGTCGACGCCGGTCATGCGTACTTCTTTCGCGTCCCAGTCACTGCTCTCGCCCCTCTAACGAGGTATTCAGTCCAATCGGGCAGCTTCGGTACACTGGCCCCGTGATGGAACAGACACGTCCCTACCAGCGTGAGCATTATCGCCTTCCCCTCCCTGTTTCCTATCCGGTGATGTTTTCCGATGCCGCGACGATCGGGGAAGGCCTGGTGACGAACCTCTCGGTCTTCGGCTGCACGATTGAATGTGCCGATACCGTGCCCAAGAAGACGACACTCTTGCTTCGCTTGCTTCTGCCTGATCAGAAAAAATCGCTCCCGATCGAACAAGCAGAAGTTCGATGGGTGAGAGGCAAGCAGGTGGGGCTTCGGTTTGGCCACCTGGAGCGGGCCGCGAACCTCCGACTGCATCTTTTCGTATGGGATCGCATGATCGAACGGCTGCAATCCCTCAAACAGGCAGGCGCTCCGCTCTCCTACTCGTGACGATCTCCCGCTTGACGCACCGCACCTTTTCCCACCAGCGCCAGGCAGAGTAGGCCGATGCCGATCCAGACCAATTCGCGAAATCGCCGCAGTAACGCGAAGGTGATGCCGGTGACATCGCTGTAGCCGAACGCCTTCAGCAGCAGGAGATTCCCGCCGTCTTGGGCGCCCAGACTGCCCGGGATAAAGAAGGTCCCGCCCTTGATGAAGACCGCGAGCGCGCCGATGGAGATGGTTCCTAGCACATCGGTAGGGCCACCCAGATAGTACAGGATCACGAACACCTCCATTGCTTCAGCCATCCAGCCGAGAAAGTACACCCCGATGGAAGCATAGAAAGCCCGTTGGTGGTGGCTGTAGTAATTCTGAATCGTCTGATCGATTGAGAGCAGATGCACTTCCTGGGACTCCAGGGACTTGATCCGCAAGCCCAGCTTCCTGATCATGCCGAGAATTGATGCGAAGAGCCCGCGCCGCTGGATCAACACAAATCCGACAATCGAGCACACCAATAACCCCACACTCACCAGCGCAGCCGCAACCGACTGTCCCGCCGAACTCACTACACCGAGAATCCAGAATCCAAGCGCGATTCCCACCAAGATATAGAATACTTCGGCAATGGTCATCGTAGTCTTCGCGATTACGACCGAAGCCGCCCCCTCCGCAATCGGCACATTATAGCTCCTGAGCAGGTAGGCCTTCAGCGGTTCGCCGCCCAAGTAGGCCGTCGGAGTCGTCATATTCACGACTTCACCGGCCGTTCGAATGGCGAGCAGCCGCCAAAACGGCACCGCCTGCGCCGAAGGCCCCAATACCATTCTCCACCCATAGGCTTCGATCGCGTACATGACGAGGGACGGGATCAGGATGACCACCAGGGTTCCGGGGCCAAGACGCGAGGCGGCATCGTAAATATTGCCGGGCCCGATGTGCCAGACGAGAAGACCGAGGACGGCGAGGCCGAGAGTCAGTAGGAGGTATCTAAGCACGCGCGGTCAGGTACTCATATCTTTGTAGCGATGACGGCGGACGGACGAATGACCCACAGCATGATACCGGCGAAGATGAAGGAGCCGGCGGCTGAGAACCACAGAAACCACTCAAGCTTGGCAAACAACGCGAACAACACCAGCGAGACCGAGAAGTCACGGCTATGGGGCAGCGACGACATCAGCGCGGCTTCGACCGTGGCCGTTCCGGACCCGGTCATAACCACGGCCACGTACTCCGACTCCGCTCCCGGCACGAAGGCTTTGAGCAACTTGCTCTGTATGCGATGGAGCAGTTCTGTAAACTCGCTCTCTCTGTGACAAATATCGGGACGCAGCAGCGCCTGACGCACACGCTCGCTGACGTTCACCGGCCCTGGATTCAGGAGCACCATATTTCTCCCCTTCCTCTATTACAGGGACGTGACAGGCTTCCCTTTACTGCACGCATCAACCGGGCACAAGGCAAGCTTGTCGCGCCCCTATCCCTCAATCGCCTTCATAAACCGCTTCGTGATGTCCGGCGGGTCGAGGAGAATCCGTTCCGCTTCTTCCTGAAATTCGTTGACCTTGACCAACAACATGCTAGGTCCGTCTTTTTTGAGCAGATCTTTAAATTCGTAAATAAGATCGTCGCGGTCGAGCACCCGAACAGTGTTCACATACCCCGCCGCCTTCGCCACTTTCTCCAGCGGCACGACATTCGAGATCGTCGGCTGATTCCCGGTGGTTCCGTAGACTTCGTTATCAAACACCACATGAATGAAATTTTTCGGCTTCAATGCTCCTACGGTCGCCAGGGTTCCCATCCCCATCAACACGTTGCCGTCGCCGTCGAAGGTCACAACCTGCTTATTCGGCTTCGCCAGCGCCACACCCAGCGCAATGGCCGACGCGTTGCCCATCGAGCCGATCATGTAAAAATGCGTCGGCCGGTCGGCAATCTTCTGGGCCTCGCGCGAAGGGAATCCGTTGCAGACGACGACCGGTTGATCGGTCAACAGTTCAAGCAGTGCCGCCATAGCCTGCGCCCGGCTGATCAGTGTTCCTTCTTCCGGTCTCATTTATGTACTCCTGGATCACGCGGGACAAGCGCGACCGGCGAGACTTGCCCCACAGAGGATCCTGCACGTCTCCCGTCGCTCGCTTCTCTCGCTTTTCTCGCCGACGGGGTCACGGATGCAACCCTTTCACGACGCCCTTTGTAATGAACAGCGCCACTGGAATCTGTTGCTTCTTGAAGGTCTCCGCCACCCATTTGAAATCGTCACCCGCCGTTTTCTCGGTCAGTGTGCGATGAGGAATTTTCATCGTATCGAGAAACTGCGGCATGACTTCGCCCATCACAAGATGCTCCGGCGCATCCTTCCCTCCTTGCCCTCTCCATGACACAATGAGGATGCAGGGCTGCCGATAAATCACATTCAGTGAGATCAGCGCATTGAGCGAGGTTCCCAGTCCTGAGTTCTGCATCAGCACTGCCGGCACCTTGCCGGCCATATAGGCGCCCGCTGCCATGCCCACCGCTTCATCTTCACGAACCGCGGGGGTATACAACCGGCGGTCCATCAACTCGGCGATGATCCCGCCGAGGATCGAATCGGGCACGCCGGTAAAAAAATTCACCCCTAGATCCTGAAGGGATTGTACAAAGACATCGCTTTCAATCATACCCTACATGCCCCTCTCGCCTTCTCGTGGATGCACCACATGCATCACGGCGGAAAAACCGGCGCATTATAAGACTAGAAGCCTGTGATTCTCAAGGAACATCGGCAGGTTGCGTTCACCACTCCCTCGTGATAGCGTTCGTACTGAAGCTCGATTCTTCCCTCGGCGAATATCATGAAACGCCTCACCTCGCCCC
>JABMDG010000017.1:6197-13505 GCA_015904045.1 Nitrospira sp.
GGAGAATATTCTCCTGACCACGAAGTCCGGAGAGCCGGTGCTGCTCAAAAGCGTGGCGTCACTCAAATTGAACGCCGGCCCAGTGAAGATTGATCGGAAGTATTTTCAGCGCGTCATCCACATCACGGCCAATCCGACGACCCGTCCGCTGGGGGACATCGCCGATGATTTGGAGTCAGCCTTCGCGACCCTCCAACTGCCGACAGGCTTCAGCATCAAACTGGCCGGCCAGATTCAGCAACAGCGGGAGACGTTCCACGGCCTGCTGTTCGCGACCGCCCTCGCGCTCATGCTCGTGTACATGGTGATGGCGGCCCAGTTCAAGTCGCTCGTCGACCCGTTCATCATAATGTTTGCCGTCCCGATGGGATTTCCCGGTGTCATCCTCATCCTGTTCATCACCGACACGACTCTCTCCACCAGCTCCATGATGGGCATCATCATGATGTTCGGCATCGTCGTGTCGAACGGCGTCTTGCTGGTCGACTACACGAACGTGCTGCGCCGCAAGGGCCGGCTGCTGCTCGATGCCGTGGTCACAGCCTCACGGACCCGCCTCAGACCGATCCTCATGACCTCGCTGGCGACGGTCTTCGGCTTGCTCCCGATGGCCATCGGCTTCGGAACCGGAGGAGAAACCAACGCGCCGCTCGCGCGGGCGGTGGTGGGCGGTCTGAGCGTCTCCACACTCCTAACACTGTTCTTGGTGCCAACGATGTATGTAATCGTGGAAGAACGGATTCGACGAACGCTGGAAGACCAGCAGGAGGACGAGGGCCCCCCACCCGTTGAGGCGGCGGGTGAGGCGAACTAGCAGGCCTCTTGTCTACCGCCCGATGCCAGGAAACAACGACTTCAGCTGCATTGCCAGGCTGATATCGCCGTCGATCTGCACACGTCCCGACATCGCCATCGCCATGCCGCTGATCTGGCCGTTGAGTAGCCTGATACAATCATCTCCGTCCATGGAGAGCGTCACATGCTGATCGGCATGGACGCCCTCTTTCATCTCGCAGGCCCCATTTTGGATGAGTAGGTGATACTGCCCTCCCCGCTCTCCTTTTAAATGGAACTGATAGACCGCGTCGAGGTTCTCGGCCGCGTCCTTATTGAGCATGGACGGAAGAGATTCCAACCATTCTTTCGGTGTCTTGGGTTTCATGTGGAATGAGGCTGATGGGAAACCGTTGAAGCAACGGGGGCCGAAGGAACGCGGCCCCCGCCGGTTCACATGCAGGCAACTACCTCAGTACCGAAGTGTTGCCGTGGCTGTGCTTCGCTGGGCGCCAAAAAATTCCTTCGAGAAGGATTCGACGACTGCCGGGTCGTATCCTTTGCAGCTGAAAATGTCGAGATAGGCGTTGTTGGTGTCATTGGCGAAATGCCCGCTGATCAGCGATGTCGAGATGAGCTGTACCATGGAATAGCCAGCCACCCGGCCTTCACCGAAATCGACGACCTGGCATTCGCCGAAACGCTTCATGCCGATGAGCTCACAGAGCTCGACAACGTATCTCTTAATGTAGGCGGCGTCACGAATCGAATCGGGGTTGCAATGCTGGAGGTCGACGGCGGTGCAAAGTCCCCATGCCTTGCCTTCGCCCACCATCTCCTGGGCAGGGAGCGAAGCAGCCACGGGGGCGCTGGATGGAAAGATCGCGGACTCGGAACTAGCCGAGATACTCATAGAGGTTAGTACCTTTCTGTGAGAAGGTTAGAACACCGGACACAATTGCTGGCTGGCTGCACTATACCACGATTTTGAAATGACGCACGGTCGGCGGCAAGATTTTTTTCGCTCGGCCTTCGTCGCCTTGTGCATGCGCTCTCGGTTGACAAGATTCTCAGCCCTCGGAGACAATGCCCGCCATGACTGCGCCTCACAACGCCTCCCCGACCGACCTCCCCGACCGGCTCTGCACCTGGTGCCGCGTTCCGATGAAGAAGCGCCTGGTCGGCGGCAACCAGTTTGTCCATTACACCTGCCCGAAATGCGTCTTTCAGCACACGACCAGACTCGGGCTCAAACCGGTCACGCCTAAGCACTGACCGCCTCTCAGGATCCGGCACTCTTGAAAAAAGGACTTACAGTGTCCCGTTCACCAGCCGCCGGATCTCTTCCATCCGTTTACGATTGACGCCAAGGTCGCCGTAGCCGGTCCGGGACGCCGAACGAAAGTGCAACATCTTGGTCGCGTCGTCGAAGACAAACTCCACATCGTCCACGAACCGGAACAACAGACTGGTGACCTCGTAATGCAGGTAGGACTCATCCTCTTCGACAAGCTTGGTCCGCGGCAGCGAACGAATCGCTTCTTTCAAGGCCTCTTTCGCCTCGGCTCTTGCCTTCCGATAGCGGATGGGAGCAATGGCGTGGCCCTCGTCGGTCGCGTGTGTCGAGACGCAGTTGGGGCTGGAGGGACAAGGAGGAAGGGTACGCTGCGTCATGAGTCGGTCACTGTACCCGGTTTGATTATCTCCCGCAACCAGATGTCCGCGACCAGCACCGCATCGTGAGGAACCAAACCGGGAATACCCTTCTCCCGATAGGCCAAGTGAGGGCTGATGCGGACCTTCCGATACCCGCCTGGCTTCATGCCAATCAGCGCATGTTCCACGCCGGCGATCACTTCACGACGACCAAGCGTCACAGTCCGATCAATCACCTTCACACCCTCCACCACGTGAATCCTCTCTTCGGGAATGTATTCGGCTTGTTTTTCATTAAGCGGCACTTCATCCCCTCTGTTCAGGAAAAGCCGGAGGTTATACACGACGCGATCGCCATTCTGGGACGCCTGTCCCTCGCCTTCCCGCTCATCCAGAGGTGTGAGGCCGTTCAGCTGTTTCATCGTCTCTGCTCAATAGGAAACCGTGGTCAATATCGGTCGGGCGTCGTCTTGGGCCTCAACCGTCACTGCTATCCGTCCGATGATGCGTCCATCTTCGGTTTCCACGTCCACCTGCCAATCGCCCGGATCGAGGCGCTGCTTGAAACTGTAGGCCCGGTAGCCGCCTGCGCGGCCTCCGGAGATCTTGAGTGGAATCCGGTCGGCATGGGCAAAGGACCGGTTGCTGCTGGTCCGAAAATACCAATGATGGTAGATGGTCGTATTCAAATCGACCGGCGCGAACACCGCGCTGAAACAATAGATCGGCTCATCGGCTGGAAACGTCGTATCCGAGCGCTTCCAGAACTGATACCACCGTTTATCGAAAGACAGCTCGAACCGCTCCCCGGCTTTCTTCACTTCATGATAGATGCCCCCATATTTGAGCGAGAGCGGCACGGGCGGAATCCAGTTCAGAAAATAAAACCCAATCAGGATGCCGATAAGCGCGAAGGCGGGCGCCGTCACGCCGACCGCTTCGAGCCTGGGTCGGTCCGGATTGTTCCGGTAGATCAGCTGCACAACGCGGAAGGTTACGGCGGCGCTCAGGACGGCGCCGATTAGGAATACCGCCACATTCATGTAGCCGGTCATCACCGGCAGAAAGAACGTGAAAAACGCGAAACACACCAACGCATAGAGGCTCACGAGTAGGCGGAGACTGGACAGCCGGTTCCGGAGGAACTCGTTGACAATCAGCAGCACGACCAGCAGTGCAAAAAATACGGCGGTGCCGGTGAGGGTGGCGCTCTGCGAGTAGAAGACCGCGTAGGCGCTGAACAGGCTGCCCAGCAAAAACTGGACGGCCATGGGGTAATAGGGCCTCATCCGGACAGCCCAACGGACAGCAGGCGAGAAGCCTGCCGCCTGCTCGCGGTCCGGCGAGGGTTCGACTCCCAGCCGGCCGGTCAACACGATGAGCACACCCAAGAGCAGCAAATAGATCAACAGAATGAGATTATCGAACAGCCGATCAATGCGGGTGAGAGTCAGCGTGTCGTAGGTGACGCCTGAGAGAAAACACACCGCTGGAAGAAAAGGCCTGCTGAAGGCCGATTGGATCCTCGTCAGCGGGCTCATGCCCCTACTGTGCGAAATCGGCGGGGTTTCTTCAACGAAATAGTCGTTTCAGGAAGGCCGAGGCTAAGGTTGAGGTTGAGCCAAGACTGAGCCACATCCGGACTCAGCCTTAACCTTGACCTGAGCCCATTTAGGCTAGACAAATGCCGGCAGCGGGGCGTAGACAACGGGATAACCGACCAGGCGTTCCAACCAGGCAGCCATGGCTTCCTCGTTCAGCGGCGCTTTATTCAAACGGATTTCAATGCCGAAGCCGGTGTGGGACCCGACGAGGCCAATGATTGCCGAAGCCTCTTCGCCTTCCGGCAGCAAGTCCTGCGTTTGGAATTCACAGAGCGTGGCATAGAGACGGCCATCCGGTCGAATCGCGTCGAGGACTTCCGGCAACTCATCGAGGGGGCAGTGGACTGAGCAGCGATAGGCGAGGCGGGCAGCAGGTTCGACGGTCTGGAACTCCGCCAACGCCTCTTCGGAAAATCCGGTCAAATAGGCGCGCACCCCGGCAGGCTCAGGCGCATAGGTGGCGGCGAGCTGGCTGGCGGGAACGAGAAATTCGTAGGCGTCCGACGTGTTGTATTCGAATTGGCACGGGCCGAAGGCATCCGGCCATGAGCAGAAGAACGGATTAGAGGGATCATGGGGTTTAAGCGTCACCGCTTCCTTCTCAATCCCCGTTTCCACCGGCAGCTCCAATGCCGTAATCGCATCGAGAAAGGCGGCGCGCCGTTCCTCCAGCCACTGAACCCGCCGGCTGTCCCCACGGGTTTCCCCAGGCGTGATGACCTCACCTGTCTGAAGACGGATCCGGATGAATGAATGGGTGTGCCGAAATCCAAGCCAGAGCATGGCCCTCTGTTCGTGCAGGGCCAGGCGCTCCCGGATACGCCACGGATGGCTTATCGAACAGTAGGTGCCGACGTCCTGATAGCGTTGATAGACTGTGTGGTAGGCCCCGGCAAGGAGAAAGAAATCCCCCCGCCACTTCTCCCGTACATGAACCAGGGTGACGTCTTCTGTCGCCCACGGATCGAGCTGATCGAAATCGTCGGGAGCGGCAACGGTCCACTCTTCGACATAACAAATGACATCGCTGGCCGGCGCCGTCGGTTTCAGACCAAGTGCCAGCAACCGGTCGCCGACGGCAAGCGCTTGGCTGAACGTCAGCGGAGCCGTCGTCTCCCAACGTCGTTCACGCACCGTGGACGATTCCTCAGGCTGAGGTGAAGTGTCAGGTTAAGAAACGTGAGCCCAAACCTTCCGTTGAATTACCGCACAGGCCGCAGGGCCTTCTGAGAGATCGTCGTATCGGCAATCAGCCGATCGATCCCGTCCATCATCGTCGCCGCCAGTAACTCCTGCACATCTGCCTCATTGAACCAAAAGACCGTCCGGGTCCGTACCCCCTCGATACTACGCGTGGTCGTGCTCTTATCGCCAAGATTCTTGGCTTGAATCGTGAACCGATTCTTGGTTTCGATCAGGGTCGAAAATACCCGGCTCTTGGCGTTGGTGGAAAAGTCTTGCACCTGGCCGCTGATCACGATGTCGGCGTCGGTTGCCGATCCAACCTGCCCCAAACGGACATTCCAAGCGCGGTTTCCCCAGCCGCGCGTTTTCAGGCGATTCACCAGTGCCTGGCTGATGACATCGGCGGGCCGGCCGCCCACGACATCGAAATGAGTCACCCCGCCCCACAGGTGGGTGCGGTGATGGGCATCATCATGATGTTCGGCATCGTCGTCTCAAACGGCGTCCTGCTGGTCGATTATACGAACGTGCTGCGCCGAAAAGGCCGGCCGCTACTCGACGCCGTGATCGTCGCATCGAGAACCCGCCTTCGACCGATCCTCATGACCTCACTCGCGACAGTTTTCGGTCTGCTCCCGATGGCCATCGGCCTCGGAACCGGAGGGGAAACCAACGCGCCGCTCGCACGGGCAGTCGTCGGAGGCTTGAGCGTCTCCACACTTTTAACGTTGTTCCTGATCCCGACGGTCTATGTGATGCTGGAGGAACGGATTCGAAGCAGACCGGAAGACGAGCGGGAGGCGACTCTCTCCTGATACACAGCCGGCTGACGGTCGCGATGGTTTACCGGCCGAGGGTTGGGAACAGAGACTTGAGCTGCATGGCGAGGCTGATATCTCCCGCAATCTGTAAGCGGCCCGACATGGCAATCGAAAATCCGCTGAGTTGGCCGTTGAGCAGCCTGATACAGTCGTCTCCACTCAGCGAGAGCGTCACCTGTGGATCGGGATAGACGCCTTCTTTCACGGCGCAAACGCTGTTTTTCACGATCACATGATACTGGCCGCTCTGTGCGCCCGTTAAGTTGAACTGATACACCGCGTCCAGGCCCTCGGCCGCGTCCTTGTCGAACTTCGAGGAAAGCGAATCGAACAATTCTTTGGCTGTCGCGGGATTCATCTTGGTGCAAACTCGTCAGTAGCGGGTCAATCCGGGCGGGGACCGCGTGACCGCGGCCCCCGCGCACGGTGTATCAGATGCAGGTGCACCCCTTAGTATCGAAGTGTCGCCGTAGCCAAACTTCGTTGGGCGCCGAAAAATTCCTTTGAGAATGATTCGACAACCGCAGGGTCATATCCCTTGCAGCTAAAAATGTCGAGGTACGCGTTATTGGTGTCATTGGCGAAATGGCCGCTGATCAACGATGTCGAGATCAGCTGCACCATAGAGTAACCGGCCACGCGGCCTTCGCCGAAATCGACGACCTGGCACTCGCCGAAGCGCTTCATGCCGATGAGTTCGCAGAGTTCGACGACGTAGCGTTTGATATGAGCGGCATCACGGATGAGATCGGGATTGCAATCTTGCAGGTCAACTGCGGTGCAGAGTCCCCAGGCTTTGCCTTCTCCCACCATGTCTTGGGCAGGACGGGAAGCGGCCACAGGGGCATTGGTTGGAAAGATAGCGGACTCGGAACTAGCCGAGATGCTCATAGGTGGTAGTACCTTTCTGTAAGAGGGTTAGAAACATACGCACTCAGCGAGTGCGCTCTGCACTATACCATGATTTTTCAAAGACGCACGGTCGGCGGCCAGAATAATTTCATCGGAGGGTCTGTCGCCCCGCTCGGTTGACAACATTTACGACCCTCGGAGAGAATGCCTTCCATGGCCACACCAATGGATGATTCTCCGGTAGACCTTCCCGATCGCCTGTGCACCTGGTGCCGAGTCCCGATGAAGAAACGGCTCGTCGGCGGCAGGCAGTTTATCCATTACACCTGCCCTAAATGTGTCTTTCAGCACACAACCAGACTGGGACCCAAAACCGCCGCTCCCAAACACTGAGGGCACCCTTGCTTGATCGACAT
>JABMDG010000017.1:13605-17225 GCA_015904045.1 Nitrospira sp.
GATGATGGCCGAGGCCTCCTCGCCTTCCGGCAGCAGATCCCGGGTTTGAAATTCACAGAGCGTGGCATAGAGCCGGCCATCCGGCCGAATCGCGTCCAGAATATCGGGCAACTCGTCGAGCGGGCAATGCACTGAACAGCGATAGGCGACGCGGGCGGCGGGCTCGATGGCCTGAAACTCCGCCAACGCGGCTTCCGAAAACCCGGTCAGATACGCACGAACCCCGGCCGGTTCCGGGCTGTACGTCGCGGCAAGCTTACTGGCCGGCACCAGAAACTCATACGCGTCCGTTGTGTTGTATTCAAACTGGCAAGGACCGAACGCGTCCGGCCATGAACAGAAAAAAGGAATGGCGGAGTCATGCGGCCTGAGTACCACGGCATCCTTTTCGATCGCGGTCTCGACCGGCAATTCCAGCACCGCAATCGCATCGAGGAACGCCGCGCGCCGTTCATCCAGCCATTGCGTCCGCTGCCCGTCCCCCCGTGTCTCCCCCGGCGTGATGACCATAGAGGTCTGAAGCCGGATACGGATGAAGGAATGCGCATGTCTGAATCCGATCCAGAACATACCCTTCGGCTCATGCAGCGTGAGACGTTCCCGAATGCGCCAGGGATGGCTGATTGAGCAGTACGTGCCGACGTCCTGATGCCGAAGATAACTCGTGTGATAGGCTCCGGAGAGCAGAAAGAAATCGCCGCGCCACTGTTCCCGTACATGAATCAGCGTGACGTCTTCTGTCACCCACGGATCGAGCTGGTCGAAGTCGTCGACGGACTTCACCGTCCATTCTTCGACATAACAAATGACGTCATTGGCCGGTGCGGCCGGCTTCAAACCAAGCCCCCGCATCCGATCGCCCACGGCCAGAGCCTGGCTGAACGTCAGCGATCCCGTCGTTTCCCACCGCCGTTCGAGCACTGTGGCACATCCCTTCAAAGCGAGCCACAGCGAGGAAACTGCGGAGACGGAGGGAGAAGACCCCGCCCGGCTGCCCCCTGGATCGTCTCAGCCGCAGCCGCTCAACCGTCCGCTTCGTTACCGTGCCGGCCGCACAGCCTTCTGCACGACCATCGTATCAGCGATCAATCGTTCGATCCCGTCGTCCAATGTCGCCGCCAGCAACTCCTGCACATCCTGTTCGCCAAACCAGAATACCGTCCGGCTCCGGGCGCCCTCGATGCTGCGCGTGGTCGTACTCTTGTCTTCCGCGTTCTTAGCCTGAATCGTGAGCCGGCTCTTGGCGTCAATCACGGTGGAAAACGCGCGGCTCTTCGCGCCGGCCGAAAACTCCTGCACCTGGCCGCTGATCACGATATCGGCGTCGGTCGCCGATCCAGCCTGCCCCACACGGACATTCCACGCACGGTTTCCCCAGCCACGCGTTTTCAGGCGATTCACCAGTGCCTGGCTGATCATGTCGGCGGGCCGCCCCCCCACGACATCAAAATGCGTCACGCCGCCCCATAAATGAGTGCGGGTCCCGATACGGGCTTTATCCGCACGCCGGTCTTCAAACGGCTCAATCACGATCGTCACCGGCTCCATATCGGCAGACTGTGCCGCCGGCTGCTTCGTTTGAAAATCGAGATACCGGAGCTCGCTCTTCCCCGCGCAACCACCAGCGGCTGACACAATGAGCACCGCTCCACACACCAACGCCATGCGCATGATCATTTGTTTCACAGGTTCCTCCTTGCGTAAAACCGTTACAGAATCACAGTGGCTCAGTCTACCCAAGTCGCGTTTTCAGGCGATTCACCAGTGCCTGGCTGATGACATCGGCGGGCCGGCCGCCCACGACATCGAAATGAGTCACCCCGCCCCACAGGTGGGTGCGGGTCCCGATACGGGCTTTGTCCGCGCGCCGGTCTTCAAACGGATCAATCACGATCGTGACCGGCTCCATATCGGCAGACTGTGCCGCCGGCTGCTTCGTCTGAAAATCGAGATACCGGAGTTCGCTCTTCCCCGCGCAACCGCCCGAGGCCGACACCATGAGCGCCGCTCCACACACCAGTGCCGTGCGCATGATCATTCGTTTCACAGGTTCCTCCTTGCGTAAAACCGTTGCAGAGTGATGGTGGCTCAGTCTACCCAAGTTAAGGGTCTGAGACAATCGGGCTGGAAAGAAAGTTTATGCTGTAACGATGGGAAGCATGGCCCGAAACGTCTCACAGCTCAATTGAGGCAGCTGCCCTGTCCGGATCCGCGCGTCGGTCAGCGGCACACACCGGATGATTTTCATGAACGACCGCTCCGCCAGCACAGCGGCGAGCCGGGCTTTCCGATCGTGTGTGATCGGCAGCGTATACCCCTCGCCCCGCTTCCATTCCCAGAGAGTCGGCGCGAGCGACAACTCCAACTCATGTCCGGCCAGTTGATGGAACCGGTCGACGAAATGTTTCTTATACCGCCGCATCTCCGCCCCTTCGAGGATCAGCGCACAGGACACATGATGCCCCCACCACAGCAATGTGCGAAAGGTGAACTTGTTCACCCCGTCGAAGTGTTTGGGATAGTCCACGTACTGATAGGGAAAGTCTTCCAGATGCTCGCCCTTGACCAGTTGATGGCTGTCCGGGTTGAACCCGGGCGGTGTGACCAGCGACACTCCGGCCAGTTCCGCCCTCAAGGCGCCGAGCGCGGCCTCCAACTGTGCCCGGATCTTGGCCGTGATCGCGGCTTTCCTGCGGAAGAGCTGCGCATCAGCCAGGAGGGCGCTTTCGTCGTCGGTGAACGATACAGAGCTGGTCATGCGGGATCGACCGTCGGCTGCCGGCCATTAATTCTTGTGATGCGTGACGAATCCCGACACGTGAAGCGCATAGTGGCGCCGGCAGTCGGCACAGCGAAGTACCACGACGTCCTGAAACACGTCCATCTCACGGAGCGTCAGGGATGCGCGGTGGGTCATGACGCAGGCACTGAGGAGCGTCTCCGGCGACACATCCTCGTCTGCTGTGCCCGATGTAACTGTCCCCTGACTGACCGGATCCTTGGGAACAACCAGATCGATACTCAGGTGATGGGCCGACCGGCAGGAACTGCACGTCAACACCATAGTCCGATCATCGCCCATCCGCTTGACCGTCACACAGAGGGGATGGACCGACCAGCATTGCTGAAGAAATGCTCCACTGCGGACGATGTTGGTCATCGCCCCTCACCCCGATGGCAACACCAGCTTGAAACACGCTGAAGGAAACCGGATGACGATCCGGAGCTCATGACCCGACAGCCGTCGGGATCCCAGGCTTTTCGCTGGAAGAAGAAGCGGTGCCGTCTTGAACGGCCCGACAATCTTTACAAATCCGAGGCCGTGCTTTCAGAAACGAGACCTTCCCGCTGGCGAGACAACTGTAGTGCACGAATTCATCGCACACTGAGCAGCGGGACCACCCACCGCGAAACAGCGTCGTATCCCGATAGAGGCCTTGTTTGCAGACTTTGCAATGCCGCGGCTCGACCCCAAGGAGCATCGGCTCCCATTCGCCGCCGCCTTTTCGGATGCTCATAGAGTCGGAGTATAACGGGACGGTCGGCAGTAAAACAAGCGAGCAGATACACGTATAGAGGGGCGAAGACTATGTGGCCTGGCCTCGTGAGACCCAATAACC
>JABMDG010000170.1 GCA_015904045.1 Nitrospira sp.
CCAACGGGGTATCGGTGCCCATGGAGGAGATCGCTTCTTCGCCCATCACGATCATCGGTGTGATGACCATTTTGAGCTCTTCGACCGTATAGCCGAAGGCTTGCTGTCGCTGGCGGATCGTCGGGTGGTCGGGCTGCGGAACATTCAGCGGCTCCGGCAACTCATCCAACGAGACACCATACTGCGTCACCCAACTGCGATAGGGTTTGCGGCCGACGATATCGGCCTTAATCTCTTCGTCATCGATGATACGGCCCTGCACCGTATCGACGAGGAACATGCGGCCCGGTTGGAGCCGGCCCTTCATGCGGATCTCTTTTGCGTCAGCCGGCAAGACACCGGCCTCGGATGCCAGAACCACGAGACCGTCGGTCGTGACTTGATAACGGCAGGGACGCAGCCCATTCCGATCCAACGTCGCGCCGATCATTTTGCCGTCGGTAAAACAGACAGCTGCCGGCCCGTCCCATGGCTCCATCATCGCCGCGTGATACTGGTAGAAGCCCCGACGATCCAAATCCATCTGGGCATTCGCCACCCAGGGCTCTGGAATCAACATCATCATGGCATGGGGGAGCGAACGGCCCCCGAGCAGCAGAAATTCGAGGGTATTGTCCAGACAAGCCGAGTCACTTTGATCCTCCGAGACGATCGGGAACAGCTTCTCCATATCCTTCCCGAACAGCTCGGAATGAAGACGTCCCTGGCGAGCCTTCATCCAATTGACGTTCCCCTTCAGCGTATTGATCTCACCGTTGTGGCACACATACCGATAGGGATGGGCCCGCGGCCAGGTGGGAAAGGTATTCGTGCTGAAGCGTGAGTGCACCAAGGCCAGTGCGCTGACCATTCGTTCATCGGTGAGGTCTTGGTAGTATGCCGCCATTTGATGCGGCAACAACAACCCCTTATAGACGATGGTGTTGGCCGACAGGCTGGAGACGTAGAAATGTTCCCGCCCTTGAATGGCCGACTCCGCCACGGCCTTTTCAACCCGCTTGCGAGTCACATACAGTTTTCGCTCAAATTGGGCTTCGTTGAAGGCATCTCGCGCGATGAAGATCTGCCGCATGAACGGCTCGGTCGTTCGCGCTTGCGCGCCGATTCGGTCGCTCTTGACCGGCACATCGCGCCAACCGAGCAAACGCAAGCCTTCTTCCACAAGAATCTCTGTGAACAGCTTCTCGCACAACCGCCGAGCATCTGCAGTAGGCGGGAGAAAGAGCTGGCCCACTCCATACTCGCCAACATCTGGCAATGACACGCCAACATCCCCCGCGACCCGCTTCAGGAACGTGTGCGGGACTTGCAAAAGAATGCCGGCTCCGTCTCCCGTGCAGGGATCAGCGCCCTGTGCTCCACGATGGGTCAGATTCTCCAATACTTGAAGACCTTTACGGACAATGTCATGGGATTTCTTCCCTTTTATGTTAACGACAAAACCGATCCCACAGGAGTCCTTTTCGTGCCGAGGATCGTAGAGCCCTTGTTGGCGTGGAAACCCAGGAATGTTC
>JABMDG010000171.1 GCA_015904045.1 Nitrospira sp.
GCCTTGGCTCCGCTGTGACGCAAGCTGTTGAATGTGGTAATCCCGGCGCAGAGAATCGGTGCCGCTTCCGTCGACGTCAGTGCATCAGGGATTGCCGCCAGCGCCTCGGTGCGGGCAATCAAGTACTCGGCATAGCCGCCATCTTCATGGAACCCGGTCACGATAAACTTCTTGCAGCCGAGAAAATCGCCGCGGCGGCAGGGGGTGCACTCGCCGCAATGTCCCCCATGCCACCCCACACCGACACGCTGGCCCTTTTCCCAGGTCACCACTCCGGCACCCACCGCATCGATGACTCCCGCCACCTCATGGCCCGTGACGCGTGGATAGTGAAGCCCCGGCCAATAGCCTTCTTTGACAAACTCGTCGCTATGGCACACCCCGCAGGCTTGCACTTTAATGCGAACGGTGTTGGGCCTGGGTTCCGGCACCGGACCGTGGACCATCTTGAACGGACCTCCTGGCGCAGTAATCTGTACGGCTGCCATCTGTGTCATCAGATCCTCCTTGGTTAGCAACTCATTGACCTTCTCTCGCAACACTAGTGCACCCCGCGTCAGCACCAAAAATACTGAAGAGGATCTCATCAAGTCCAGGCTTCGGCGCCATGGTCCTCAGGGCTTTGGGCGTCCCGGCACCTGGCCGATGATGTGCACCCTCAGGCCGTGCGAGAGCGGGATCAGCCTGTCATCCTCCACATCGCCGCCTAAGACCCATTCAAACAGTCGCTTTGCGTCGTTCAACTCCGGATCCTTGGGGAAACCGTACTGCTCCGTTTGCATCGGCTCGTCGTAAAGCCCGATGCAGCCGTGCGAGGCGGGATAGCCCGGCAGGTCGCGCCCGTGAATCCAGTATGAGACACCTTCACGATTGATGTAGAACCGCAGCGCATAGTTCATCGGATAGGGGCGATCGGTTCCTTCGACCGTAAAGAGGCTGGATTGATGCCGGCGATGGGCTGCTGAGAGGCGGAACTCCCCGATCGGCGTGGGATCATGCCCGTTGCCGGAGGCGATCGGAAGTGAAAACCGGAGCGCACCGTATTCATACGCGCCGAGAAACTGCTCCGACAAATCGACCAGAATGAATTGTTCGTCCTGTTCCGCCGTCGGATAGAACAAGGGCAGCGGCTGAAAGTTCGCCGCATCCTCGATCCGTCTCGGGACTTTGACGGATATACCGACACCGACATGACGCCGGTCGATTCGATTGAACCGCGCCACGTCCACCCAATATTCGCCGAACACTGTTTCCAGAGATTCCTTCGGGCGTAGCGTCCGGCAGTCCCACTCCACCGCCGCATCGCTGGGATAGACGACGGCACAGGGGCCGTGCTGCTTGCGTAGAGATTCCGCGTGAGAGGCGATGGGAAGGAGCACACCTACCACAAGGAAGACCACTCCGGTCCGCCACTCACATCTCATCACTCGCCCGAAGAAAGAGCTTATGGCGCGAGATCGGAGCGCAAATCGAAGCACCCCCATAATAATCTGATCCGATCACGTACGATACGCCATCAGCTATACGCTCAGATCCCGATGAGATACGCTCGCCTCGCATCGTCGGCGAAGCGGGCTTCACGCTTCACGAAATACTTACGACCAGTACTGCGAGGCTTTCATATAGCCGAACAGCAGATCGCGGCGGGCAAGGATTCCCACCAGCTTCTTGTTGCGCACCACCGGAACACGGGTGACATACCGGTCCTGGAATAGATCCGCTACTTGGGCGAGTGTCTGGTCTTCGGTGACCGTCACAGGGTGGATCGACATGATTTCCGTGGCCATGATCTTCCGAAGATCACGGCCGTCGATCATTGCCTGCAGGAGATCATACTCCGTGACGATGCCGACCAGCATCCCATCGTCCTCCACGACGGGCAGGCTCCCGAAGTTGCGATGGGTCATTAAGTGCGCGATCGTCGCGGCGTCGGTACGAGTGGTGCATTGCGTAATGGCATCCTGCATCAATTGTCCGACGGTCAAGGTTTTCGGATCGCAGCTTTTCAGGAAGAATTCAGTTTGTCGCATCGTCTTTCCTCACTTTCTATTCGTTGAACCGGCAGACAGATAGGTTCTCAGCACGTCACGCCGGGCGATGATGCCGACCAGGCGGTCCTTGGCATCGACCACCGGCACGCGGACGAGATCACTCGCGCGCAGCACGTGCACCAGCGTTCCCAAGTCGGTTTCCGGACGGACGGAATAGGGATTTCCCGTCATGACCTCCCCGGCCGTCAGGGCGCCGAGCTTCT
>JABMDG010000172.1 GCA_015904045.1 Nitrospira sp.
AAACACGATTTTATCGTCTCAACCGACCGGGGAGAGCCCCCGCTCGTCAACCTCGTCGGAATCGAGTCACCCGGTCTCTCTGCTTCCCTGGCACTGGCCCGTCACGTGGTCGACCTGCCGTGCATCCAACAACGTTTCCGTCTCTAAATCCCTCAGCCCAGCGACGCCGATGAATGCTGGTTCTGGGTCTTGGCCTCCTCCTCCACACGTAAAATCCGATGCAGGGTTTTTCCAAGAATAGAGCGGGGTAATTCCGGGCGGAACTCAATCCGCTTGGGCATTTTGTACGAGGCCAAGTATTGACGACAATGGGTCAAGAGATCGTCCGCGGACACGCCGCCCTCTCTCGGGACGACAACGGCCTTGATCAATTCGCTCCCATCTTTATGTCGCACTCCGATCACAGCCGATTCGCTCACCATCGGATGGAGTGCCAGTACCTGTTCGATTTCTGATGGATACACATTGAATCCGGAAGAGGAAAGGATCATGTCCTTGCTTCGATCCACAACATAGAAGAATCCGTCCTGATCCATGCGGGCGATATCGCCTGTAACCAGCCAGCCATCTGCCTTCAACACATTCGCTGTCTCGACGGGATTGTTCCAGTATCCCTTCATGACCTGTGGGCCTCTCACCCAGAGCTCGCCGATCTCTCCGACTGGAACCTCTACCCCCCCTGCATCGACAATTTTCGCCTCTGTGTTGGCGATGGGAAGTCCGATCGATCGTTTCACCGAGAGCCCACGAGGAAGATTGCAGTGCGTCACCGGAGAAGCCTCCGAAAGACCATATCCTTCGATGATCAATTGACCGGTCTTTTCTCTAAATGCCTTCAGCAGCTCAAAGGAGAGCGCGGCCCCGCCGCAGATAACGAACCGCGCCTGCGACAAGTCCGTGGCCTCACAGTGTTCGAGAAGTTTTCGCACAAGGGCGGGAACCAGAGTGATAACCGTCGGCTCTCTCTTCCGGAGCAACTGCAACAGAACCGGCATGTTCCGGGGATCCGGCACCAGCACCATGCACCCGCCCACAGCCAAACAGATATTCTGTGTGACGGTCATCCCGAACACGTGAAAGAGCGGCAGTGCCGCCAGAAAACTCTCCACCCTCTCTTCCGGGGAAAACCAGCTGACCAGTTGTTGAATATTGGCCGTCAAATTCCGATGTCGCAGCTCCGCACCCTTGGACACCCCGGTTGTACCACCCGTATATTGAAGAACGGCGACATCATCCGGCGTGACGATAGGAAGCTCGTCGGATGCGGTGGGAGTCGCGCTGCTCAAGAACTCATGGAACGCGATCGTCGTCTCCCGGCCGGGGATCTCGATTGGAGCCCGACCCTGTCGGTGCTGATACAGATACCGTGCAATGGTCGTCATATAATCTGTGATCCGGGTCACGACGACCAGATCGAGATTAAGATCCTGAATTTTCTGATACATCATGTCCAGCACCACGATCGCGCGCGCGCCGGCATCTCGCAACTGCGCTGCCAGCTCATGCTCCGTATATGTGGGGTTGCAGGACACGACAATCCCTCCGGCCTTCACAATGCCGAAATACGCGATCACCGCCTGAGGACAGTTCGGCAGACAGAGGGCCACCCGATCGCCCTTGCGAATGCCCCGCACTGCAAGGCCACAGGCGAACCGATCAACAATGGCGCCCAATTCCTGGTACGAGAGCGTCTTTCCGAAGAAGTAGAGAGCCGGGCGACGCGCAAACCGTCTCGCACTCCTGGTCAACATCTCCACCAGCGTGATCGATGCAAGAG
>JABMDG010000173.1 GCA_015904045.1 Nitrospira sp.
GCAGCCTTCGGCTATGACGCCTTCCCTCTCTTCTGGCGCGTGGCGTTGGATGCCCAATGGTTCAACCGGTCGGAAGCGGCGCTCCGGAAGAAGATGCTCGATTTCTTCTGGTCGGAGTGGCGGACACGCGGCAAGTTTTTCGACCGGTATGCCGTGACGGGGGAACCACGTTCGCCACTCGAAGGGCTACCCCTCTACGCCACGGTGCATGCATTAGCCGCCTCGGACCATCCGGAGCTCGCGCGCCGTTTGGCAGAGATCAAACTTCCGGTCCTGCACGCCAACGCCCTGGCTGGCACACGCACCCCCTACTATCTTCATAACTGGCTCTGGTTCGCCCGGGCGACAGAACTGCAGCAGGCTCGCCGATACGACGAATATTTTGCCTTCCTCCGGCCCTTCGACTTCATCGGGTTCGCCGCTCATTTCCCTTGGGAACTGTGTGCCGTCACACTGTCCCTCTTTCTGATCGCTCGGTGGCATTGGGTACTCACGCTGGCCTTCCTGGTCTGCGGATTTGGCCTCTGTGTGCAGTATCTGGTCTGGCGGTTCAGTGAAACCCTGAATTGGATTGAACCTGGCGGGCCCTTCATCAGCCTGTGCCTCTGGGCCGCAGAACTGTACGCGTTCTCCACTGTCGTCTTGTTGATGGTTCAGATGGGTGTGGCACGCCGCACCACACCGGTTTCCGTCCCGACGCCGACGGCTGGGTTTCAACCTTCAGTCGATGTGTTTATCCCGATTTATTCGGAATCATGCGACATCCTCGAAAAGACTTTGATCGGCGCGCAAGCTCTCGACTATGACAACAAGCAGACCTACGTGTTGGACGACAGCCACCGCAGGGACGTGCACGCATTGGCCGAACGCTATGGCGCGATTTATATCAAAGGACCGAAGCGACACGCGAAAGCAGGGAATCTGAATAATGCCTTGGCAGAAACCAACGGTGAATTAGTGGTGGTGTTCGATACCGATCACATCCCGGTCACGACCTTCCTACAGGAAACCGTCCCGTTTTTTGCCGATCCCCGGATGGGCTTTGTACAGACACCGCACCATTTTTACAACCAGGATATTTTCCAGCGCGCACTCGGCACCGGTGCCCGTGTTCCGAATGAACAAGATCTGTTCAATCATGCCATTCAAGGAGGCAGAGACCGATGGGGCGGCGCCTTTTTTGTCGGCAGCGGGGCGGTGTTCCGGCGGGCCGCTATTCAAGAGGTGAACGGGTTCAACCTCATGAGCATCACTGAGGACATCCATACCAGCCAGCATCTCCATGCCAAAGGCTGGAAATCTGCGTTTGTCGATAAAGATCTGGCCGTCGGCCTGACCGCGGAGAACCTCTCTTCCTATGTCGTGCAGCGGCGCCGGTGGATGTTGGGATGCCTGCAAATCTTCTTCAAGGATAATCCCCTTCTGTGCAGAGGACTGCCGCTTCGGCACCGACTAGGCTATTTTGCCTCGCTGTATTATTTCTTCTTTCCGTTGGCGCGCGTCATCTTTTGGGCCACACCCTTGTATTTTCTCCTCTTCCATCTCCATCCGATTTTTTCAGAAGTGTCTGTGCTCGTTGCGCATGTGCTGCCGTTCATGGTCATCCTTCCATTGCTGTCCTCGACCCTGGTGCCGGGTTGGCCCCGGTTGCTCTGGTCATCAACCTATGAGACAACCGTGGCCTTCCCGTTGTTCCGGTCGATGTTCGATCTCTTCTTGCCGAAACGCCTGGGATTCAAAGTCACACCCAAAGGCATCGTCTCGCAGCGACGCACATATGATTGGCGGTCATCGATGAGCGTGCTCGCCGCCACGCTGATCACCGTCATAGCCATGGCCAAAGGCATGTGGGAGTTCTGGTTTTTCGGCATCGAACGAGACGCATATTTCTTCAATCTCAGCTGGGCCGGCGTCAATCTCGTGCTGCTCCTTGCCGGCTTAGCCATGGCCTGGGAACGGCCGCAACGGCGGGGCGAGGAACGAATCCGTAAACGAATGGCGTATGAACTGCACGCTCCCGGCTTCCGATTGGCCGGAACGACAGACGACCTCAGCTTGTCCGGCTTGTCCTTTCTCACATCTTCGGGAGACACGATTCCGGAAACCTTCGAAGTCGTCCTGCAGGGCCGCTCGCCGATGTCGTTTCGCGCCGGCGCTATCTACCACGAGCATCTTCCCGCGAAAGGCGTGACCTGCGGGGCAGCGTTCAGTCCGCTCAATGAGAGACAGCGGCAGTGGCTGGTGACGAACCTATTTTCCGACCCTTCCACGTGGTCTACTGCCCATGAGTCTCGTATACGAAATCCCCTGCTCATGGCTGGCCACATGCTGGCTGGACTCTGGCGGGCTACCAAACCGACGGTGATTCGGCGGCGGCGGATTCCCCGTCGACGCTGCTTTGCTCCCGTCAGAATTCAAGTCGGCGGTCGATCACATTGGGCAATTCTACGTGACCGTTCCCCTCGCGGGCTGGGGCTCCTCGTGTGGGGGCGTCCCGCCGCAGGTGACTCGGCTCCGCATGTCCTCCAGGCCGGCTGCTTGTTTGAACCGTTGTATTACCGTCAACTGCTACCGGGAGTCTGGCGGGTGGGACTCAGACCGTTGTCTGTTCCAGTCGATTTCCACACACACACGCTTCCGATCCAACAGGTACTCCCGAGTTCACAATGAAGGAGAGAAAGGTTTTCGTGATGGGACATGTCCGTTTCCTGATGTGGTGTGCGTTCCTGATTCTCCAAGCCTGGGCTGCCATCCCAGGACAGGCTGAAGATTTCGTCGAGTCCTGGTACCTGTCTCGCGGCCGTTCCAATCTGGAGATTGAAAACTACAAAGCGGCGATCGAGGCCTTTGAGAAGGTCGTCGAACGCGACCCGACCCATCGCGAAGCCATGCGGAGCCTCGGTGTCGCCTATGAAAAGCAAGGCTTAAAGGACAAGGCGATCGAGCTATTCGATCGGTATCTTGCCCGGTGGGACGACGACCCTGATATTGCCTTTGCCCAGGCGCAGGCATTGGAATGGTCGCGCTATGCCTACCGCGAAAAAGACATGCTCAAGTATTACCGGATGGGCTTGAAGAGGAAGAACGATTCCATGATGCGGCTGAAGTACGCTGCGCATCTTGCCGGAAACAAAGCCACGAGCCAGGAAGCTGTCGAGCAATATGACAAAGTCCTGGAGATCCAGCCTCACAATGCCGAAGCCCATCGGGGGCTGGCCAAAGCCTATGCCTGGCTGGGCCAAAATGATTTGGCGCTCTATCATGCGAATCTGGCACGAACGCGCGCGAAACGGGAACCGGGGGACCTGACCGCCTTGCGCCAAGACATGTCAAAAGGGCGAGAGCCGGCGGTCGAAGGAGTGCTCGGTGTCCTCGCCCAACCGGAACGACCGTTTGAATTGTATGGGGTTCGGCTCGGCACGCGCGGCAAGTTCGACGCGACGCCCTTTACAACGACCCATGTCGAAGTGGGCGCCGAGCATTTTTGGAACTCCACGGACGACCGGACCGGCGGATATATCTCCTTCGGCAATCGGCTCCGGTTCAATCCCTCCAACCGCCTCGACGCCATGATCGAGTACCATACCGCGCCGAGAGGTGACGGCATGGCCTATCGAGTCGAGTACACGTATGAGCGGCCGACATTTTTGATCCGCCCGGGCGTGAAGCGAGACTTTCGTTATGATTCGTTCGCGGCATTGGTCGGCTCGCGTGACTCCGGACAGCTCGTGGGATTGGCCCGATCGACACAGTTCTACAGCGACCTGCTGTTCGATCTCGACTCGGTTCACGTGAAGATCACCCCCTTCGTCGGGTGGGTCACGGCGGAACGGCTGAGCGCAAATACGCAGGTCGGAGTGGACACCAAACTGTCGGTGCCGTTGTGGCAAAAGGAGCAGTGGGACATTGCCGGTGAATATTTGTTCCACCTGACACACTACGGAGAGAATCACGGCGGGTTTCAGCCGAGCACCCAAGAGCCTTTGGCCGGCGGATACTTTAGTCCTCAGGTGTTCGTCAATCAAATCCCGAGGGTTGCAGCAACCTACCACATGGAGAATCACGATGAAGTGTATGTCGCCGCCGGTCCCGCCTTGCAATACATCGACGAGGCCTCACGATCTGCGGTATTTCGCATCGGAGGTGATGCGCATGCGGCCTATACGAAGCAGCTGTCCAAACCCTGGCTGTTCAAGGTCATGGCGGACTACACCCAAATTACCAGCGTCTACATGCGTCTCCAGGTCAACGGCCTGCTGGTCTACACGTTCAATTGAACCGAGGGATGCGTGTCTGCCCTCTCAATTCCTCCTTGACCTCCCCTCATGATCTGATACCCTCGACCAGGGAGAAACCACGCGCAACAATCCAGCTGGAGGTCCTGCGTGATTCTTGTTACAGGCGGTGCCGGATATATCGGATCGCACACCTGCGTCGAGTTGCTCCAGGCGGGACACGAGGTGACCGTCTTCGACAATTTCAGCAACAGCCATCCGGAGTCGCTCGAACGGGTACACAAGATCACCGGAAAGCGGTCCCGCCTGATTCGGGGCGACATCCGGGACCAGGCGGCGCTGGTGACGGCTCTGCGCGACAGCGGCGCGCGCTCCGTGATCCATTTTGCCGGCCTTAAGGCCGTCGGCGAATCCGTCGAACAGCCGCTGTCCTACTACGACAATAATGTCATTGGTTCGTTACGCCTCTTGGAAGCAATGGGCATCTGCGGTGTCAAGACTTTGGTCTTCAGCTCCTCCGCGACGGTGTACGGCGATCCGCAATGGCTCCCGTTGACGGAAGATCATCCGCTCTCCGCGACGAATCCTTATGGACAGACCAAACTGACGGTGGAGCACATGTTGCGGGATCTCCAGCGGAGCGATCCCTCATGGCACATCGGAATTCTTCGGTATTTCAACCCGGTCGGCGCGCATGCGAGCGGATTGATCGGTGAAGCTCCGCAGGGGACGCCGAACAACTTGATGCCCTTCGTGGCACAGGTGGCAGTCGGCCGCCGCCCACATGTGAATGTGTTCGGGAATGACTACCCCACCCCCGACGGCACCGGCGTGCGGGACTACATTCACGTTGTGGATCTCGCCATCGGACATCTCAAAACATTGGACGCACTTCGGCAATGGACCAACCCGGCAGAATGCCTCACAGTGAATCTCGGCACCGGAACCGGCTACAGCGTACTGGAGATTGTACGAGCTTTCGGGGAAGCCAGTGGCCGGCCGGTCCCCTACAAGATCGCCCCGCGCCGTTCTGGTGACGTCGCGGCTTGTTACGCCGATCCCCGCAAAGCCTCTGCTCTCCTCGGCTGGCGAGCCGAACGTAGCCTTCCCGACATGTGCGCCGATGCCTGGCGGTGGCAAAGCCTCAATCCCCACGGGTACCATCCTCCCGGCTAAACCCTGTCCCCGAGGAGCCCCCCTACGCGTCGTGTCGAACACAGACACCGTGATACACTGCCCGTCTGATGTTCGATGTTGTCCTCTATCAACCGGAAATTCCGCCGAACACCGGCAATATCATCCGCCTCTGCGCCAATACGGGGGCACGGCTGCATCTGGTGAAACCGCTGGGGTTTGATCTGGATGACCGGCAGATGCGCCGCGCCGGGCTGGACTACCATGAATTCGCCAAGATCAGTGTCTACGACGGCTGGACCGAGTGCGCAGACCGCTTCAAGGATCGCCGCCTCTTTGCGGTCTCGACGAGAGGCACGCAACGGTACGATCTGATCGAGTACTCACACGGGGACATATTCGTCTTTGGTCCGGAGACCAGAGGGCTACCCGCAGCCCTGCTCGAATCCTTTCCCAAAGAACAGCGGATCCGGCTGCCGATGCTTCCGGAGAGCCGCAGCCTCAATCTGTCGAACACCGTCGCCATCATCGTGTATGAAGCCTGGCGGCAAGTCGGATTTGGGAACGGCGTGTAACCACGAGAACGATGAGGAATCGGCCATCAACTGATCACTTCCACGAGTCCATAGACAGGACGTTTCTTGCCCCCATACTCCAGCTCGCCATCGACCACCACCATCGAGAACCCACCGATCGCCCAGTTCCAAATGCCGGTCCTCGAGACTTGTTTAAGGATCAACACAGCCGGCCCCTGTGGCCCCGTCCAAGTGATACGCCAGGCGGTCGGCCAGCGATACAAGCCCCGGGCTCGTTCTTGGTCAAGCACCGCAACGGTTAATTCCTTCATCGAGTCCGTTGCACCGTTGAAAACCGTAAATCCATCCAGGAAGCCCATGAGTGGGGCAAGACGCTTACTGTGCTGGCGATGCAGGTACACATCATCCGTCCCTGTCTTTAGATAAAACCCTTGGTATTCGTTCAACAGGTCCCAATACGTGTGCGTAAGGCGATTGAAGTCCGGCATCATGAAGTATTCATGAATCACTCGCCCCGGAATGACCCGGTCCCGCCAGGTCAACACCGCTGGGGCCGATCCCATCCAGACGACCGCGCCGTCATGCCGCCGATTGGTTCGCAGTTCTATCGGCTCAATTCTGAGCATGAGTTGATTGCTCTCGCCCACAATCGTCATGCCCGTTCTTGGAGTACCTTGAAATTGAAAAAATGGTGAACCAGGGATCGTCTTGAGTTCTTTCCCGACATTCTCGTACCCGCTGTTTCCATTGAGCCTCGCCCATCCGGTTTTCTCATCGTGCAGCACCAGGAAGTGCTGCGCTTGATAGGCCTCCCCATCCCGCCCACGATTGTTGTCCAATGCAAACACCACAGGCCCCTGGCTGTCTTGTCCTACAAACGAAAAGTAGTCGGACACGTAGAGAAGCGACGACGGTGGGAGATCATC
>JABMDG010000174.1 GCA_015904045.1 Nitrospira sp.
CTGGTCAATGCCTTGCTTCACCACTTCCAAACCTCGGGGGGAACAGTCTCGACGATCGGGGGAAAGGAACGCCCCGGTCTGGTTCACCGCCTGGATAAGGACACGTCCGGCGTCATGGTCATCGCCAAGACAGACCAGACGCATCGTCATCTGGCGACGCAATTCAAACACCATACGATTACTCGTGTGTATGAGGCCTTGGTCTTCGGCGTGCCAAAGAAAGGCCGGGGTGTCATCGAATTGGCGATCGGACGGGATTCGAAAGAGCGCAAAAAGTTCTCGGCCAGAACGTCTCGCCCCAAGGAGTCCGTGACGGAGTATCACGTCGATCGGCGATACGGCAAATTGGCCGCGCATGTTCTGCTCTACCCGCGCACCGGCCGCACGCATCAATTGCGGGTTCATCTCACGTCACTGGGCCATCCCATACTTGGTGATCAGACCTACGGAGGCCGAAAAGTGTGCGCCATCGAGACGATCGAGATTCCGCGCGTGATGCTTCACGCAAGAACGTTGGGCTTTCAGCATCCCATCACAAGTGAGGCGCAGGAATTTACCAGGCCGCTTCCCTTCGACATGGAGATGGTCTCCCGAATGTTTGAAGCCTTGACCCATGGCGGGTCCGAGTCAAGAACTCTCTGATGCAGTCATAAGACGGGTGCTATGCAGACAGCAGATATTCTCGACGTGATCGGGGCTGTGGTCTCTCAGTTGAAACAATATGCCGCCACACTGCCTCCCGTTGTCCATCTGTCGGTTGTGCCGACCGGTGTCAAGCCTGCGCTTGAAGCCATCGATGCGTACGAAGAGTGTGTGTCCCGTATCCGGGCACAGAGCGCCGGGACTCGGTATAAGAATCTGAATGAAGCGCTGATCGAATCCCTCGAAGCCTTTGAGGCGGGCCGATTGCTGGGAGCGGTTCAACCCCTCCTGGCTCTGCTCGATCAATTGGAACGGATGAGCCTGGACAGGGAAATCGAGGTTGGAAGAATCGATGAGAAACGGATCGGGGAATACCGCACGGTGTTGCACAAGATTCTGCCGGGCAACAAGCCTGAACTAGACGGATCGGGGCAAGGTCTCTAATCGAGGCATCACGACTCGCTGTGATCAGTGCCCCATCTTCGGTCCAGTGGCGTTCGCGCCTTCGGTGACCAAGCCAAAACGTACGGTGGAACCACAGTGCGGGCATTGGGCGCGAACCGTGGTTGCGTTCACTGATTCATACTGGTCGGGCTTCAGCCACATGAGCTGGAAGCATTTGGGGCAACTACGGACTTGTGTTGACATGATTTTCCTCGTACACTCCGCCCAGAGTTTCTCTGGGAACGAGCATTAATCTAGTACAAGATGCCTCCAACGCTCAAGTCCGCCGTGACATTTTCCGAAACGACCAATCTTGATGCGTCTCACCTTCTTCGGCTCTTTCATCAGGCTCCCTGGGCCAAGAATCGAACGGTGGATGATGCCGCGGAGATGTTGCGCCACAGTGACGTGGTGCTCTGTGCCTGGGACGGCGATCGCCTGGTTGGGTTCGGTCGTGTGATCACGGATTTTGTGTATCGCGCCACGATCTGGGACGTGATCGTCGATCGGGCGTATCAAAAACAAGGCATCGGTACGGAACTCGTTCAACGCATTCTGAACCATCCCCAGCTCAAGAAAGTCGAGCTCTTCTGGCTGTGCACCAGACGCCCAGGGTTTTACGAAAAGCTGGGGTTCAGCTCAAAGGAACAGACCGGCATGGTCTGGAGCCGGAGCAAGCAAGCCCGCACAGAATGACCGATTCGGCTCAGGCCTGCCTCACCCGTGGATGACACAGGTGAGGCACGCACCCAGAAACCTAAAAAAACACCTTCGCACCGAAGAGAAATCCGAACGAAGATGCATTCCAGTCATCGATGCGGCCCGCGCTGGTGTGAGCGTGGCCGTCGTTTCGCTTGTAGGCCCATTCTGCGTTGAGGGCCACCCGTTCGTTGAGCCTGTAATCGGCTCCCCAACCCAACCGCCACGCAAAGGTGTTGCTGGGACGAATCACGCCCGGCACGTCTTCGCCGAAGCTGTTCACGTTCACGCCGAAGCTCATATTCACATACGGGGTGATCTGGCCCAGTTTAACCGGGCGCAGCTCGATGGTAGGAAGTACTGAGACAGTATCTTGGTGTCCGAAATCCACGTCCGGCCGCTCCCTACTCACCCCATGCCGTTGCCATTCAACCATCAACCCGGCCAAAAACCAGGTGTTGAAGCTGTAGAGGCCTTGAAAATTGACCAGCGGTCCGATCGATGTCGAGGTGTTGTCCGAAAGTTGTTGCGTCAGCGGCGCAAACCCGGCTCGAAATCCGAGGACCCACTTCCCGGCCTCAATGCCGCCGAACTGTTGCTTCCCTTCTTCCGCCGACGCGACAGTCGAAAAGGTAATGCTAACGAGGCACAGAACCAGAAGTGCCAGCAGAGATGATCGTACGGATCGGTATGCCATGAAACTCCTCCTCCTTT
>JABMDG010000175.1 GCA_015904045.1 Nitrospira sp.
AATCATTGGAACAAGCGGGTTATACGGTACAGGAAGCCCGCGATGGGAAAGATGGGTTGGACCAGTACCGGAAGCAACCGGCCGACGTCATCATTATGGACATGATGATGCCCGATCAAGATGGTCTGGAGAGTATCTTGATCCTTCGCCGTGAGTTTCCCGCCGCTCGTGTTATCGCCATTACCGGAGGCAGCGACATGATCGGCATTCTGAACTTCTTGGATGTGGCGAAGATGATGGGGGCCCGCAGGACCCTTCACAAGCCGTTCGAACTCCACGCTCTGCTCGATGCTGTCTCCGCTGAGCTAGCCCCCTAGCCCTGTTGTGGGCTCGTCATTTGCGCGAGGCCCTCACCCCCCATTCTGGCATCGCCGTCTGATTCCGCATTGACATCGCACCACGCCCCCGTCACACTTGAGACCTCCATGCCGCCAGTCAGCCCTGTATGATTCTCCTGAATCTGTTCCTCTGCGTCATCGTGACGACCGTGGGGTTCTGGATTCTCTGGGGAGCCGCATGGCCCCTTGTCATCGCGGGGTGGGCGCTGGCTGCAGGCGGATTCCTCTGGTGGAGGGCTCGATCCGTTGCGGAACTGTGGGCCTGGGCGACCCTGGGATTGGGCCTGGAAAGCTTTATCTGGCCGATCCTCTTGATGACCCAGCTCAAGCGCGCGGCCGAAACACCCTCTGACGAGGAACTGGGAACGATTCTGTCGGCCGTGGTGCTGGGTCTGTTCTCTTCTGTCTTCTGGATCTCTTTTTCCTATGGCCTGTTCAAGCGGGCATGGAAATCCACATCCGACTCGGTCAGCATGACCGCAGCTGATGGGAAGCCCTCACGCCCTGCCAAACGAAAGAAGGCTGGCTAGCTCAACTCGACCGGGTCGATATCGACGACGAACTTGACTCGTTTCTTGCGGTATTCCTGCTCCATCGTGTCAACTGACTTCTGGATCAGGCGACAGAGGCCGGCCTGATCGGCCCCTTTCACAAGGGTCTGAAACCGATGATGGCCTTTCGGTCGCTTCCCCATTGCCGGCACAGGTCCTAGCATGGATGGTGGGGCCTCTCTGCCGACCGATTGTTCGAGGCACATCCTCCACCGAATCGCGGCGGCTTCAACCTCCTGCTGATCTTTCCCTGATACCGACAGGACAGCGAGATAACAGGCCGGCGGGTAGTTCAACAACCGACGCGCCGCCAGCTCTTCGTTGTAAAACCGATGTGGGTCAGCCGAGAGCACAGCTTGCACGGCATGGTGTGCGGGAAGCCGTGTCTGCACAATGACCCGCCCGCCTTCCGAATCCGGTCGGGCAACACTCACGGCCTCGTCCAACAACTGATAGGTGCGCTCGGCAGCGCGAAAGTCCGGTATGTGCAATCCTGAGTCGGCCTGCATGATACCGACCAACCCCCTCCGTGGGAGCCGCTCCCGCTGAAATATCGCTTGTGTCCCGATCAGAATATCCCATGCGCCTGACATGATTCCCTGCCAGGTCTGTCGAACGGCGTCCGCCCGATGCAGTGTGCCGCGATCAACGCGGGCAACCGTGGCGTGAGGAAACAGACGTCGCGCTTCGACTTCTACCCGTTCGGTCCCCTCTCCAACCGTCGTCAGGCGAGTGGAGTGGCAGACCGGGCAGGACTGCGGCACGACGTCCGTCCCGCCGCAGTACCGGCAGGCTAACGTGGCCGCTTCTCGACCGTAGGCTAGGGCCACGGCACACGCCGGACACCGCGGCACCCAGCCACAGTCTCGACAGACCAGTGTTCGCGCGTATCCCTTTCGATTCAAAAAGAGCAGCACGCCGGTCTTGTTCTCCAACGCCTCCTGCATGGCCGCCACAAGCGTCCGGCTGAACAACGTTCCCGCCGGCTCGTGACGGAGATCCACAAGCTCAATTTTCGGTTCGCTTGATTGGAACATTCAACCACCATTTCAGGATAGAGAGGAAATCATCACAGAGAGAAACGATCCAGATTGCGCAGTGGAATTAATTCCACATCTCTCAGAAGACAAAAGACACGATTGCATTGCTAAGGTAAGACTAGAGTTCAAACGAAATGGAGAATTCTTCAAGAGTCGTTTTTTCCTCTTTGGGGACAAAGAACTTGTTTTTGATGGCAACCCAGAATCACCTACTGGCCGAAGAAGTGAATTCATGTTGCAC
>JABMDG010000176.1 GCA_015904045.1 Nitrospira sp.
GACGCCTTCATATAGCCGAATAACAAGTCCCGCCGTGCCAGAATCCCCACGAGCTTCTTGTTCCGCACCACCGGGACGCGGGTGACATAGCGGTCCTGAAACAGATCGGCCACTTGGGCGAGCGTTTGATCTTCCGTCACCGTCAGCGGGTGCGCCGACATGATCTCGGTCGCCAGAATCTTCCGCAGATCGCGTCCGTCGATCATGGCCTGCAAGAGATCATACTCCGTGACGATGCCGATCAGGGTTCCCTCTTCATCGACCACGGGCACGCTCCCGAAGTTGCGATGCGTCATCAGGTGGGCGATCGTCGCGGCGTCGGTGCGGGCGGTGATTTGCGTGACCGCATCCTGCATCAACTGCCCGACGGTCAACGTCTTCGGATCGCAGGCTTTCAGATAGAATTCACTTTGCCGCATCACCGTTCCTCACTTTCTGTTCGTTGAGCCGGTGGACAGATACGTGCGCAACACATCCCGCCTGGCGATGATGCCGACCAACCGGTCTTGGGCATCGACCACCGGCACGCGCACGAGGTCGCTCGCGCGCAACACATGCACCAGCGTCCCCAAGTTCGTTTCCGGACGAATGGAATAGGGGTTGCCCGTCATGATCTCGCCCGCGGTCAACTCGCCGAGACGATGCCCATCATCGATGGCCGCCAGCAGGTCGTGCTCGCTGACGATCCCCGCCAAGGTCCGCTGTTTGTCGACGACCGGGACCGCCCCGAATCCTTCGATCATCAGCGACGCAATCACGTCCCCCTTTGTCCGCAAGTGAACGGACTGGACCCGCTGCTCCATCACCTGCTTGACGGTCATCGAGGAAAAATCTTGTTTCTTGACAGCTCGCACCCGTTTCTTCGTCTTCTTCATCGACATCGATCCCTCCCCTGCCACGCCCCGGCACTGACGCCAATCACCACAGTCCGACTTTCCACCCTGCCGCAAAATGCCGCAGTGCTTTCTCTGGTTTCACGGCCCGAGTTCGTCACAACATCCGAGAATAGAGCCGATTCCCTTCTTCATGGCCTTCTCTCCATGGCATATCCAATGCAGATTAGATACCTGAATCATGCACGCGCGTAGCCCGACGGCAAACGGAAGGAGCCGACCATGAAAGTCTTATGCGCAGTGGACGGATCGCAGTTCTCTCAATGGGCCGTCGAAGCGATCGGCGCCTTGGGGCGGAGTGCGCTCTCTTCCGTGACCTTGCTGCACGTCCTGGACACCCGGCATCTGAAACCAGCCGGTGCTCCCCATGTGGCAACCTATCGGGGCGTGAAAGCAGCCATGGAAAAATCCGGCGACACCATTCTACGTCGCGCAACTGGTTATTTGGAGACGGCACTCAGCCAGTCGGCAAAGCGGCCTCGCACGGACGTAAAGACGCTGTTGCTGCATGGAGCTCCCGCCTCCACGATCGTGCAGCGTGCAACGCAAAACGGATCGGACCTGATCGTACTGGGCACCAGAGGGATGACCGACATCAAGGGGTTTCTCCTCGGCAGCGTGGCGCGGAAGATCGCCTCCCTCGCGTCCTGTCCGGTGCTCATTGTGAAACAACCGATGAACCAGCTGCGCCGAGTGTTGCTGGCTGTCGACGACTCGAAACACTCGCGCAAAGCGGCGAAGGTTCTGAGGGCCGGTCTGCTGCCAGAGACGGCCGAAGTGACGGTCTTCTCCTCCGTGGTGTCCCCCTTCACCGATCTTGCCGCCGGATACCTGTCTGAGTCCAAGCGGGAGGCGCTCATGCGTCCCCAGATCGAACGAGCCGAGCGGCTGGTCGCAGACATACGGCAAGACTTTCTCAAAGAAGGCTATGCCGTCCTCACCGACGTGGAACAGAACCACATCGTGGACCATATCATGAAGCGGTCGGAGGCCGGCCTCACTGATCTGTTGGTCGTGGGCGCGCGCGGCCTGTCCAGTCAGGAACGGCTCGAGTTGGGAAGCGTCTCCGACAGTCTTCTGAGACATTCCCCTTGCTCC
This sequence comes from Nitrospira sp., assembly GCA_015904045.1. Next base: position 1,992 of record JABMDG010000176.1, read on the forward strand.
ATCCTCATCGTGCGAGGCGCGCGTGGCTGAGTTCCGCTTTCACGACATCAACCGGCTTCCGATCGAGGAGGCACTGAAACGGCT
>JABMDG010000177.1 GCA_015904045.1 Nitrospira sp.
AGCGGCTCCAGCGGGCTGCAAGCAACGACGGAGCCCATGGAGACCCCTAGCACTATTCCAATGATCGCGACACGACAGAGGTCTGCTCCTAGAATAACCGAGCCCTGTGTGGGGGGATTCGGATCAAATTGCTGTACACGCATAGTTACCATTGATTGTATGCCGTCCCGTTTGTCCCAACGAGGTCCGACCCGGAATAGACATCAAAGATGCCGCCCTCGGTCGGCTCGGTGATCTCTTGCCAGGAATCCGATGAATTCGTAAAGGGATCTTTAGGGAGCACCCGCAAATATCCCGCCGCAATCAGTCCTCCCAAGGACGGAGGGTATTTCCCCTGATCCGCGCGATGCTGATCGAGCAACTCCCGCATGGTAAACAAGTCTTGCCTCAACACCGTCTCCCTCGCCTTAATTAAGGACGACTGGTAGGACGGAACCGCGATTGTGGCAAGAATTCCGATGATGGATACCACAATCATCAGCTCAATGAGCGTGAAGCCCTGCGCATGGCCCTTGCCGTACTTACCAGTCCTGATATTTCGTTCCATCGAGCGCGGCCGCCTCGCTTTGAGTCATCACATCATAGACGTCTTCGCCGCACCAACCGGACGGCTTCGGCTGATCTCTGTAGCAACGCAGTACCCAATCGGGCTTGTCGGTCAGCGGGTCCACCGGCACCACGCGCAGATATCGCCTGACGGTCGTCCCGCGAACCGTGGCCTCTTCTCCGGTGAGTTTGACCCCCAGCAGCATATTGAGCGACTTCGGGTAGCCGTACTGGCTCGTCACATCCTTGCACGTCAATTTATTTTTCACGCACACCGGCCCGATCAGCACATCTCCGTCCCGGTTCCATTCAAGCTTGAATGTGTCGATGGCGCTCCGAATGGTCCGGAGATGCTGACGCAATTCAATTTCCTGCACGCGCTTCGTCGAGACTTTACTGAGCGGCATGGCGACGGAAGCCAAAATCACCACGATCGTCATGGTGACAAGGATCTCCAGAAGCGTGAGCCCCTCTTCTTTCACCGGACTCTCACAACCCCTGTCCCGATTTCTGAAGATGCCGCCCGCCCGTCACCATCAGAGCTAACAAGCTCAACACGGATCGGAGAAACTCCGGGGGCTTTCGTCATGAACACAACACTGACGGATCGTGGGGCACGCTGACCCGGACGAGCCAGCCGGAATGCGACAGTCCCGACCGCGGCTCCCTGGTCTCCCGACAAGAGACCCGATGGGCTGACAAGTTCCGCCTCACCAAGCCGCTTAAACTGGAGAATCTTTGGGTCATATTCCAACTTAAAAATGTTTTGATCCGATGCGCTGAGCCGCCCATCGACAACCGACAACTTGATTTCTTTGCCAAATTTAACGGCCGATTCATCGGGATGGATCGCCAACACAGGATCAGGACTCGCTAATTGGGCTAGTGAACGGCGGGAGGCCGTGTCCCCGGAGCCCTTTGCCACACTATTGGAAAAAGCTGTGGCCTCTCCATAGACACTGCCAGAATTGGCAGACACCTTCTGGGTTGGGGTCGAAAACATTGGACCGGTTGCATAGGTCGACTCTGTTCCGGACCAGAAGGTTTGCGCACTGAGCGCCGGAGGGGTCATGTTCTGCACAATATGCGGCGTAATCGTGAGAATCACC
>JABMDG010000178.1 GCA_015904045.1 Nitrospira sp.
CTCTTCGTAGTGAGAACAGATGGCCGGATCGCTAGAAAACAACAAGGCGCCTGCTCCCTTTGCAGACCCTATCCTGGCGGCCAGAATTGAAGCCATCAAACAGCTTGCCGGCGGCTTGACCGACCGCGTGGCTGTCATGGATCGCAGTTTCAATGTGATCTATGCGAACGAGTCGGCCTGGTCATCGGCTTCTACCAGGGATTCCGCCGGCCGCCGGTCCAAGTGTTACGAAGCCTTTGCCCATCGAACCGATCCCTGCGGAACCTGCCCGGCTATCAAGGTATTTGACGCTCCGGAGATTCAGTCTGTCTCCTGTCAAAGCGGAGGCGATGGCACGGCTTGCGGTATGCACCAGGCCTTTCCGCTTGCCTCAGGCCCTGGCGATATCGGCTCCATGCTGGTGCTGTTCAAGGGTGAGTCTTGTCAGCAGCTGCAGGACGTTGCGTCTGTTTCGGAGGAACAGACGCCTTCGGCGGTGCGCGAATCCTTGGGCGAGTTGATCGGCCGGAGTCCGGCCATGCAACAACTGTTCGACATGACCGCTCTCGTCGCGAATAGCGTGGCCACGGTCTTGATTCAGGGTGAGAGCGGAACGGGCAAAGAAGTCCTTGCCAGAACAATTCATGCCTTGAGCCGGCGGAATGAGAAGCCGTTCATCGTCGTCGATTGCGGCGCGTTGCCGGAGACATTGCTTGAAAGCGAATTGTTCGGTCATGTGAAGGGAGCCTTCACCGGGGCTGTAGCGGACAGACGGGGTCTATTCGAAGAGGCCCACGGAGGGACGATCTTTCTCGACGAGATTGCTGACACGACGCCGGTGTTTCAGGCCAAGCTGTTGCGCGTTCTCCAGGAGGGCGAGATCAAGCGGGTCGGCGGGGCCCGACCGATCTCGGTCGATGTGCGGGTCATCTCCGCGGCGAACAAAGACCTGGCCGAACTGGTGAAAGCCAAGTCGTTTCGCCAGGACCTCTACTATCGGTTGGCGGTCTTGCCGCTGTTTCTCCCGCCGCTCCGGGAACGGCGAGACGATATCCCGTTGTTGGTCAAGCACTTCGTCGCCGTGTCCTGTGGCCGGCATCGTCAAGCCCTGCGGCATGTCCCTGAAAGTACGATGCGGGCGTTATGCAACGCTCCATGGCCGGGAAACGTCCGCGAATTGCAGCACTATATTGAGCGGGCGGTGGTGACGACTGCTGGTCCGTCGCTCAGCTGCGAGGAGCTTATTGCAGCCGGTGCCGAAGCCGGGGAGGAGAGCTTACGGTCGGCGTCACGTGGCGCCGTTGCCCAGACAGAGCGTACCCGGATCGTTGATGCTCTGAAGAAGACCGCGGGAAACCGATTGAGAGCCGCCAAATTGCTGAAGATCAGCCGGGCGAGCCTCTACAACAAACTCCAGGCGTACGGCATCAAGTAGACTTCTTCATGAACAAAGAGGCGGTCTTCCAGGCGCTGAAAGGAGCCGACCGGCGCTCTATCGGCCGCTCCAATCAGGTGGTGGCGATCATACGCCGGCAGCCGGCACTGTTTCCCGCCCTCATGGATGGCATGCATCACGATGACGAGCTGGTGCGCATGCGCGCAGCCGACGCGGCAGAAAAGCTCACCGTGACGCATCCTCAGTGGCTCCGGCCTTTCAAACGGCGGCTCATCAGCTTGGCAAGGCGCGTGGAACAGCAGGAGCTACGCTGGCACCTGGCTCAGATGCTTCCGCGATTGGAGTTGTTACGGCGAGATCACATGGT
>JABMDG010000179.1 GCA_015904045.1 Nitrospira sp.
ACTCAGGACTCAGCACTTCCGGCCTATCAGCTATTGGCTCTGAGGCAGCAGAATCGTGAACTTCGTCCCCTTGCCCTCCTCGCTGTCGACCATGACCGTGCCCTGATGTTCCTCGATGATGCCCTTGACCACGGTGAGTCCCAGCCCGGTCCCCTGGCCGAACTCTTTCGTCGTGAAGAACGGTTCGAAAATCTTCGGCAGAGCCTCTGGAGGAATCCCGTGGCCCGAGTCGGTCACCGTGAGTTTGACCACGTCTTTGTCCTGTGCCAATGCGACGCGCAACGTCCCGCCGTCGGGCATCGCGTGGATGGCGTTCATGACCAGGTTGATGAACACCTGGCTCATTTGATCGCCATCGGCTAGCACCTTCGCACACGCGTCGTCCAAGGCAGTTTCCACGATCACGCGGCTCTTCTCGAGCCGTTCCTGAAACAACTCCAGGCCGTTCTCAACGATGTCCTTCAGTTGGAGGGGGCCTCGCTCAGGAGGTTTGCGCCGGGCGAATGCGAGCAGCTGATTCATGACCTTGGTGATGCGCTCGACCTGGGCGATGATCGTCTTCAGACCCTTCTTGATCGGCTCGTCCTTCACCCGATCCATCAGATATTCCGCCCGGCCCAGGATGACATTCATCGGCGTGCCGATTTCGTGCGCCATCCCGGAAGCCAGTGTGCCGAGCTCTGCGATGCGTTCGGTTTTCCGAAGTTGTTCCTGGATCTGCTTCAGTTCCGTCACATCAATCCCGGTCGCGACGACGTAGTCGGTGCGTCCGTGTGCGTCGATGATGACCGTATTGGCCCAGGCAATGCGCCGTCGCCGCCCGTCCTTGGTAACCCAGACGTTCTCATGTTCAACGCGCACCTCTCCGCCCGTGAGGTGCCCGAACACCGCCTTCACCGATTCGATTTCTTCGGGAGGAAGGAGAAACTCCCACACGGTCTTTCCGACCGCTTCTTCCGAGCTATACCCGGTGGTCTGCTCACACGCGCGATTGAATCGAAGAATCTTGCCGTGGCGGTCCAGGACCACGACGAGGGCGCCCGCCGTCTCCAAGACCGCCTCGATAAACTCATGCTGCCTCCGCAGTTCTTCCACGACCTGTACGCGTTCGCCGATGTCCCGGAGAATGACGGTATAATATTTCTTCTCCCCCACGGTGACGTGCGAGATGGCTGCTTCGATCGGAAATTCTTCTCCGTTGGAACGCAGCCCCATCACGGTTCCCAACTTGCCCATCTTTCGACTCGTCACACCGGATTGCCCGAACGCATGAATCAGGTGCTGATGGGCGTCGCGAAATCGTGCGGGCAAGAATCGGTCGAGCGACCGCCCGACTGCGTCGTGTGCGGGAAGGCCGAACATGTCCTCGGCTGCCCGGTTGAACAACACGACCCGTTGATCCTGATCCACGGTGATGATGGCGTCCATCGCCGACTCGATGATGCTTTGCAGCCTAAGTTGGCTGACCAGAAATCTCTCTTCCGCTTCTCGTCGGCTGGCCGAAGCCCCCGATGCCGCCGTATCGGCATAGGCTCGCGCCTCTTGCGCCGCCATCATAAGCCCCTCGGCATGGGCGCGCTCGACGCGCTCCGACATCAAGGCATGCTCAGCTTGTACCTTATCGGTTTCTGCCTTCGCCAAACCATGATCCATCTCCTTATAGCGAAACAATCCGAGCGTAATGGACCACACAACAAACGTCCCTAAGGCTCGATTGAGCACGACATAGGAGTCGAAATGCCCTGGCGGATTGAATAGCAATTCAACCCAAATGAGGCCGGTAACAAGGAGACAGAGATAGACGGAATCTCGTTCGCGCGGCGTAAAAATGGTCAGGACTATAGGAACTACGTACAGCATCGGTATCCCCACTCCGGCCGGAGTCAGCAGGTCGAAGATGAAGATGCCGATGGTGAGGACCGGGATCGCCCAGGGCATAACACGCATGACAAGGCTATGGCCGACCTTCATATGATCGCTCCCGGCCGGACAGGCTATCCGACAAGAGAACGTTATTCTTCTGGATGAGGCTTGCCTTCGATTTCGGCGAGTTTACGATACAGGGTCTTGCGGTCAATGCCAAGGGCGTGGGCGGCCTGGTATTTATTGCCACCGGTCTTGTCGAGGATCTTCTTGATGTATTCCTTCTCGATCTCGTGCAGAGGCAGGCTCTTCTCGGCCGCCTCGTCCAGCACCCGCCGGTCGCCGCGCGACCCCTGCACCGCCGGCGGTAGATCATCGGGAGAGATCTTCTCGCCACGGGTGAGCGTCACGGCCCGTTCGATCACGTTTTCGAGCTCGCGGACGTTGCCGGGCCACGTGTAATCGATCAGCATGGCTAAGGCGGCCTCGCTGACGCCTTTGACGGCTTTCCCGCTTCCTTCGCTGCATTTCTTCAAAAAGGCGTCCACGAGCAGCGGGATGTCCTCCCGCCGTTCGCGCAGGGGCGGCAATTTCAGCTCGATCACGTTGAGCCGGTAATACAAATCTTCGCGGAACCGCTTGTTTTTCACCTCTTCACCAAGATTGAGGTTGGTCGCCGCGATAATCCGCACGTCGACCGAAACCGGCTTGGTGGCCCCGACCCGCCGGATTTCTTTTTCCTGAATCGCGCGCAGGATCTTCGCCTGCAGCATGAGCGGCAGCTCGCTGATCTCGTCCAGAAACAGCGTCCCCTTCTGCGCTTCCTCGAACAAGCCCCGCTTGTCCACCTTGGCATCGGTAAAGGCGCCCCGCATGTGCCCGAACAGCTCACTCTCCAACAGCTGTTCCGGAATGGCCGCGCAATTGACGGGCACGAACGGCGCCTCCTTGCGGGCGCTATTGTAGTGAATGGCCTTGGCGACCAGCTCCTTGCCGGTGCCGCTTTCTCCGGTGATGAGCACATTGGTCGGACTGTCGGCCACCCGGCGAATCAGATCGAACACCGCCTGAATCGCTTTGCTCTTTCCCAAGATCTGGTGGAAGCTGTATTCCTTGTGCACTTCCTTCCTCAGCCGGCTCACCTCCCGCCGGAGCGCCGCTTCCCTGATGACCCGCTCGACGACGCGGATCAGTTCGTCTTTCTTGACCGGCTTGGTGAGATAATCGCTGGCCCCGTGTTTCATCGCTTCAACCGCCGTCTCGACCGATCCAAAGCCGGTCATGAGAATGACGTTGATATCGGGATGGTCTCGTTTGATCTGGGCCAGCAATTCGAGTCCCTGCATGCCTTTCATGCGGAGATCGGTCAGCACGACGGCATAATCTTCTTCGGCCAATTGCTTCAGAGCCTCCTCTCCGCTCCCGGAGACGGAGACTTGATGCCCGCGATCCTTCAGCATGTCATGGGCCACTTCCCGCATGTCCGCGTCGTCGTCGACGACCAGGATCGCGCCCCATTCTTCAGTCATGAGAGATCTCCAGCCGTGCTTTGCCCCCAATTGCTACGGCAGACGAATACCTCTGCTGCATATTGCCACAGTTTTGCCGCATTCAGCATATGGGATGAAGGAGAAAGCAAGGGCGGGACCAGGAATCAGCACAACTGACCTTGGCCCCCAAAGATCCAACCGGTGGCTCGGTTTGGGATTGCAGCATTCAGCTACAATGGTTCCTGTCACCTTGCCGCGAAACACCTCAGACGCATCCCGATAGCCCATGTCATTCCAGTCTCGGCCGAGGGCGGAGATAGTGAAACATCACGCCAGGTTCTCGGACATTTATCCCTTCGGCTTCATCATCGAACCGTGATGGCATTCAAGATGCACAACGTTCCTCTTCGGGGAGAACAACAAAGGAGGATATGACCATGCAGCCACAACCACCTAAAGATCCGCGCAAGCGAAAGCCTGTGCAACCCATCCGGGAACAGAAGTCGGCGGTCTTAGAGAAAGAGCCGGTTCACTGTCAACCGGTTTCTCCCTGCGACGACCTCCAAGTCCGCATCGCTCAGCGGGCCTATGAGCTTCATGCCGAGCGCGGCTATCGCGAGGGCCGGGCGCTCGACGACTGGCTGGAGGCCGAGCGGGAAATCCTCGGTCTCGAATGCAACGCGTAGAAGCCTGTCAGACAGCTTCGTCCTTTGTACATCACCAGAGAATCGTTGATAAGGAGGTTTGCATGAGACAGCAACCACTCGCTGTGTGTGCCTTGGCCATCGTGTTGGCAGCCGGAACCCTGGCTGCCGCAGGAGTTGCCTATGGCGATGACAATGGAAAGAACGGGAAAGCCGAGATGGCTGCCGCCGCCAAGGTGACGATCGACCAGGCGGTCAAAACCGCGGCGGAGAAAGTGCCGGGCAAGATCATCGAAGCCGAACTGGAAAAGAAACATAACAAGCTCGTGTGGGAAGTCGAAGTCGTCACGGCGGACAAGAAGGTGATGGAGGTTCACATCGACGCCGATACCGGCGCCGTGATCGACGTGGAGGAAGAAAACGCGAAACCGAAAAAGACGCGCAGGCAGGAGCAGAAGCGCGAGCACAAAGACTAGCGCGTATCTCGTTGGGGACAAGAGTGTATAGCCGATGGCATCTAGCACGTGATCGGATAGTTTATTGCCTCGCTTGGATTCGCCTTCCGGTCATGTGCCATAAGCTATAGGCTCTTTCGACTGAACGACGCTTCACGCTTCACGAGATACGAGCAACCTGTGCATCGGACGGCCTCCCAATGCCGCGACGTGATCGTGGAGTGCGGTGGCGATCCACCGGTATCGATCGGCCCCCTGACTTTGTCCGGCGATGATGTTCGGAGGCACGGGTTCGCCGAACCGAATTCTGATGCGCCGCCGGCGGGGCCAGCATGCGCCGGTCGGCAGCGCTTCAAAACTTCCCTCGATCCACACGGGAATGACGGGGACCGGGTGCGCCGTCATCATCAAGCCGATCCCCGACTGAAACGGCTGAAGGATTCCGTCAGGAGACCGCCCTCCCTCAGGAAACCAGACCAGGTAGTAGCCGCGCGCGAGCGCCGCAGCGCCCAAGGCGATGTTGGCCAAGGGGCGGCGGCTCTGATCGATCGGCAGCACCTGCGTGGCGCGGCTGACAAGGCGCATGAGGGCGTTCCGAAACATGATCCCGGTCCAGCCTCCCCAGTAGGTCCGGTT
>JABMDG010000018.1:0-5672 GCA_015904045.1 Nitrospira sp.
ACATTGAGGAAGATGACCGGCCGCTGGGCCGACCGGCGGCCGGATGCGTTGCCATGGATCATCACATCAATCCGCTTGCTGTCCATATTCAGACCATCAAGCGTCGATTGGTCGTCATAGGGGGGGCTATTCTTGCCTCCTTGATCGTTACGTTTTCCTTCTCAGACCGGATGGTGGCATGGCTGAATCGGCCCTTTCAGAACCAGCTGGTCTTTTACGGACCGACTGAAGCCCTGTTTGCCTCTATCAAAGTCTCGCTCTTGGCGGCTGTGATTCTGAGCCTGCCCGTCATTTTTTATCAATGCTGGAAATTCGTCGAGCCGGCATTATTGCCGAAGGAGCAACGCTGGGCCATTCCGCTGTTTTTTTTGGCAGCAGGCCTCTTTGCGCTCGGCTTGGTCTTCTGCAATCTGGTGATCCTTCCGCTGGTCATCGACTTCTTTGTCAGTTTTGGGCTCGATCGGGACGTCACTCCGCAGCTGAGTGTGGGGACATACATCGATTTTAATGTGAAGTTCCTGCTGATTTTCGGCTGTGCGTTTGAGCTCCCGCTGGTGATGACGTTGCTGGCGGTGACCGGGGCGGTCTCAGCGCAGATGTTCGCGCGGTACCGCAAACATGCTATCCTGTCGAATCTGATTCTGGCAGCCATTATTACGCCCGATGCGACGCTCTTTACGATGCTGCTGATGGCGGTCCCGTTGATGGCGTTGTATGAGATTGGAATTCTAGGCGCAAAATTCTTTGGCCGAAGTTCAGCAGGCGGCGGTATCGATCTTCCGGTCGATCCTGATTTGCCGATCGGGACTGCGGGAACACGATTACGATGATGAAACGGTGTGCGTTCGTGTGCGGTGTGCGAATCCTGTCTGCAGGGGGACTGCTCTTATGCCTTGCGGCTGAGATGTCGACGGCCGAAACGCCGGCGCCGGTTACCATTTCCGGAGAGGCGGCACGGGGTCCGTTTGATCAGTCGGCTGCCAGTGTTCAGGCGCTCGTGGTGACGGGGAGCGGCGCGGTCTATGCCGGCTCCTTCGGCCATGGAATTTTCCGCACGGCAGACAGAGGCTCAACATGGGTTCCGGTAGGAGGCGGTGTGACAGATCCTTTCATCTTGAGCTCGACGGTTGCGAGAGATGGGGCGGTCTATGCCGGGACATTCAGGGGTGGGGTCTTCCGTTCACATGACGATGGAAAGAGCTGGCAGCCGGTGAATGCCGGTTTAAAGCGGCTTGAAGTCAAGGCGTTGATGGCAGCTGACGATGGACTCTATGCAGGGACGAGCGACGGTGTGTATCGGCTGAATGAACCTGAGGATCGATGGTCAGTCGTCACCACCGGGTTGGACGACGTACTCGTCCATGCGTTGGCCCGATCCACGGACGGCACTCTCTACGCAGGAACATCAGGTAAAGGCGTTTTACGGTTTAAACGTCATTCGTCCGGTTGGTCGCGCATGCAGCATGGCCTGAAGAATCATGAAGGCATGATCGAAAATTTCATTCGCGTGCTTGTGATCGATCAGGACCAGAGCATCCTGGCCGGCACATTTGATGGCGGGGTGTTTCGGAGCGCCGACGGCGGGATGACGTGGCGTTCAATCAGCCGGGCGTTGCCTAACGATTCCATCCGTGGGATTGTGCTGTTGGATCAGGGCGTGATTGTAGCCACAGGGAATGGTGTCTTTAAGACATCCGACAAGGGGAAACAATGGATTCCCGTGAACAAGGGGTTGACGAGTTTATCGGTCCAGTCGCTGATCGGCTTCGGAGGCGGCGGTCTTTATGCGGGGACAAGCGAGGGAGTGTTTCGCAGCGACGATGGGCTGACGTGGACGGCGGTCAATCAAGGGCTCGATGTCGGGATGGCGCCTCCGCCGTTCCTGTTTCGGATGTGACTGAAAAAACCCAGGCGAGAATCACAGTGACGAGCAAAGGAGCGGCGGTCGGTGACATGGTCATCAGATTCTTCCCCGATGTAGCGCCCGGCCATGTCGCTAATTTCGTGAAGCTGTCGAAGGACGGTTTTTACAATGGTACGACTTTCCACCGCGTCATTCCTGGATTCATGATCCAGGGCGGTGATCCCAACAGCAAGAACCCCGATCGATCGATGCATGGGATGGGCGGGCCGGGCCACAAGGTCAAGGCCGAGTTCAACAGCAAACCGCATAAGCGCGGCATCGTATCGATGGCCAGGAGTAATGATCCGGACAGTGCCGGCTCGCAATTTTTTATCTGCGTGGCTGATGCCAATTTCTTGGATTGGCAGTACACCGTCTTTGGCGAGGTTGTCAGTGGCATGGAGGTGGCGGACAAAGTCGTCGGGATGAAACGGGACGGACGGGATAATCCGTTGGAGCGTGTGGAAATGACAGTCACGATCAGTGAGGGGTGAATGGTAAGAGATCGAGGTACACGGTGAGGGGGGCAGGGGTGAAGAGATGAGTCGGAAGCTGGAAATGAAGCGACCGTGGCGAGGGGCATTGGCCTTCGCCGTACCCCTTACTTTGTGCTCCTTACTGGGCCTGTTCGGTTGCGCGATTCCCCATGTGCCGTCACGAATCGTGTATGAAGACCCGGTGAACTACGTGCGGTTGGAGGAAGATAGGAAGGTTTTGCCTGAATGGCCGCAAAGCCATTTTTCACATCCTGCGACGGTGAGCAAGGGAGTGCTCCGGGCTATTTTGTCGGGCCTGAAGGTTCAGGAACACCGGGTTGCCCCGCTGCGATGGATCCAAGGAGAGGCGCCACTGGAGCCGGTGTTTAATGATAACGAGGTGACCATGCTGTCGTCGGAGATGGCTGACGCGCTGGCGCTGGCGCAGTACAATGAACGCGTCACGTTTTATTTGAGTGAGCCGCTCACATTTGCAAGGCGGACAATCACATCGGGTGGGCTTTACATACAAGGAACAGAGCTGCATCTTCTGTTGGGGAATTGGCGGATTATCTACGGGATTCCCACCTATGGCATGATCTACGATCGGCGTTATCCGATGAGGCCGACTGTGGCGAAGGGATTCGATCTTTTTTTTGAGCCGGCCGACGCAGTCATTCCACAGCAGAGCAGTGTCCTGGACAACCTATTAGCCAATTCGAAAGACGAGCTGGTTATTGATCTGAGTAAGGTTACTACGCAGGAGCGGACGCCGGTGTCATCGCCCTCGAGTGTATTTTAGGGAATTATCGGACCGGCCTCCGGGGACTTCAAGAAGGGCTTACCTCGAAGTAGGCTTTCGAAAATACATACGCGGTACTTCAGTAATAGCTTCGACAATCGTAGGCCAGCCGAGTTTGCTCTGACCCGCAAGCCGGTCGCGGAACCGGATCGGGATCTCGGAGATGGCCGCGCCAAGTTGGAGAGCCTGCCAGGCCATCTCGACTTGAAATACATACCCTTTCGCTTTGACGCGTGCGAGATCCATGTCAGCGAGGAGCTCCTGGCGGAAGCAGCGAAACCCTCCCGTCCAATCGTGAATGCGTGAGCCGAGAAAGATACTGACATAGGCATTCCCGAGCCGTGAGACCAGGCGTCTCTGCATGTTCCAGTCTTGTGTGCCTCCGCCGGGTATGTATCGGCTCCCGATGACTAAGTCTGCAGTGTTGCTTGCCTGGATCATTCTTGGGATATCCCAAGGCGCGTGGCTGAAGTCGCAGTCCATTTCAACGATAAGCCGATAATTCCGCTCAATTGCCCATTGGAATCCGGCCACATAGGCTGGTCCCAGCCCTTCCTTCTTGGCCCGGTGCAGCACATGCACATGCTTCAGTTGCCCGCTCAGTTCATCGGCCAATTGTCCTGTGCCGTCCGGCGAATTGTCATCGACGACCAGGATATCCGCGATCAGATACTGTCCAATCGCTCGGATTAAGGCTTCGAGATTGTTCCGTTCATTATAGGTGGGCAGGACAATGAGCACGGAACGGTCAAAATGAAACGGGACGAGGGGTACGAGTTGCTTATTCGGTGCGGCCTGGACATAGCCAGGATAGTGTTCGTCGGAGGTGTTGAGTTGGCTGATAGCGATGCGGGCGCTGTCGACTCCTCGAGAGATCATGGCCTCAGCTATCTCAAAGTTCAGCGTCACATAGGCTTCATCTGGTCCCAATTCTCGTATGGCCGACAACTCGGATGCATGGGTGATCGGATAATAGCGAACAGTAGGGCGCATGGGCTCGGCTGATAAGGAATCAAAGGGCATGAGGAAGGAGCCAATGGCACACAAGTGAACTACAATGCGCGCCATTGTAGTTGACCACCGGCAGCGTGGCAAGCAGGAGACGGGCCATGAGATCTTCCCGCAGTCGTCCGGTAGGTTTTGACAGCTGATAAATGGCTGTGCTAACTTTCGCAAAACTTAGGGGTTTTCTACAACTTCTTGTAAGGGATAACGCATGAGCATCGCACAATCGCATGTTGTCATTGTTGTCGGCGCAGGGCCAGCTGGGATGGCGGTTGCGGGGAGCATGGCGAAGGCCGGCCATCACGTGATCATTCTGAATCGGGATATCAAATTCGGCGGGTTGGCGGAGTATGGAATTTTCCCCGCCAAACTCAAGCTCCGCGGCGGGCTAAGGAAACAATATTGGGAATTGCTGGAACAGCCGAATGTTCATTATTTCGGCAATGTATCGGTCGGGAACGGCAAGGATCTCACGGTTGAAGACGTGCGCGAAATTGGCGCCGGCGCTGTTGTGTTTACGATCGGCGCGCAAGGCACCAAAGCCATCGGCGTTGAAGGAGATTCCGCCCAGGGTGTCTACCATGCCAAAGACGTAGTCTATCACTTCAATCGCTTGCCGGGGTTTGGAGATCGGCCGTTCGAGATGGGCAACCATGTCGCGGTGATCGGGGCCGGCGACGTCATGGTCGATATCGCGCATTGGCTGACCCGCTATAAGAAGGTGGAACGGGTTACAGCGATCGTTCGACGAGGGCCGGTCGAACGCAAGTACAATCCCAAAGAGATTCGCTCCGTCTGTGCCAATATGGATATCGACGGCATCAAGAAAGAATTCGATCGGATCAAGGATCGGATGGCCGCCGTGGGACAGAAAGCGGAAGAAGTATTCCAGGGTTTGACGGACGAATTTACCAAGTGCGAACCGAAGGTCAGCGACACCAAGATGGGATTCAAATTTTTGGCCTCGCCGAAGCGCATTCTAGTCGACGCCAACAATCGGGTGCGTGGGCTTGAGATGGAAGATAATCGGCTGGATCCCAAGGGTGAGGATACAGTGGCGGTCGGCTTGAAACAGTATTATGAGTTTCCCTGCGATTCCGTGGTTTTTGCCGTAGGCGACAAGGTCGATGAAACCGTCGGACTTCCCTACAAGGGTGGGATGTTTGTCACCAACCCGAATAAGTCCGGGAACGATCCGGATGATTCGTTGTTTCAGGCCTATGATGAGAAAGCAGGAAAAGTGATTGAAGGCGTCTTTCTTGCGGGATGGGCGAGAAAAGCAAGCGAAGGCCTCGTTGGTGTGGCAAAGCGAGACGGAGATTGGTGTGCGGAGGTTGTGGAGCGCTACCTTGCGTCAAAAAACTCAGGTTCTCAGGTCACGGACGTGCTGAATCGCTTGAATACGGTGTTGAAAGGTCGCAAAAGCCATCCGATCGATGTGAAGGGGCTTCGAGCGCTGGAGGGGGCGGAAAAAGCGCACCAGGGA
>JABMDG010000018.1:5772-10523 GCA_015904045.1 Nitrospira sp.
TCCGTGTGTTGGCGCAAGTGGTGAGCTGGCAGGGGCAACCGCAGGCGATTCGCCTCGACAATGGGCCAGAATTTATCGCGGAGCGGTTCATGGCGTGGTGCGCCGAACGAGCGATTCAGCTGTGGCACATCCAACCGGGCAAGCCGGATCAGAATGCGTTCATCGAGCGCTATAACCGGACGTATCGAACCGAAGTGCTCAATGCCTATGTGTTTGAGACGTTGGACCAGGTGCGCGAGATCAGTGCGGAATGGTTGCAGAGTTATAACGAAGAACGGCCCCATGACGCGTTAGCGGGCGTACCGCCCGCCACGTATCGGGCCCAATTGGAAGTCAGAAGTTCTCCTGTGACTGTGTCTCGTTGACAGGGGAGCTTACGCTGGGAAGTCCAATCGGCTTCCGTTGACGCGGTCAGCAGTGGTGCTTCGGTGAACCATCGTGGCAAGTCCCAAGGCGCATGGCTGAAGTCGCAGTCCATCTCGATGATCAACTGATAGTGGCGGTTCAGTGCCCATTGGAACCCTGCGATATAGGCTGGCCCAAGTCCTTGTTTTTCTGTTCGATGCAGGACATGCACGGATGGGTGCTGCCGGCTCAGTTCGTCGGCCAGTTGTCCCGTGCCATCAGGTGAATTGTCGTCCACAACCAGGATATCGGTGGTGATGTAGGTCCTGATCGCCTCGATCATAGGAGGCAGATTGTGCCGTTCATTGTAGGTGGGCAAGATAACCAGGGTCGAGCGGTCGAAACGAAAGGGGACAAGTGGGGTCAGATTGACGCTCGAAGCGGTTCGAACGTAGCCGGGGTAGGCTGAGTCTGAAGGGGGCAGCCCGCTAACGGCAATCTGGTTGCTGTCGATACCACGTGCGATTAAGGCCTCAGCCAGCTCGAAGGTTCCCACCACAAGGGCTTCGTCCGGTTCCAATGCCACAGTGTCAGGTATTTCGGCGAGGTCAGTGACCTGGCGATATCGAACGGCGAGTGGCCCGACTTCCCCTGAAATGGGAGATGCGGCCTCGTGATGATGCATGGCTGGTGTGATGGTCAGGGGCATGCAGATCTTTCCAACTGCACGGGTCATGTAATTGGGCCATCTGCCCAAGAATGTCAAGAAGGGGTGTGTGCGGGCAGTCTCTCGAGCCATCCGCTTCGCTGGATCCGACTCGAAAACACACAATTTGTTATGGCATTCCTCGTCCTTGGGCTAGAATCACCCCCATGGAACTAGCACAATATACCGTGTGGCAAGATCAGGGACAGTGGCGCGGTTTTCTGCGGGACTATCCTGACCATCAGGCTCAGGCGGAGTCCTTTGAGGATTTAGAGTTGAAGCTGCGCCGCTTGCACCATGATCTGACTGCCAGAAAAAAATCAGGATCGTTACCGCCTCATCGCGCGGCGTGAGACCAAAAGCTTCACTCCCCTGAAGCTGATGGACACAGGAGTGGTTTCTCTGCGCAAGGAGGAACCGGCCGCGTAGGTATCCCTTCGAACACATGACCAGGGTCCCTGCCGACTGTGGAAAATCATGTGCTTCCAACTGAAACGTGAATGCCTTCCAGATCCTCTTTGACAGCGAAAAACACGCTGTGCTAAATTCGCCGCACTTTTGAGATCTTCCGTACCCATCTCTATGTCCCTTTTCTAAGGAACAACGTATGACTGCAACCAATGCGCATGTAATTATCATTGTCGGTGCCGGGCCGGCGGGAATGGCTGTTGCCGGGACCATGGCCAAGGCCGGTCACGAAGTCATTATTCTCAACCGTGATATTAAGTTCGGCGGATTGGCGGAATACGGAATTTTTCCCTCTAAGCTCAAGCTTCGTGGCGGTCTCAAGAAGCAATATTGGGATCTGCTGGAGCAGCCGAATGTGCACTATTTGGGGAATGTCACGATTGGAAACGGCAAGGACCTTACGGTCGACGATGTGCGGGGGCTCGGGGCCAGCGCGGTCGTGTTCACGATTGGGGCGCAGGGGACCAAGGCCATTGGAGTGGAAGGGGATTCGGCCAAGGGTGTGTACCATGCGAAAGACGTGGTCTATCACTTCAACCGGTTGCCCGGGTTCGGCGATCGGCCGTTCGACATGGGCAAGCATGTGGCGGTGATCGGGGCAGGCGATGTCATGGTCGATATTGCTCATTGGCTCACCCGCTATAAGAAGGTGGAGCGCGTGACGGCCATCGTGCGTCGCGGTCCGGTCGAGCGGAAATACAATCCCAAAGAGATCCGAGCGGTGTGCGCCAATATGGACCTTGAAGGCATCAAGAAAGAGTTCGACCGTATCAAGGATCGCATGGCAGCGGTCGGGCAGAAGGCCGACGAAGTCCTCAAAGGGCTTATAGACGAATTTACGAAGTGTGAACCGAAGGTCAGCGAGACGAAAATGGGCTTCAAATTCCTGGCCTCGCCGAAGCGGATTCTCGTCGATGCGAACAATTGTGTGCGTGGTCTTGAAATGGAAGACAATCGGCTTGATCCCAAGGGCGAAGACACGGTGGCGGTCGGGCTGAAACAATATTATGAATTTCCGTGCGATGCCGTCGTCTTTGCGGTCGGCGACAAGGTCGACGAGACCGTCGGGCTTCCCTATAAAGGAGGCCTCTTCGTCACGAACCCCAACAAGACGGGAAATGACCCGGATGATGCCCTGTTCCAGGCCTACGACGAAGCTGCAGGGAAAGTCGTTGAAGGGGTATTCCTGGCGGGGTGGGCCAGAAAAGCCAGCGAAGGTCTTGTCGGTGTGGCCAAGCGGGATGGCGACTGGTGTGCAGAAGTCGTGGAGCGCTATCTCGCGACGAAATCAGCGGGCGCTCAGGCCAAGGTCGTGTTGGACAAACTGCATCATATCTTGAAATCCAGAAAGAGTCATCCTGTCGATGTCAAAGGACTGCGGAAGCTTGAAGCCGCGGAAAAAGCGCACACCGGTGAGTCGGACTGTATCGGAGAGTTCAAGTACGCGAGTAACCGGGACATGATCGGATTGATCGAGACGGGCAGGGCATGAAAGCCTAAGCGGCCGCGTTCTTTAGCCATCTCCCCACTTCAGTTTTTCACGCAGCACCTCATAGTAGTGGCTTTCCGGGAACCGAATCAGCTTAGTTCGGTTTTCGGAAGCCTGCACCACCGCCGTATCGCCCTGTGTCATCGCAATGCCGACTTGGCCATCGAGTGTCGCCATTGCCCCGTCGTCTTTGCTTGTTAAGGTCACGTCTATTTCGACATTCCCAGGCACGATCAGCGGCCGATGAGTCAGTGTGTGCGGACTGATCGGCGTCAGGATCAAGGACTGAACCGCAGGGTTGATGATGGGTCCCCCGGCTGATAGGGAATAGGCTGTTGAGCCGGTCGGTGTGCTGACGATCAAGCCGTCCGCCCGCAAGTTCGTCACGAATTGACCCTGAATGGCGATACGCAGTTCGATCATGCGGGCCAGGGTGCCTTTGCTGATGACGATGTCGTTCAGCATGATGCCCCGTGCGACCGTTTCTCCATGGCGATGGACATGCGTCTGCAACATGAGCCGTTCGTCGATGACGTAATCGTTGGCGAAGACGCGCTCAAGCGACGGGTAGAGATTATCCAGCCGCACCTCCGTTAAAAATCCGAGGCCGCCCATGTTGACACCCAGGATGGGAATGCTGCGTTCCGCCGCGAGCCGCGCGGCATTGAGGATCGTGCCGTCGCCGCCCAGGACAAGCAGCACGTCGGCTGTCCCTGCCAACTGGGTCTTCTGAATTCCGCCTGACTCACTCAGCAATGCCGCGGAGGTTGTATCAAGCAGAACGGTGATGTGGCGTTCACGGAGCCAGGTGACAACTCCTTGCAATGTGGGTTTCACCTCAGGAAATTTCGGTTTGGTCAGAATTCCAATATTTTTGCTTTTCATGATGGCCGGGGAAGGCGATTGGACAAAATGGTGCGGGATTCTATCGGGACAGTTTCGGACTGTCAACGCGCCTGAGAGAGAACGTTCCTGGTGGGAGAGTTGAGAGTTGTCGTCCTTCTCTCATCAGCGTTGGCGTCACTTTTTCACTCAACCTTGACTCTCATGGGTCCTGTGGTTAAACTGAGACCAAGTTTTTCCACGGGTTGTCTCGATACGGGCCGTACGTTCATCCAGGGGAGGGGACAGGATGTTCGAACGATTCACGGACAAAGGTCGTAAAATCATCATCCTTGCGCGCGAGGAAGCCGAGCGCCACCAGAACGACTATCTGGGGACTGAGCATCTCGTCTTGGCGATTCTCCGTGAGTCTGATGGCATTGCCTTGATGATCTTGAAGAAAATGGGTCTCTCGACCGAGCAAATCCGGTTGGAAATTGAGCGGAATTTGCCGGGCGGGGGAACGACGATGACGTTTGGCGAAATCCCCTTCAGCCCGCGGGTGAAAAAGGTCATCGAGTATGGAGTCGAGGAAGCTCGGTTGCTCGGCCACAATCACATCGGTAGCGAGCATCTCCTGTTGGGTCTGTTACGAGAAGAGGAAGGAATTGGGGGCAAGATCCTCCGTAGCCTGGGCGCGAACCTGCTCACGGCTCGCCAATTGACAGTGACGTTCTTGAGGAAGTCCGCTCCTCGGGAACGGGACCGGAAGAGCAATACGCCGGCATTGGATGAATTTGGGCGCGATCTGACCCAGCTGGCGCAAGAAGGTCAGTTAGATCCGGTGATCGGCCGGTCAGACGAAATTGAACGGGTGCTTCAAATCCTCAGCCGGCGGAGTAAGAACAATCCCGTGCTCAT
>JABMDG010000018.1:10623-17576 GCA_015904045.1 Nitrospira sp.
CGGCGGGTGAATCAAGTGACGCCGGCTCTTTTTGCACAATATCGGACCCCGATCGATATTGCGCAAGCCAAGCCGGCCGAGCTGGAGGCCCTGATCAAACCGACCGGCTTCTATAAAAGCAAAGCCAAACATTTGATCGGATGCGGGCGAATGCTCAGCGAACGATTTCATGGCCAGGTTCCTGCGACGATGGAAGAACTGACCTCATTGCCTGGAGTCGGACGCAAGACAGCCAATGTCATGCTGGGCACGGCCTTCGGTCAACCGGCCGTCGTCGTCGATACTCATGTGAAACGCGTAGCCAATCGATTGAATCTGACGAGATCCGACGATCCCGAGCGTATCGAGCAGGATCTGCAACAGGCCTTTCCCCGGAACCAGTGGACCGGCGTGGCTCAACGCATCCTGCTCCATGGACGGTATGTGTGCCTGGCGCGTTCCCCGAAATGTGAGAACTGCGCGTTGTATGACGTGTGTCATTGGAAAGGAAAACATCCGCGATGATCACAAGCATGACAGGATTCGGCCGGCGGCAGGGCGCTTGGCTCGATGGGACAGTGACTATCGAGGTTCGTTCTGTAAACCATCGGTTTCTGGAAGCCGCGATCCGTCTGCCGAGGCTGATGGGAAGTCTCGAAGAGTTGTTCAAGAAGGCGGTGCAGGAACATTGCTCCAGGGGACGTGTCGAGATGACGGTATCACTGCAAGGCGCGCGGGGCAGCGCACGGTCTCCGCAGCTTGACGCTGCATTGGCGAAACAGTACTATCAGACTCTCCGCACCCTTCAACGGACGCTCAAGCTTAAGGGTTCCATCGACATTGGGATCATGGCGGGGTTTCGCGACATCATCGTCCTTTCTGATCAGCCGGTGGATGATCCGAAGCTCGCGAAATTAGTGGAAAAGCTTGGCCTTCAAGCATTGCGCGATCTTTCCGGGATGCGCAAGAAAGAAGGGGCGCTCCTGGCCCAGGATCTCCTGAGCCGCCTGAAGACGATCGGAGCGTTGAAACAGCAGGTTGCGGAACGGGCGCCATTTGTGTCGCAAGAGTCGTTCGTTCGGATGAAGGAACGGGTGAAGAAGCTATTGAACGGCGAGATACCCGATATCCCCAGACTTCATCAGGAACTGGCTGTCTATGCCGACCGGGGAGACATTACGGAAGAATTGGTCAGATTGGATGCGCATATGGTACAGTTTCATCAAACAGTGCATGGTGCTCAACCAGCTGGAAAAACACTGGATTTTCTCATTCAGGAAATGGGACGGGAGATTAATACCATTGGATCAAAAGCCAGCGATGCTACAATCGCGGCAGCAGTGGTTCAGATGAAGGCCGAACTCGAACGGATCCGAGAACAGGTACAGAACGTGGAATGACTACCGCCAAATCAGAGACCAAGCTTTCATCGGACCCTGCAGCAGCGCGCCAGTCTCATGAGCGGAGGGGTATCCTTTTTATCATTTCAGCCCCGTCCGGAGCCGGGAAAACAACTCTTTGTAAACAGCTGTCTGCCTCTATCCCGGAACTCTGGCATTCCGTGTCCTACACCACCAGAAAACCGCGCACCGGGGAGGAAGGTGGACGCGAGTATTACTTCGTCGATGAAAATGTGTTTCAAGATATGGTTGCGCGCAATGAATTCCTGGAGTATGCCCACGTGTATGGGAATTGGTACGGTACTCCACGGAAAGCCTTGATGGACAAGATGGAACAAGGCATCGACGTCTTGCTGGAAATAGACGTGCAGGGCGCGCTTCAGATTAAGAAGAAGTTCGAAGACGGCGTCTATGTTTTTATTCTTCCACCGTCTCTGGATACGTTGCGCGCGCGGCTCCAAGGGCGCGCATCAGACTCACAGGAAGAAATCGTTCGTCGGCTGCAGCGGGTCAAAGAAGAAGTCTGGAGCTTTCGCGAGTACTACTACATCGTCCGTAATGACGACCTTGCGCAGTCGCTTCGCGAGCTGCAAAGTATCTTTCTCGCGGAACGGCTCAAGACCAAACGGCTCGACATGAACTGGTTTGAACAGAACTTTATTATCGAGAGAGATACCCAGCAGAGTAATCGGGCTACATAACCACCCTTAGCAGGAGCGCACCATCATGATCGATATGCTGAGTCTATTGCCACAGTACACGCCGAAGGAATTCGATTCCCGTCACCGGCTGGTGATCGTCGCCTCGCAACGGGCCAAACACTTGGCACAGGGGGCAAAACCGACCGGTCCCTCTCGCTTTACCAAAGAAACAACCGCCGCACTTGACGAAGTGCTGCGCGGAAAGATTTCGTATTTGATGGGCAAAGAGGCTCGTGATGCGATGAAAGAGGCAAAGCGCGGGAAAGAAGGTGAAACCGAGCGCATGGCGATGATGACGGGAGAGGATGCGAAGGAGATCAAGAAAGAGCTCAGCGTGTACGTGGACGATACGGCCAAGCCGCAAGCGGCTCCAGCCGAAGAATAGAGCGAGGAGAAACTCTTGGGTCTGGATAAATCACCGGCAATATTGCGGGGCAGGCGCCTTGTGCTGGGCGTCACCGGGAGTATTGCCGCGTATAAGGCGGTGAGTTTGCTGCGGGCGCTGAAGTGTCGAGGTGCATCTGTTTCCGTAGTGATGACGGACAGCGCAACTAAGTTCGTGGCACCGCTGACCTTCGAAGTGCTGTCCGGGGAGCGAGTCACGACCAGTCTTTTCGAAGCCCGCGAAGAGATGCGGCATCTGACGGTCCCTGAAGGCGCCGATGCCGTCATCATTGCGCCGGCGACGGCGAATTTTCTGGCCAAGGCGGCCGTCGGATTAGCGGATGATGTCCTTTCGACGATGCTGCTCACGGCCCGGTGTCCGATGATCATTGCCCCGGCTATGGACGGTGGCATGTGGGAACATCCCACCGTGGTCGAGCATGTGCGGATGCTTCGTGCGCGTGGTGTTGTAGTGCTTGATCCTGATGAGGGGCCGCTGGCGTCCGGGCAAGTGGCGCAAGGGAGACTGGCTGCTGAGGCGAGGATCGTGGAAGCGGTGGAAGCGTTGCTGATTCCGAAGGCCGATTGGTTGGGGCAGCGGGTGTTGGTATCTGCGGGACCCACTCAGGAGGCGATTGATCCTGTTCGGTTCATTTCCAATCGTTCGTCGGGCAAGATGGGTTATGCCATTGCAGAAGCGGCTCGTGACCGGGGTGCTGAAGTAGTGCTGGTCACCGGGCCGACGGCTCTTGTGCGACCGGCCGGTGTCGAAGTCGTGTCTGTCACATCGGCGCAAGAAATGGCCGACAGCCTCTGCCGTCATTTTGCCTGGGCTACGGTGGTGGTGATGGCAGCCGCGGTCGCGGATTTTCGGCCACGGGAGCAAGCGGTTCAGAAAATGAAGAAACAAGGCCGAATGTCGTTGACTCTCGACCTTGATGTCTCCGCCACAGCCGGTGATCGAGTCCGTTCAACCGGCGGCGGAATCCGCCGTGACGATGGAAAAGGCAGAAGTGCCGCTCTATGTCGACATCATGCAACAAGACCGTCCTGAGGCCGCGACCGACAGCGCCACGATCGCTTCTGAGCAGAAGAGCGCCAGGGTGATCCAGCTTGAACAGTGGCTGAGCTTGATTCGGGATCGCAGGCGCGATCATACTGCTTTGACGAATAACAATTCATAACTTCCCAGATAGTTCAATGGTTTGACCATCCCGGGTGGGACTGCTAGAATGCCGCCCTTATTCCATGCAGAAGTGCTAGGTCTGGTTTGATCAGGAGGCGGTTCGTAAGTCCAATGCTGAGAATACTAGTCCTGCACGGTCCGAACCTCAATTTGCTGGGGAATCGTGAAGAGTCTGTGTATGGGACCACCACGCTTGCTGAGATCGACGCGTCGCTGTCGAAACTCGGCAGCGAACTGGGAGTGGAACTGGAGACCCGCCAGTCGAATCATGAAGGTGAGTTGGTGACGTGGATTCAGGAAGCTCGCGGCAAATATCACGGAATCATCATTAATCCTGCGGCATACACGCATACCAGTATTGCGGTGAGGGATGCACTGTCGGCTGTCGAGATCCCGGCGATCGAAGTACATCTGTCCAATATTCACCGGCGGGAAGAGTTCCGCAGGCATTCCTATGTTTCAGGGGTGGCGCTGGGCCAGATCTCAGGATTCGGCCCGATTGGCTATCTCTTGGCGCTACGGGGGCTGCATGAACATTTGTCTTCGCACGGATCCAAGCCTGTCTCAGGAGCGGGATTGAGTCGTGGGGCCGAGACGCGCAGCTATTGACCTTTGGGCCATGGTTCATTGTTCTGATTGAAGGGAGCACGGAGTGATTTCGACCGTTGATTTTCGAAATGGGGTTCGGCTCATGGTGGAAGGCGAGCCGTTCTATATCGTGGAATTTCAGCATGTGAAGCCGGGAAAGGGTGGCGCATTCGTGCGTACCAAGCTGAAAAGTTATCTGTCTGGGAATGTGCTGGATCGAACCTTTCGGTCCGGGGAACGGTTTGACGAGCCTGATTTGGAAGAGCGCGACATGCAGTTTCTCTATGCCACCGGCGAGTTGTTTACGTTTATGGACACGGAATCCTATGAGCAGCTTTCATTCGAGAAGAGTACGCTCGGAGACAATGCGGATCTCTTAAAAGAAAATATGGTCGTCAAGATCCTGGTCTATGAACACCGGCCGATCGATGTCGAGCTGCCAAATTTCATAGAGCTGAAGGTCGTCGATGGGGAGCCTGGAGTTCGAGGCGATACCGCCTCCGGCGGGACCAAGCCTGTGATTGTCGAAACCGGAGCGTCGATCAAAGTCCCTCTGTATTTGGAAGTCGGCACTGTGATCAAGATCGATACTCGTACCAGGTCGTATGTGGAGCGGGTCCGGTGAGCGCGCGCCGACGGTCTACACCGAAGAAGAAACCGAGACCGATCATTTTGCCGTCCATGCCGGGTGGGCCTGGGCAGGGGCAGGACGCATTGCTCACGAGTGGCCAAACCAAGCAGATCCAAGATCTCATTGATTTGCTTCGCCGGAACAACTTGACCGAGTTGGAATTAGAGCGCCAAGGGGTGCGTATCCGAGTCCGCCATGAGATCGGCATCAAGTCCGTCGCGGCTTCGGTGCAAGAGACTGTCCCCAATATTTCTCAGCCAAGCGTCCATCCCACGAGTGCTTCCGGTCCTCCGGCCGAAGACACGACCGGCATGGTGACAATTACTTCCCCCATCGTCGGGACGTTCTATCGATCGCCTTCTCCGGATGCCGATCCCTATGTTGAAGAGGGCGATATTGTCAAAAAAGGCCAAGTGCTGTGCATCGTCGAAGCGATGAAACTGATGAATGAAATTGAGTCTGAAACGGACGGCCGCATTGTCAAGATTCTGGCCGAGAGCACCAAGCCTGTCGAGTACGGTCACGCGCTCTTCTTGATAGATCCCAACCCCGTCCAATAGACGGTTCTCGCCGACGTATCGGAGTCACGACGTGTTCAAGAAAGTTCTGGTCGCCAACCGCGGAGAGATTGCCCTACGGGTCATCCGAGCTTGTAAGGAGCTCGGGATCAGGACCGTTGCCATCCATTCGGAGGCTGATGCCGCGAGTCTGCACGTGCGCGCCGCCGATGAGAAGGTGTGTGTGGGGCCACCGGACGCAGCGTTGAGCTACCGCAATATTCCGAATGTCTTGAGCGCGGCGGAGGTTACCGGCGTGGATGCCATCCATCCCGGCTATGGGTTCTTGTCCGAGAACGCCCACTTTGCTGAAGTCTGCGAATCGATCGGTGTCAAATTCATCGGCCCCACCTCTGAAAACATTGCCATGATGGGGGACAAAGCGAAGGCCCGTGAGGTCGTTTCCAGGCGGGGGTTGCCTGTGACTCCCGGCAGTCTCGGTGAGTTGCGGAGCGAAGAGGATGCGATGCAAGCCGCTCAGAAAATCGGCTTTCCCGTCATTATCAAAGCGACGGCCGGAGGCGGAGGTCGCGGCATGCGCGTCGTGAACAAGGCTGAAGATCTGGGCCGGGCGTTTCAGGCTGCCCAGGCCGAAGCGAAGTCGACCTTCGGCAATGAAAACGTCTATCTCGAACGGTATTTTCTGGAGCCGCGCCATATTGAAGTTCAGGTCATGGCTGACCACCGCGGCCATGTCATTCATCTGGGTGAACGCGACTGCTCGATTCAACGGCGGCATCAAAAGCTGGTCGAAGAAACTCCCTCTCCAGCCATCGATGAGAAGCTTCGCCGGGAGATTGGACGAGTCGCCGTAGAAGCCGTCAAAGCTGTGCATTATCGAAATGTCGGCACCGTGGAGTTTCTCCTTGATAAAGAGCGGAACTTCTTTTTTATGGAGGTGAACACCCGGATCCAGGTTGAGCACCCCATCACCGAAATGGTAACCGGCATCGATTTGATCAAGGAACAAATTCGTCTGGCAGCCGGTCATCCACTTTCGATCAGACAGCAGGACGTCGTGCTCAACGGGCATAGCATGGAATGCCGGATCAACGCGGAGGATCCTGAAAAGTTTACTCCGTCGCCCGGGCAGATTACCAAATACAGCGCGCCCGGAGGGTTTGGTGTTCGAGTCGATTCTGCTATGGAGTCCGGCGCGACGGTCGTGCCGCATTATGACTCAATGATCGCAAAGTTGATCACGCACGGGAGAGACCGCCAAGAAGCCATGGCTCGGATGAGGCGCGCGCTCGATGAGTTCGTGATCGAAGGGATCAAGACCACTATTCCTCTCCATCGCAGGATCTTTAACGATCCTGAGTTCCAAAAGGGCCACATTTCCACTGCCTTCCTGGAGCAGCTACTCGCCAGATAGTTCCGGAGGCGCAAGCCGTGTGTGCGGATGGCGTCATCCTGAAAAGATGGTCTGTGCTGTTTCTGCTTCCTTCTGGATTGAGGCGGGGCGGCAGTCCTGCCGGCAACAGGGTGATTCACACCGCACATTCTTGATAAAGTAGCGTCAGCTCC
>JABMDG010000180.1 GCA_015904045.1 Nitrospira sp.
TGGGGACATAGAAAGCATGGTGCGGCGCGTGCGCTCTCCGTGCTCGCTCACCGCGCATGCAAGACCAATCTGATTTCCAAATAGTGGGCGATGCTCGGTGAATGCGCGCAGTCGAGAGCACCCGCACCGCACCTGCTAGGGGAAAAACAAGAAAGGCCGCCTCAACTGAGGCGGCCTTCGTTTTTATGGCACACATCCCTCCGGGAGACTACATCATGCTCACCCAACCTTGACTTTATTTCAGACTACTCCTGACCGGGCTGTTTCTCGCGATGGTTCATCTCAGACTGGGAAAGAACCGGCCGAGCTTCCTTCATTTCTTTATCGAATTGCGCCGCATCAATTTCACGATACCCATACTTCTCGGCACCCTGGACAGGCGTAGAAGCCCCTGCCAATTCACCTGTGATAATGCTCTTGGTCAGTTGCGCCCGATCGTCATCGACAAAAATGGTAGCGGTTTTGTACTCCAATGGAACAAGGGTAAAAACATTCTTTTCGCCGCTGGGCAAGAACCTGTCGATGGCCACCAGCAGTTTCTCCAAGTCCATGCGATTCACCCGTTTGGAGCCCAGCACGATAATGTCGCTGCTCTTCGCCTGGGAATCTACACTCACACCGGTTTCGCTGATATGTTCTACATCCCCCGCAGGAAACTCCTGAGCAGGATTGGCATTGAGGAAATCCTGAATCCGCTGCCTGATGTCGGGAAGCGTCTTCAATCGATCACGCTGCCACATGGAGATCAGCAAGTCGCCTGAACTGATATTTCGAAAGTGTTCATCGGACCTGAGGAGCAGCTTGCGTACCTTATTCTGCTGCCACTTTCCGCGATCCCGCTCTTCAAGATACAGATGCCCACGGACAACCCGCCGATACGAACCGTCACCACGAAGCTCTAGATAATGTGAGAACGGCCCCCCATTATGCTTCAAGTACATAGTACGGTCTCGGGAAACACGCAAATCCCCTTCCGCGCCGGCCACGGATCCCGCCAGTAGAAAGAAAATACTACTGAGTATGGGAAGCATATATTTCAATGAATGGATCACGACAACCACCTTCTTTCTTCCTCACGCATTGGCATGAGGCCCCGCTCAAGGCCTCCACTCCCAACGGCCATGGTTATTTCCTCACATTTCGACGGACCGGCTCTTTCTCCGACTCATAGAAACACTCCACAACCCAATGGAGCAGGACAACTCCTCCCAATAAAGCCCCTGCCAGGATAATGTGCATCGTCCTCTCATTATCGTGAGACTCCACGGAAATCGTCGCCGGATCGCCAGGGCTTTATCCACAGCGCCAGTGCGATCGCGTTGCTTACGATCCCGTGCGGTGAACCTGAGAAGGCTTTGGGCGTCCATGTCCAAAGGCGTCCTATCGACTATTCAGCAAACTCATAGTGGCACTGCCACTTATGGTTGCCTCCGACTTCTCGATCCACCATAAATGTAACTCAACATGGCGATTGAGCAAAAAACTTTCGTTTTTCTCTCGTGCCTGAAGAAATGGCAATGTTGGACATTCTGAATGGGTACACGAGGCTGGGTCGGGGATCAGGGACGCCGCCGTTGGAAGGGCTACTTATTTCTGGCTTGGCGATCAATCATGATGAATTTTTCCCCATGAAGCCAGTGCGCAATGGCTGCAGAAGGGTCTTGGGGGCAGCTGTTTTTGTACGACCCACAACGCCCTTAATAAGCAGGGCGTTCCTGCTGGTCTCACTGCGCTCATCGAGCCAGCACCGCCCTTAATTGTAGATGGTTATTGTTCCCGCGTGCGCACTCGGGGAGCAAGAGACGAGCAGGGATGCCCTGCCTACTTCCCGAATGCTTTTTTCAACAGCGGCTCGATCTCGCCCTTGGCGGCCATCGGATCGAGCACATCGGTGTCCCCGTAGAACGTGCCATCGATGAACACTTTCGGGAGCGTCGGCCAATTCGTCATCTTCGTCAGGGCTTCCCGCTTCACCGGTTGCGAGAGAACGTCGATCAGTTCGTACGGGTATCCGTATTTGTCGAAAAACTGCATCGTCTCTCTGGTGAACCCGCACATCGGCATGCTCTTGGTCCCTTTGCCGTAGATCAGAATCTTGTGCGCCTGTACTTCCTTTTGAA
Source organism: Nitrospira sp. (assembly GCA_015904045.1). The sequence continues at coordinate 2,121 of JABMDG010000180.1, forward strand.
TTTCTTCTTCGATCGGTTCTGCCATTGTCCGGCCTCCTTCAATAAATAGACGTAATCGTATCGACTCAGAGCCCTACGCGCTTAGCTCTCGTCCTGGGTCTTCGCCGTCAATTCCAGGGCATGAATACGCCCATCCTTCATCGGCGCATCCAGTGCCTGATAAATCATGCGATGCCGGTCGAGAAGA
>JABMDG010000181.1 GCA_015904045.1 Nitrospira sp.
CGCTGTGCGGCGATCATATCAATGAAACTTTCACCGAGATCGACATTGGACAATTCCAGGGAGTTCGAAAGCACCCGCCCCAGTCCGGCGCTATCCGGCGTGCCGGTCACAGGCTGGCCGGAGTTACCGGACTGTGCGAATGTGTTCTTCCCGGTCCTCGTCAAGCCGATCGGATCTGGAAACCGGGCCAACACGACTTGGGCCAACGCCCTCAGCTGTCCATTGGAGAACCGTCCGCTGATGGTCCCATTGGCATCGACCGAAAACGCTTGCAGTGATCCCGCGGCAAACCCGTCCTGCGTCTGCTGCACCAGGGCCGACGTGGACCCGAACTGGGTGGTGCCGTCCAATCCCGTCCCTCCGTCGGTGGTCACACTCGACCCGAAGTTCATCACAATCAGCTGATCCTGCGTTGCGCCGTTGAAATCAATTTGAAGCTGTCCAGGCGTCCCCCCTGCCGCGCCCGCGGCAGTCCCGGTATCAAACCGAAGTACGGGGCTCTCTCGGTCGAGTGTGCCGTTCGTCCCGAACGCCAAGGTGCCGGAACCGACTTTTACGATTCCCAGCGTCGTATCGATATTGCTGGAATGATAATTGGCGGTCACCACATCGTTGGCGGACGCTACCACGTTGTAGTTCCAGGTGTTCGAACCGATCTTCGTGAAATAGGTCGTCAGGAGATGGCTGTTGCCGAGCGAATCAAACACCGTCATCGACGTGGAGAAGTCGGAGGTGGCGGGAGGATCCGCCAGGAGGAAGTCCGTTCCTGTCGTCGAGACGGGCGCGGTCATGTTCAAGTTGCCCGCCAGGGTGTCTCCTCCGTTCGCCGCGACGACGACAGTCCCTGTGCCGGTCGTCGAGTTATTGGTCGTCCCGGTGATGCCGGACGCGAACGTGAAGGTGTCGGAGGCATTGACCGTCGCTGTGAATCCGGTATACGCGGAGGCCTTCAACGGATCGGTAGGAACCAGCGCGCGCACGGCGTTTTGAATCGCGGTGGCCAGCGCCGAACCGGTCAACCCGTTGGCCACAGTGACAACCTGTGGACCGTCACCGTTCAGATCGATGGTAAAGGAATTGTTGCCCCCCGCGGTCGTTGTGACAGACGCAGCTGATCCGACGACGTTGCCACGAACCCCCGTCTGCGTGGTCGCGGAATTCAGGTTGGCTGCAACCAGGGCCGTGGTCGTCGCTCTCGGCGACGCGGTTGTGGATGGCAGGGCGATATCGCCGATCGTGCCGGTAATGGTGCCGGTCGTGTCGGCCAGGAACCCTTGCAGCTTAAACCCGGTGGGATCAACGACGTTGTTGTTCCGATCCAACCGAAACAGCCCAGCGCGGGAATAGAAGGTGCCGCCTTGCGCATCTTCCACAATGAAAAATCCGTTGCCGTCGATCGCCAGGTCCAACACATTGGACGAGGTCGCCAACGAGCCCTGTGAGAAATTACCCTGGACGGAGGTCAGGGCAACGCCGATTCCCGTTTGGATGGCGCCGGAGCCACCGGAGATCGACGAACTGATCAGATCGGCGAACGTGGCTTTGCTTCCCTTGAAGCCCACGGTGCTGAGATTGGCAATATTGTTGCCGATCACGGACAAAGCTGTGCCATTGGCATTGAGCCCGCTGACACCGGCAAACAGCGACGATAGAATTCCCATGGATCTGTTCCTCCTTTACAAGTCAACTTACTGCAACTCCACAACGTCCGACGGATTGACAGTGAGCTCGCCGACCGCCAGCTTGGCAACTCCGTCTTCCATTCGAATTCCAGACACCGTCAATACCGCCCGGCCCTGCGACGTCACCGAGGCCCCTTGTGTATCGGTCGCTGAGAGCGCATAGCGATAGACTCCGGGCGGCATCGGTGTTCCGTTCTGGTTCCTGCCGTCCCATTCGGCGACATTCAGGCCAGACGGCCGCCCGGCGTATTCCAGCGTTCGAATGACCTGCCCTTGCTGGTCCAGCACATTGATGCCGACTCTCGCGGCATCCCGCTCCAGGGCGTATCGAATCGTGGCCGGCCCTGCTCCCAGTTGGACCAACGGCATATCCAGGCCCACCTGGCGTCCGACCATCGGCAACAGGGTGAATTGGAACGAGGCAGCCTGGGTGTCCAGGCTCCGCTGCATCAGTTGCGCCTGTTTCACACTTTGTTCGAGCTGGCTGAATTGCGCGAGCTGCGCGACGAATTCGGTATTGTTCGTTGGGTTCAGGGGATCTTGGTGCTTGAGTTGCGTCACAAGCAACTTCAAGAAATCGCTTTGCCCCAATTCTTTGGACCCGGTGGTTCTGGTCGTATCGGTGGCGGACTCCGCCGCCGAGATTCCGCTTATGGTCGACATGGCCGACGCTCCTTTCCCTACTACGCCACGACGTTCAGTCGGCCGTCGTGTGACAGGCCTGCCGCTTCGTGCCGCTCAAAGAACCCAGTTTCTCGTGAATCCCTATTCGAGGCTTGTTGCCACACGCCGCTCTCGTCCTGAGGCGGCCCCTGCTGAAACGACCGCCCCGCGCTCTGGCGGTCGATATCCACCCGGAACTGCCCCATCTCCAACCCATTCGATTGCAACGCCGCTTGCAGACGATCCTGCCCATTGATCAGAAACTGCCCGACCTCAGACCGGTCGGACGACAGATAGGCATGCACCAGTTCGTTCGCCATCGCGACACGAATATTGATGCGGCCTAGGTCCGGTTCGGCGATTTCAAATACCACCGAGCGGTTCATGGTGGGAACAAACGGTTCGAGATCATGCGACGGAGAGAGAGATGACGCAGAGCCGGCAGGCGTCGCAGGACGACTGTCCACCGGTCGTGGCTGCGACGAGGCGGCACTCCCGGCGGTCATCACTTGGGCTGCATGATCGTCCGGAAGATCGGACTGAGCTGAAGCCATCGGTGCATGCGACGCCCATGGGGTTTCATCAGACGCCGGTTGCCGTTCATCCTGGTTGGACGAGAGCAAATCGGAGGACTGTCCAGAATCTACGCCCGCCTGCAGCCCATGCGGTGCGATCGCCATCGACCTCCCCGCCCGTTCCTCGCCGCCTGCATCAGGGGAGGGCAGTGGAGAATGAAGATCCCGATGCGGATGGGCCGCTGCCTCGGCCTGTTTCTGCTGGACCGGCGGTTCAACCAGCCGAGCCAGTTGCGGTCCGGCTGCATCCAGTCGAGACAACTCCTGCGACACCAGCGATACCTGCTTCCCACCGTCAGCCGCAGGCTGG
>JABMDG010000182.1 GCA_015904045.1 Nitrospira sp.
CCTACAGCTTCACCGATAGTGCGGGCGGGCGGTTTGCGATCAACAGCAGCACGGGTGTGATTACGGTCGCCGATGGCAGCCTGCTGGACTATGAGGCGGTCCCGAGTCACACGGTGACGGTGCGGGTGACGGACAGTGGGGGCCTCACGTACGACGAGACGTTCACGATTCACCTGACCAATGTGAATGAAGCGCCGACGGACGTGCAGAAGGAGAATGGCGCGGGACCGCCATTTCTCCACTCAAATCGGCCGGTAGCTTTTGAAGGAAGCGCAAGACCGGCTTTCTTGTCGCAAATAAAGGAAGATACCAGTGAGGGCGGCGGGCGTGTGCCGGATAACGGGCGAAAGCCGGTTGAGTGGAGCTCACAGCCAGCATCACTACTGGATGCTCTTCGTCAGGATCGAAACCTTGCAGGTCGAGCCCATGACGGGGACGGGACTAAAGCGGTTGGTTCTGAGCAAGATCGAGCTTCCGCTACATCGCCGAGGACGCAGGATGAACCTGCCGTGAACCTGGATGCAGCCAATGCTGCACGTCCTGAATTGGAACAGGCCCCACAGCCGCCTACAGCAGAGACGGAGAACGTGCCGGATGATTCCGGCGGTCTTGGTGTGCCGATGGCTGTGGGTCTCGTGGGAGCGGTTTTGCAAGGGCATCTTGGGAAGAAGGAAAAGATGACGACCCTGACTGGTCAAAACCCGACACGTGATCGGCAGCCTGCGAAAGAGCAGAACTCTGAGAAGCCGAGTGTGGATGACCAGGTGGTGCCTCCCGGCCAGCACTGAGCCGAGTGTGGATCAGGCTGCGCCCCATTGTCGTAGTGACTGCGCATACCATCGATCTTCATTGGGACTCTTGTCTGTAAGAGTTTCCTTCCTTCGCCGCACGCGGTAAGCTGTGCCATGCTTGGCTACATATCGCCGTCTCGTCCGTTTCGGATTCGGCGCTGGATGCTGGCGATGCTCGGCCTGCTCGGGGTCGGGGTTGCCGCGCTGGTGGGATACGGTCTTGTCCTCTCCGCAACCCTGACGTTGCCCAGGAGCGATGAGCACCCGCAACTGCTGATCTACGGCGCCCCGTTTGTTCTGACCCCAGGGATTCATCTCGCCGACTCAGGGCTCCTCGACCGGCTGCATCGGTTGGAATATCGATCTGTTGCCACTTCGCCAAAGGCACCAGGCGAGTATGCGCTCACGGACGAGGCGATCGAGATTTTTCTGCACGCCCAGGAGGAAAGCCTCCTTCCAGCGAGGGCGGTCCGATTACGGCTGGTGGAGGGCATGGTCGCGGAAGTGCTTTCTCTTCCGGACGGACAGCCAGATCCAATGGCAGTGCTCGAACCGGCGGTCATCAGCGGGATGCGCGCGGGTTCCAAGCAGGTTAGGGAATGGATTCCTTTCAGCCGTATCCCCCCGCTGCTGGTGCAGACCCTGCTGGCCGTCGAGGACCGCCGCTTCTTTTCTCATTACGGAGTTGATCCCATCGCCGTTGGCCGGGCCTTGTGGACCAACATGACCCGGGGCGCCGTCGTGCAAGGCGGGAGCACGTTGACCCAACAACTGGCCAAGAATCTCTACTATTCGCCACAGCGGACCATGCGGCGCAAGCTGCAAGAGTTCATGGCGGCCATTGTGCTGGAGTGCAAATATCGGAAGGAAGACATTCTTGAAAGCTATCTGAACGAAATCTATCTCGGCCAAGCCGGGTCTGTCTCCATCTACGGCGTCGGAGAGGCCGCGCACCGCTATTTCGGCAAGAGCCTCGACGAGTTGTCGATCGATGAAATGGCGATGATCGTCGGGTTGATTAAGGGGCCCAACACCTATTCGCCCGTGAAGAACCTCGAGCTTGCGGTCGAGCGGAGAAATGTGGTGCTCCAGCGCCTCCGGGACCAGGGTCTCGTGTCCGAGACAGTGTGGGCCAACGCTGTGAATCGGCCGGTACACGTCGTGTTGGCGCAAGATACGCTGAGCGATGCCCCCCACTTTGTGGACAATCTGCTCCGGGAAGTCGAGGGAGGAACCGGCGTCGGTATCCCGGAAGGCGCCAGAATCTTTTCGACCCTCGATTCATGGATGCAACAACACAGTACTCAGGCGTTGCAGCAGGGTCTGACGAAGCTGGAAACCACGTATTCGTGGCTTACGCACGCGGAGCCGCCACTTCAGGGGGCGATCGTCGTGTTGGAAGCGAAGACCGGCCACATTCTCGCGATGGTCGGCGGGCGCAACTATCGTGTGAGCCAATTCAACCGGGCGGTGCAGGCCCGCCGGTCGGCCGGGTCGCTCTTTAAACCATTCGTGTATCTCGCTGCGTTCGAAGCCGCGCGGGGTCAGAGCGCGGCGGGATTGACGCCGGCAACCGTGCTGGAGGATGAGCCGGTTACGCTGGACTCGGGCACCGGCCCGTGGTCTCCGCAGAATTACGACCGGCAATATCGAGGTCCGGTCACGGTGCGGACGGCGCTTGAACAATCGTTGAACGTGCCGGCTGTGCGTGCAGCCCACCGGACGGGTATCACGCCGTTTATCAACCAGCTACGGGCATTCGGGATCACCACGCCGCTGCCCACTAATCTGTCTGTGGCGCTGGGAAGTTCCGCCGTGTCCTTGATCGAAATTACGTCGGCCTATGGGGGGCTGGCCAACGGCGGCATCGCGGTGCGCCCGAGCGCCGTGATCAATATGGTGCGGGAGACCGGCGAGACAATCTGGAGCCCGACTCCCGATCGGCGCCAAGCCACGTCTCCGCAAGGGGCGTATCTCGTGACGTCCCTGCTGAAAGGCGTCGTGGATCGAGGCACCGGCGCTAAGGCTAGAGCGTTGGGGGTGCACGGCCCTCTCGCGGGCAAGACGGGCACCACAGATGGGTATCGAGACGCCTGGTTCGTCGGGTATACGGCGGATCTGGTGATCGGCGTATGGGTTGGTTTCGATGATGAGCGGCCGATCAAATTAACCGGCGCCCAGGCGGCGCTACCGATTTGGAGCGCCCTTGCCATGCGGCTCCTGCGCCAAGACCGGCCTGACTTCGAGATGCCGGAGGGGGTGGTTGAGCGCGAGATCGATCCGCACACCGGTCAACTGGCCACATCACAATGTCCTGAAACAGTCTCTGAGGTATTCATCGCCGGAACGGAGCCGACCGTCTATTGCGAAGTGCATGGAGAAGGAATATGGGATCGGTTCAAGCGCACGTTCGGATTCTTCTGACGGGATGTGAGCGACACGCTGTATGCGAGGAGTTTGCGCAGAGAATCAACAACTGCTAGAAGTCTGTCGCTTCTTAGAGTATCCTGAGCCTCGATCGGACTCAACCAGGAGCTTGTATGAAAAAGACCGGCTATATGGACGACGGCAATATCACCTTGCTCGCCAAAGGGGTTGAGCTGAAGGGCGAGATCAAGGTCGACGGCACGGTGCGCATCGACGGCCGCCTGGAAGGCGAGGTGCATACCAAAGGCGAAGTCATTGTGGGCGAAGACGGCGTCGTTAAAGGGATGATCACAGCCGGATCGC
>JABMDG010000183.1 GCA_015904045.1 Nitrospira sp.
CGCGCTTCGACGGCTACTGGGACAAGGCGCGGGTGCCAAAGCTCGACAAGGTGATCTTGTTCCCCATGCCGGATTGGAGCTCGTTTGGAATGACAGAGGCTTCGCCACGCAGTTCGATAGTGAGATAGGAGATGCAGCGGGTCGCATCAACGACGTAGGGCTCGGCGATGGCGTTGGTCGGGCAGGCTTCAATGCAGAGAGTGCAACTGCCGCAGAGATCGGAGGCCGGCTCGTCGGGTTCCAGCTCCAAGGTAGTTAAGATCTCACCCAGCAGCAACCATGAACCGTGCTCTGCAGAGACCAAATTGGAATGTTTGCCGATCCATCCCAACCCCGCCCGTTCGGCCCAGGCCTTCTCCATTATGGGGCCGGTATCGGTATAGGAACGGGTGACCGCATCCGGGGCCAGACGGTGAATGGCCTGATCGAGTTGCGTGAGTCGATCTCCAAGGACTTTGTGGTAATCCCTACCCCATGCATAGCGTGCGATGCGACCGTAACCGGGCCGTTCATCGGCGTGACGATCGGTCAGATAATTGAGGCCGACCGAGATGACCGACCGGCAACCAGGAAGCACCAGCCGGGGATCTGCGCGCTTCTCTGGCCTCCGCTCCATCCAGGCCATGGTGCCTTGGTAACCTCGCCGGAGCCATTCTGTCAGACGGCTCAATAACAGAGCGGACAGAGGGGAGCCAGATGATGGATGGTCCTGTGCCAGCAGGCGGTCACTCTCCGCAACCCGCGCGATGCCAACCGCATCGAATCCCAACGCACGGGCCTCTTGTTTAATCGATTCAGTCAGAGACATGGCTATTCACGGTATTTGAGGGTAACACAGTCTCTTTTCTTGCGGCCATCGGGGGGGCCGAGTAGAATCCGTGATACACGGAACAGAATGGGGAGGCCCTATGCTCGCGACGCGTATCAGGCAAAAGGAAGGCACGTTCTACTTCATCGCCTACAAGGCAGCCGACCTGCTGGAGAAGGTGCGCTTTACCAGCCGCTACTATTTCGAAGGCGAGGAAATCGCGCAGAGCCGCATTGCCGAGCACGATGAAGTCGCCCAATTCATTGCCGGGATCGAACGGAGCGAAAAGGGGTTTCAGCGTGTCCTGAACCGGCAGAAGATCAAGCAGATCGTGAATTTTTATGAGACGGTCGTTGCGCAACCCATGATTCCTGGCACCGTGCTGCTGTTTACCGACGAGACGCTCCGCTTCCAACCGGTTGGGGGATCGGAGTCGATCGGCCATCTGAGCGAGTCGAAGGGGAAGTATCTGGTGATCGACGGCCAGCACCGGCTGGCCGGGCTCCACTTTTTTCAGGCGAAGCACCCGGAACAGAGCTCGCAGGTCGAAGTGCCCTGCCTGCTGTTTGACGGACGCAGTGGCGACTTTGCAACCGAGATGTTTGTCATCATCAACTCCACCCACACGAGGATCAACCGGTCGCATCTGGTGGATCTCTATGAAAAGGTGTCGTGGGAGAGCCCGGAAAAGAAATTTACGGCCAAGGTTGTCAATCTGTTGTACAGCGAAGAAGACTCGCCGCTGCGGTACAAGATCAATCGCCTCGGCGGGCGGAGCAAGCAAGAGAAGTGGGTGTTGCAATCCGAGGTCTTCAACGAACTGCTCAAGGTTGTCACGGCCCACAAACGCTGGATAGAGTCACACTTGGGCATGAAGGCCGACCGGTGCTACGCGCTGGTGCGTGATTATCTGAAGGGCGTGAAAGAGGTTATGGAAGAGGTGTGGGGGCATAACGAGCGCTACATGTTTACGCGGGATGTGACGCTGAAGGCCTTGATCCGTGTGCTGGACGACCTGATCATAGACCGCAAACTCATCAAGGATTGGGATGAGCAACACTCACACCGGCCGTTCACTGAGATCGTGAAACCCTGGGCGCCGTTGGCCAAAGAATTCCGGGCCGACGGGTTTTACGAACGGTTTCCCGCGAAAGGCCAGCTGGAACGCGTGCGAAAAGTTCATCAACGATTGTTGGATGCGATCACCGGATAACATACAGTCGATCAGCAGGCCGCTCATGCTCCTAGCCGTTCTGTTCATGGCTCAGGGGCCGATGGTAGGGTTCGCTGCGTCGAGTGGCGACACGCTGGAGATTACGACCGAACCTGCAGGTGGTGTGCGAGCAACAGCCCGCCTGCTGTTTCCGGCCAAAACCGAGGTCATCCAGGGGCTGTTATCCGATTATCCACGTTGGCCAGAACTTTTCGAGATGCGCATGAGACTAGCCGACTGGCATGTGCGGGACGGAGTCGCCACTATCGACCTTCGGCTCGAACATGCGTTGCTTCCCGGAGAGCGGCGGCTGGTCACGGAGTCCCGCACGTTGCCCGGTGGCGGACTGGTAACCGAGCTGAAGGGTGGGGATTTCAAGCAATATCATCGTGTGTGGACGCTGCGGCCGGCTGGCGGGGGGAACGAGACGAGCGCCGACTTTGAACTGCTTTTTGAACTGGACTCGCTTGTCCCCGACTGGATCATGGCCATGGCTGTACGGCATGAGCTGGAAACGCACTTCCGGATCGTCAAGCAGAAGGCACGTGAACATTCCGGGCGGGTACTGTTCCCATGAACTCGTCACGTTTTGGACCACTCGCAGGCCTCTACGTCATTCTTGATCCCTCAGTCGGTCCGAGCCGATCCCTCGGCGATATTCTGAAGGACGCGGCAGGGGCTGGCGCGAAGTTGTTTCAATACCGGAACAAGTCCGCCTCCATGAAGGAGGCCTATGTTGAGGCGATGGAGCTGCGGAAGATTGCTGCAGAGCTTGGCGTCACATTCATCGTCAATGACCGGTGCGATCTGGCATTGGCGGTCGAGGCAGACGGCGTGCATCTGGGACAAGAGGACTTGCCGTATGGCGATGCGCGCATGATGATGGGAACCGGCAAGCTGATTGGGTTGTCTACCCATAATCCCGAGCAGGTCCGCGAGGCCGATCGTCTGAAACCGGACTACATCGGGTTCGGGCCGATCTTCAAGCCCGGCTCCAAGCGGGACCATGATCCAGTCGTCGGCGTTCAGGGCCTCAGGGAGATTCGGCGGCTCACCTCGTTGCCGATCTTTGCCATCGGCGGTATGACAGTCGACAATGTGGCGGATGCCATGAAGGCGGGAGCCGATGGCGTTGCGGTGATTTCCGCAATTGTGGCCGCGCCAGACGTGCGGCACGCGGTCACCGGCATCGTGTCGAGGATGTCATCACCAGCTTCGCCAGCGCCTTAATGGCCACCGAGCCGGCCAATCGAACTGTTGATTGACGAAAGCGTCGGGATAATCCTGACCGATAGGGGAGTGGGCCCAAGACCGGTACGCCTGCCTGCTTCCGAAGGAGCTCGACGGTGGTCCGCTCCTGAAGGCGCGCCAGTTTGGATCGGGCCGGCTGGGTCTGGTTCAGCACCAATGCCACAACGGGAATCTTTTTTCGGCGTAGAGCTTCGATCGTCAACCGTGCGTGGTTGATTCCTCCCAGTCCAGAACGTCCGATGATCACCGCCGGCAGCTTCAATCGTGAGATCAGATCCATCACATCGATGTCTGGCGTGATTGGCACCGATACCCCGCCGACCCCTTCGACGACGGTACACTCAGCTCGTTCGGCCAACAGGCGGAAGACCTTTCGGATGGTCTCCGGATTGATGGTTTGCCGTTCAGCCCGTGCTGCGGCCAGCGGGGCCAGCGGTAAGGCGAATCGATACGGGCAGATCGCTCCGAGTTGTTCCTCGCTATCGATGACGGAACGGAGCCGCGCGGCATCAGATTGAACTGCGTTGGAGGCAGAGACCCCGGTTTCGATAGGCTTCATCACACCGACTGTGTGGCCGGCCTTTTTTAGGGCAATGGCCAGCGCGGCGGCCACGAGGGTTTTGCCCACGCCCGTATCTGTGCCGGTTATGAAGATCCCGCGATTCATAGAAAGATAAGAGCTGAAAGCTGATAGCTGATAGCAGATGGCAGATGGCCTGAGAAGAACCGACAGGCGATAGCCTGAGAGAAAGAATGTTTCATGTCAGCTCTTAATTGCTTGTACCATTTGCCATTCGCCATCAGCCATAGGCTCTTTTTCATAGGTGCCGGCTGTCGCAATTCCACACCTGGCCGGAGACATCGTTCAACTGCACCAGATGCACAACCGTCCGCGCCGCTTCTTCCAATGACGGTGGACGGCCCAGCGCATGGTCGGGCCATCCGCTGCCTTTCGGGAAGATGTCTGCCGTCAAACCGGTCTTTTGCCAGCCGGGCAGCACGAGGTTTACGCGGACGTTCTGTGCTCCCCATTCCCACACGGCGGTTTTGACCAAACCGATTAATCCGGCTTTCGAGGTCGCATAGGCAGTTTGCCCTGAAGCGCCGTGAAAGCCTGTGTGGGAGCCGATCACCACAATGCTGCCGCCGCCTCCCGCAAGCAACACAGGCGCCATCGCGCGCAGACAGTGAAATGTGCCGGTCAGATTCGTTTCGATGACGTCATGCCAGGCCCGTTCCGGCTGGCGCACCAGGAGGCTGCTCTCGGCGATTCCCGCGTTGCAGATGAACGCGGCTGTGAGAGGCACGCGGCTACGCCATGTGTCGATCATCTGCTGGACCGAGTCGGACTTTCGAATATCCGCTTGGTACAGATTACCCGTGCCCCCCTGTGCCTGAACCTGACGGAGCGTGATCTCCGCCTCCGGTTTGTTCCGGCTGTAGTGGACACCGACATGCCATCCAATTCTGCCGAATGCAAGGCTGATTGCGCGGCCGATGCCGCCGGATGCGCCGGTAACCAGCACAGCCGGGTGGGTCCTCGCGTGATCAGCCCGAGTCGAGACAGTCGGCTTTTTCGACGATGAGCGTGCCATGCGTGCCGGATTATGCGAGGAGGAGTGTGTGAACGCAAGCAGATTACCGTCGTTCGTATCTCGTGAAGCGTGAAGCGCAGGCAGGAAAGAAAGTATGTCCATCTGTGTCTGCGAGATACGAGATACGCTTCACGAGCAGGCGATAGACTCTCACGAGGAACAGCCGGTTGCTTGCCGCAATTGCGACGCCTATGGTACCGTCGAGCACATGTTAAATGGGAGATTGCTCGTGATGATGGTATTCAGAAAGAATAAGGCGCTCTTCCTGGCAAATATCCTATTGGCCGGTGGTCTAGGAGTGACAACGCTGTGTGCAGAAGAGCCCATTACGATCGCGTCATC
>JABMDG010000184.1 GCA_015904045.1 Nitrospira sp.
AGCAGATCGATGAAATGTACGACTGTAATGACAACCGGTTAGGTGTTCACGCCGACAAGAGTCGATACGGAGTGGAAGACAGACGGCTGGGTATTTTAGGCCGTGGGAAGCAGAATCATTGTCGCCAATTGCCTCAGGAAAACGACGAGAAGCAGGACAAGATCGAGTTGAAGTGCGAGTTCTGCGGCCGTGGCCATCTTTCAGCCGGGGAAAACTGACAAGTCTTATGGCGGCGGGGGAGGACGCTCGGTCAGGACGCTACCTTCAATGCTTTCGGCCCGGCCCATGGTTTGATCTTTGAGAGCTTCGACCCGAGCGCATGTTCTGCCACTTCTGTGTCGTGGGCCGCTTGGGCCCGTAACCAATAGCCATTGGAAAGTCCCAAAAACCGGCAGAGGCGCAAGTCAGTGTCGGCGGTAATGGCGCGTTTCCCTGCCACGATATCGCCGATCCGCTGTGCAGGCACGCCGATTTCCTTCGCCAATCGATACTGACTGATCTCCATCGGCTTGAGAAATTCCTCCAGCAAGAGCTCACCGGGAGTGACAGGCTTGAGTTTGCGCATCATTATCCTCGCTCAATGATAGTCCACGATCTCGACATCTTCAGCGCCTGTGTCTGTCCAACGGAAGCAAAGGCGAAACTGATCGTTAATACGAATGCTGTGCTGGCCCGCGCGGTCCCCTTTCAAGGCTTCCAGTCGATTGCCAGGGGGAACTCTCAGATCGTTGAGCCGGCCCGCGATCTCCAGTTGCCGCAACTTGCGTCGTGCCACGGTTGCGATATTTGCGAATCGCCTGACATGCGATCCTTTGGCAAGCGCCTGCGTATCGGCACACTTAAACGTCTTGATCACGGGCACCAATAATAACGCGCCGCGTGATTAGCGGTCAAGGCTAGCCGTGTAGCACAGCAAAGCAGCCTCAGCATGTACGGCGGGCAAGTTTGCTTCAAAGTCCAATGCGTATCCCCCACTGTAACCCATGCCAGTTGCCCGCTAGATTATGACACGAGATCCGGCTCGCTCAACGCGATTGACCGGCAGGAACAACCGTCGGTTTCTCATCGATAACCCGTTCGGCGCGTCGGAGTTGCCAGGCGAGACTGGTCCGGTTGAAGGCCCAGAACGGTGAGATCGGCAAGCCCGCTTCGCGCAAGGCGAGAGCCGCATACTGGTGGCAGGTGTGAAACAGGTGGTAGGACCGTACCGCCGGATAGAAGGTGGACTGACCGACCGAGACGATTGGTGTCTCAACCGAGATGGTCACGCGCAGGTGCCGGCGCAATCGCTGATAACCCGCCTCGCTCACGCGAAAGACGAACAGCTCGGCGGGTGGCTGCGGCGTGCGGTCCGCCCATACCCGATCATAGTGCCCGACCTCGACAATGCCTTCGGTCGGCCAGAACAGTGCTCGCACTACGCCGCTCACGCCCGTCTTTCCCTCCAGATACCAGGCACGCTCGGCGTAGCCCCACTCTTCATACGCGTGAGGTATGAGGGGTGAAGCGTGAGGCGTGTCGGTCGGAAAGGCGATCATGGCGTGCCAGGTATCGAGCGACACAAAGATAGTCCGAGCGGGGGAGTCCTGGGGCGGCGGCCACAGGCCCTCCACCGGTGACGCGCAGGCCGAGAGCAGGATGGCTCCGGCGATCCACAGGATGATCGTCGCATTCATCCGATCACCCGCGCTCGTCGAGCGACACGAGGGCTCCGGCGAGGCCGCGCACCAACTCGC
>JABMDG010000185.1 GCA_015904045.1 Nitrospira sp.
GTCGATTTTATGAAGGGCCGGATGCCGGCCTACATTGAAACCGGCATGAACATTGTGGATGTCGATGACGTCGCGCAGGGCCATTTACTGGCAATGCAGAAAGGCCGCATCGGCGAACGGTACATCCTTGGCTGCAAAAATCTGCTGTTGCGCGAGGTCTTCGAGATCCTGAGCACCTTGACCGGGATCAAAGCCCCCGCTCTCAAGTTGCCTCGCCTGGCGGTGCTCCCTCTCGCGTATGCCAATTATTGGCTCGCCAATCTGACCGGCCGGCCGCCACGCATCCCGCTCGAAGGGGTGAAGATGGCCAAGTACACAATGCACTACGATTGCAGCAAAGCCATCCGCGAACTCGGCATCCCCCAGACCCCTCCGGAAGTCGCGCTCGGCAAAGCCGTGCGCTGGTTCAGATCGCACGGCTACGCGTAGTCCGCAATCTTGAACCGCCTCGATCGAGAATGTTAAGTTCCGCCTCGAACGTTTCAACATGGCACATCAATGGATCTTCTCGTTCTCTTCCTCAAAACGATCGTCCTCCGACCATACGTCTTTGTCTTCCTCGCCGCCTTTCTGTTCGCCGCCATACGATTGATCGGGTGGCGCCGCACGTGGCGCTTCTGGCTGATCAGTTGGGGAACGGCGTTTGTGTGCGAGTATTCCTCAACACGCACAGGCATTCCCTTCGGATGGTATGTCTACAACGGCTCCACGGTTGGACAAGAACTCTACTTCGCCAACGTGCCATTTATGGATTCGATCTCCTTCAGCTTCCTCCTCTACGCCGCTTACTGCGTGGCACTGTGCCTGCTTCTGCCGATCGACGGCGCCACCCCGTTCATCACACGTGGGCTGAACCGCTTACGGTTCGACGTGACTGCGCGCACCAGTGTGCCTGTCCTGCTGCTGACCGCGTTGTTGTTCGCCTTCATCGATATGGTGATTGACCCCATTGCCCTACGCGGCGACCGCTGGTTCCTCGGCAAGATTTATTTCTACCCGGACCCCGGCGTGCACTTCGGCGTCCCCTTCGCCAACTACGTCGGATGGGCCGTCGTCGGCATCCTGTCACTTGCCTTCTACTTGCCCCTCGAACGCCGGTTGCCGGCGCTGAGCCTCCCCGCATCGGTAACCCCGCGCGTGCTGTTGGGAGTTGGGCTGTACTATGGGGTCCTGGCCTTCAATCTGGGCGTGACCTTCTGGATCGGCGAATCGTTCATGGGCCTGAGCGGCCTCCTGATGCATCTGCCGGTCCTCGCGCTGCTGCTCCTCCGCCTCATCTCTCCACAGACAGTGTCCTCCGCTCCGTATCCCAAGGGCGTTCACGCAGAAGAAGGGTGACGGCATCGGCTCCCAATCTTCCATCACCGTCCCCGGGCGCGTCTTTCCGGAGCATGGCAACACGGGTTCCCCGAATCAGTCAGCGAAGAAGGCATTGACTCGGCGTGGGAATCATGCGAAGCAGGGAGCACACCGACTCACGGCTGACCGCCCTTATTCAGGCAGCCAACGGTAAGACAATATGGAGTAGAATGGACCATGATCTTCGGCATACTGTTTCTGGGAGTTCTCTTGCTCGCTACGCCGGTGTCCGCAAACAAGGGCGTGCAACACGTTGTGGGTACCGTGACCGCGATCGACCACAAGCACATTGAAGTGAAGACACCGAATAAGGCCGTGCCAGTCTCCGTGAAGCTCACGAAGCACGTGCAGTTCAAGAACAAGAACAACCCGGCCTCGACCAACCCGCCGGGCGTAGGGGACCGCGTCATCATCGAAGCGACGAAAGACAACAAGAAGCTGGTCGCCACAATCGTGTACTATTCGACCTTCAGGCAGGTACCGAGCGCACCCCAGTAGGCAGGACCCATGGCCACGGTCCAGTTCACTCGTGTCATTCGGGAGTCTCCGTTCCACGGAGGACTGCGTCACGCGTTGACGCGGATCCTGATTACCGGAGTGTCGGTCTTTCTGGCCGTCGCCACCGTCCCCGGATTGGAAGCGGACAGCTTCGTGTCGGGCATCGCGGCCGTCCTCGTGTTGACCATTCTCAACCTGATCCTGCGCCCGATCCTCTTCGTGCTGACCCTGCCCCTCATCGTGTTCACCCTGGGACTCTTCCTCGTCGTGCTGAACGCGTTGCTTCTGGAACTGACGGCCTATCTGGTGAAGGGCTTCAGCGTATCGGGCTTTTGGTCCGCCGTCGGCGGCGCGTTGGTCATCAGCCTCGTCTCAACGATCCTCAACAGTTGGACTGTCGACCGTCGGCCCGTCGACGCCACGGAACCACCCGATGACCCTCGCCGGCCTCCCAAAATCATCAATCCAGAGTAGTCGATCCGGTGAGACACATTAGGGCATGCCCATTACACGCATGGGTCACGGGCCATGAGACTGACCCAGAGCTGCGTAGGGGCCTGCGCTGTTTCTTTCAGCGGCGGGTGGATATTCATCCACGTTCCGGCTACAATGCCGCCCTGAAACTGCTGACAAACCCATGACAACTTCGACGACGCGAACAAAACCGGCACCCGAAACTCATCTTCAACGAACGCTCAACACCGCCCTGAACGACCTGGCGGCGGACGCGGCACTGGCGGCGATCTTCCACCAGGAAAACGGACCGCTGCTCGAACACGCCGCGCGAAACTTTACGCCGAGAGACGTGCAGGCCATTGTCCGTACGTTGTCCGCCCAGGACGCCGCGACCGCAGCGTTCTCAGACCACGATGCCGATGCCGGGCGCACTGTCCGGATTAAGATGGTCACACCCGGCGCCAAATCGCTCTTGAGTATCCCGCTTCGCCACCTGAATCGGACCTACGGCTATCTGGTCATCGGCCGAAAAGAGGGGGCGACCTTCGCAAAGAAGGACAAAGCGATGTTGGAGCAGGCGAGCGACGGGATTACCAAAGCGCTCGAACGTGAAGGGCTCTTCAATACGAATACGGTACTGAGCCGTTCCTACGTGTCGCAAGAACCGGCTCCCCCCCCGCCGACTGGGACGGACATGTTTCCCGCGCTCACCGGACACTTCTCTCCGGAACTCCAAGCGAAGGTCGAAGCGGCCCTGATGGAAGCCATCCCCCTTGTTCCGTACGATCGCGCCTGGGCATGCTACTACGACCCGCTCGGAGGAAACGTCGAGGTGTTGGGTGTCGCCGGAGACGCAAAGGGTGAGCAAAAAGACGCGAAGAAAGATCTTAAGCCGGGCCAACGCCTGACACTCGACAGCTCTGCGGCAGGGTGGGCCGTCCGCCACCGTAAGCCTCGCGTGGACCATGACCTTGCCTCCACACAAGGCCGCTTCCTGGACCATAAGCATCTCTTTAAAGACCGGTTCCAGTCGTCTCTGGTCGTCCCATTCTTCGTGCGCGGCCAAGTCGGCGGCACGTTGACGTTGGGATCGAAAGAGCCGCAACGGTACCAGAGCACCGACGCCCGCACGTTGGAACCCATCATTCTCAAACTCGCGGACCTCTTGCAGTCGCCGATCCCGCAACCGAGTTCCACCCCCGCCCCCGGCCCAGGCGAGCCCGTACCGCAGCCGGCAGCCGCCCTACCGTCCGAACCTATTATCCGCAAGCAGGAACGCCAAGCCGCCATCGGGGAATTCAGCGGATTCTTGGCCACGGAAATCCGGGAACCCTTGGCCTCGATTCGATCGCAACTTGAAGAAGTGACCGGCGAAGGGATCCTGGATTTCGATCCGCAGACGCGAGTGGAGAACGCCATGCGCGACCTGATTCGGATCGAAGCGATCCTGAACGAGATCCTGGACTTCGCCAAGCCGTTGGAGTTGAATCGCCACCTCTGCAGAATCCCGGAAGTCTTGGACAGTACCCTGGTCGTGCTGGCCACGGACTTGGAAGCGACCCGCATCCAGGTGACCAAAGAGTACCCCAACGTCATTGCGCCCGTGCGCGCCGACGAAGCGAAACTCCAACAGGTCTTTTTGAGTATTTTCAAGAACGCCTGCGAGGCCATGACGCCCGGCGGCCATCTGCATATCCAGGTGACCCAACACCGAGCCGGGAAAGGTCTGGAGGTGCAGGTGCTCATCAAGAACGACGGTGCCCCCATCCCGGATGATCTCGTCGACAAGGTCTTCGAGCCTTTTTTCACCACGAAACGCTCCGGAATCGGCTTAGGGCTTCCCAGTGTCAAGAAGATCGTCGAAGAACACGGCGGTTCCATCGCCATCGGCAGCGCCCCGGGTGAAGGCACCACCGTCACAATCCGTCTGCCAGGGGTGAGCCGCGGGCCGGCCTTCCGTCATCGCGGACGCGGGCGCCGCCCTCACCGCCGGCCGAGCTAGCGCCGTGATTCGTATCTCGTCATTCGTGAAGCGTAAGACGGAAAGCGCATGGCTCTTAATCTTTGCTTGCGAGATACGCTCGCTTTGCTGAGTCGGCGAAGCGGGCTTCACAAGATACGTGTCACGTACGGCGTGCCCGTTTGACAGAGCACGCTCGGCGTGGATATGATTCCGGTCGTTCTCGACGAGCTTCTGTATCACACGTCTTGACCATGAAGTGTGCAGCCACCATTTCTTTCCTCAAAGGAGTAGGAGCATGAAACTTGTCATCGCTGCGGTTGCCACCGTCTCCGCCGTCCTCTGTGCACTGTCGATGGCCTCGGCCAATCCGGCGCTGCTTCCGAAGCACGAAGGCTATCCGATGAAGAACTCCGGGAGCCCGGTGACGGGCCAGCCGACCGCCAACGATCCCGGCCAATCGGATGCCCGTGGTGAATCATCTCTGCTGAAGGCAGCTGGACACGACGATACGCACAGCAAGCAAGAACTGACCAAGACAGACAATGCCCGCATTACGGCAGGACAGGGCGCCGGCCGGCTCCCGAACGTGCAAGGCCCGCAGATTAAGATCGCTCCACCCGTGACATCCGCCACGAAAATCACCGATAAGCGGAAGATTCCGTAAACAGAGGCCTGCTGAAATACAACGGGGGTACCGTCAGATGACGGTACCCCCGTTGTATTTTCTGCCCCGTTGATCTTACTGTGATACCCGCAACCGGAACCGCCAGAGTTTCTTCGCCCATTCGCCGGCATACTCCACACCGATGCGCGGAAACCGTCCGACTCGCCCGCGCGGCACCTCGACGCCACGATCTTCGAACCACAGCCCTCTGCCGATTGTAAGGTCGAGCCGATGGAGCGATCGGTCGACGTTCAACGTACGGCACAGGCGGCCCGGCCCATCAATCAGCTCACCGTCGACCTCCACCGCTCGAATCAAGATCGCCGCGGGAAATTCCTCTCGCTCCGTCACGACGTTGAGGCAATGATACATCCCATAGATGAGATACACGTAGGCGACCCCGGCCGGACCGAACATCACGTCCGTTCTGGCAGTCCTGCCTTTTGAAGCATGACACGCTTGATCGTTCGACCCGATGTAGGCTTCGACTTCTATGATCTTGCCGGCCATGGACCCGGTCCGATGTTCGCGCACCAGATATTTCCCCACCAGGGCTCGCGCCACGGTGAGGGTGGGCCGGTTGAAAAACGCGCGCGGGATGGGCTGGGACATGACCATGGCTACTAGCTGATAGCTTATGACATATGGCATCAGAGAAAAAAGGTTCCAGATCGGTCTTGCCATCAGCCATACCCCATCTGCTATAAGCTCTTCTCATGACAGTCACAAAGCTCCTCCACACCCGTATGCGGGTCAGCGATTTGGAC
>JABMDG010000186.1 GCA_015904045.1 Nitrospira sp.
GCGTCCACGTAGGTCGATTTGAGTTTGCTGATGCTTCGGTAGCTCAGAATCTGTGCCGGCAGTTCGTGTTGTGCGGCGAGTTGCGTGAGCGTGTCCTCGTCCGTGGAGTAGCCGGTTTTCGTTTTACGAAGCGGTTTGAGCCCCAGCTTCTCGAACAGGACCGTGGCCAACTGCTTGGGCGAATTGATATTGAATTCACCGCCGGCTACGGCGGCAATGGACTCCATCATCCGGTCGAGGTCTCGTTCCAGTTCCTTGCTCAGGGCGTGCAGCCCCTCGACATCTAATAGAAATCCATTTCGCTCGATCTCAGCCAGCACCGGCACGAGCGGCATTTCGACTTCTTGGAACAGTTTGAGACTGCCTTGGTCCTTCAGTTGCTCCAGCATGATCGGCATGATCTTGGCAATGACTGACGCGCATTCGGCCGCTTCGTCGCTCGACCCGGACGTTTCATCGAACAGCGAAGTCGGCGCGGATTGTGCTTTCCCGTGCGCGCCCATGCGGTGGTCCAGCAGCTCCAGAGCAAGGGTGTCGAGTTGATGGTCGCGGCGGTTGGGGCGCAACAAATAGTCAGCCACCATCGTGTCGGCATAGGGGGCGGCGAGCGTGATCCCGATTCGATGGAAGGCCAGGAGTGTGGCCTTCAAGTCGTGGGCGGCCTTGGTTCTGGTTGGCTCGTGCAACAGCGATGTGATGGACCTCAGGTAGTCATGCACATCGAGCGGGATGTAGGCGGTCTGGTCTCCGGTCGAAAGCGCAATCCCCTGGACCTCCGCTTGTACGCCGGTTCCCCCGGCAAGCAGGCATCGCACGGCCAGCGTGGCTCCCTTCGGCAACGATTCCACAAACGCATGCGCCGCCTGCTCGCTCTCGATCCTCTCGGCCGCCGCCTGCTCCCTCTTCGGCGGCTCGTCCGAGGCCTGGAGCGACTTGAGCAGCGAGGTGAACTCCAACTCACGAAGCAGCGCGCTGAGTTGGTCCATGTGCGGCGGTTTGATGTGGAGCGCTTCTTGGTCGAATGCCACGGGACTGTCAGTCTCGATCGTGGCTAGTTTCCGGCTCAGGCGCGCGTTGTCGGCCTGTTCGGTCAGCAGCGTTTTGGTCCGCGTCGGCGTCACGTCCTCGACTCGTCGCAACACCTCCTCGATCGTTCCGAACTGGGCGATCAACTTCATGGCGGTCTTTTCACCGATGCCTTTCACGCCGGGAATGTTGTCTGTGGCGTCGCCCATCAGTCCCATGATTTCCACCACACGCCCCGGTTCCACGCCGAACCGCTCGATACATTCCGCTTCACCGAACCACTTGTCTTTGACGGGATCGTAGATCCGGACGTGCGGGGTGAGGAGTTGGAACATATCTTTGTCGCCGGTGACGATGACCACGTCGTAGCCGGCCTGTTCAGCCTTGCGCGCGAGGGTGCCGATCAGGTCGTCCGCTTCGTAGCCGGCCTGTCGTAGTCCGGGAATCGCCAGGGCCTCAACGACGCGGTGGATGTAGGGGATCTGCGCTTTCATGCCGTCGGGCATGGGTGGACGCTGGGCCTTGTACTCTTTGAACTCTTCATGCCGGAGCGTCGGCCCCTTTTCATCGAAGGCCACGGCCAAGCCATCCGGTTGCCGCTCACGGATGATCTTCAGCAGCATGGTGGTGAAGCCGTACACCGCGTTGGTCTGGAGACCTTTGGAATTGTTCAGCGGGGGGAGGGCGAAGAAGGCACGATAGATATACGCGCTGCCGTCGATCAGATAGAGCGTGGGGCGTCTGTCGGTTTGCGGCGATATCATGGGTGTTGCCGGTGGTCGAAATTGTCTTGTTGAGGACTGAGGGCTGAGGACTGAGGGTCGAGTAAAGGCGTCAGCCCATGAAGGATCGTAGTCCTCAGTCCTTTCATCTCAGTCCTGCTAGGGGTCCGGGGCGATGATCAACGGAGGCTTGCCGAATTTCTCGCGCATGCCGTTAATCGTATTCAAGACTGCCGGCTGTCCGATCAGCTTGGCTTCGAGCTTGCGTTTGCCTGGAAAATCCAGCATGGAAATGCCGATCAACATGGTCAAGATGCCCTGCCCCGGGAGAAACAGCATGAGAAAGCCGGCGAAGAGGAAAATCGTACCCACGACGTTCTTGACGAGATGGCCGAGCACCCGGAGCACCGGGTGGTGATCCTCCATCCAGGGACGCGGAACGCGGATGTCGAAGAAGTCTGTCGGTAACCTGACCAGGATAAATGGAATCGCGATCAATGACCCGACGAAAAACACAATCGACAGGACGGTGAGGGCCACCAGCGTTTCGGCTGACACATATTGTTGAACCGTTGAAAGGAGCCAATCCATCGAGCGGGCATCCTAACACGTGCTCCGGCACCCCTCAAGGTGAGGGACGCTCAAGTCCGTATCATGGCTGGGTGTTTACGCGGTCGCCCACGGTGGCTATAATGCCCCGTCATGGAGCCTGGCCATGGATCTGTTCACGCGGAATGCAATGGTCGCGGGGCTCCTGATGATTGCGACGCTCTCCGCCATTCCCTCCATCCAAGCGGGCGACCCTCCTGCATCCGGTGATGCACTTGAGATCGAGATCACCAAGAAAGGGCTCGGCAAACAGGTGGTCATCTCGCTGGGAACGAAAGAATGGTTCATGCTGATCGACGTGACACCGGAAAATTCCGTCGTCGTTCGGCAGGAGAAAGACCGCGATCAGTATCTCCTCGATGAAAGCGAAACCCACGATCGCCCCATGACGCAGGGCGAAGTGGATGCCGCGATCGCCGACTATATCAACAGCGTCAAGACACGCGTGAAGACACCATAAACGCTATGCCGCAGCCTCCCAAGTTCGTCATTTTCGCCCATAACGCCACCTACGATAAGTTGCATCAAGTGGCGACGATCGGCATGACTGCGGCGGCGATGGGCAAAGACGTCATCGTGGTGTTGCTGTTCTGGACCATCAAGAAATTGGCGGAGGGCAAGATCGACCAGCTCGACTTTCCCCCGGAATACGCCGGGTCCGCCGAGGAAGTCGCCCGTTTATTGAAAGACAAGAACGTCCCGAAGATTTCAGAGATGTTTCAAGACGCGAAACACGTCGGCAAATTCAGGCTGATCGCGTGCAGCGCCGGTCTGGAATACATGGGGGTGGAGAGCCAGGCGGTGGAAACGCGCGTCGATGAGGTCATGGGGCTGCCCGCTATTCTCAAACTCACGGAAGAGGCGGAAACGAAGCTGTTCATCTGAACACGTCGCTCGTATCTCGCAAACATCGCTTCTCCTCCAGGGCTTCAGGAGATACGCTTCACGCTTAACGGCTTTTTGTCACGCCCACCCGATCACAGTATGACGTCAGCTTGCATGTGCTGCAGAAGGGCGAGACAGGCTGGCAGAGATTCTGGCCATAGGGGACCAGCAGGTCGTTGAAGGTGATCCAGTAGCGTTTGGGCAGCGTATCCCGCAAGGCTTGTTCGCTCTCTTCCGGCGTCTTCGTCTTGATGTATCCCCACCGGTTGCTGATCCGGTGGACGTGGATATCGACGCAAATACCGGGCTTGCCGTAGCCGACCGTCACGACCAGGTTCGCCGTTTTTCTCCCGACTCCGGGCAGCGTCACCAGCTCGTCGATGGAATCGGGTACGGTTCCTCCGTAGGCATCGAGCAGCCGGTCGCAAATCTGATGAATCGATTTGGCTTTGGTCCGGTAGAAGCCGACGGGATAGATCGCCCGCTCGATCTTCTTGAGCGGCAACTTCAACATGGCCGCCGGTGTCCGGGCCAGCGCGAAGAGCCGGTGGCTTGCTTCGTCAGTCGTTTTATCTTTCGTTCGCAGACTCAGCAGGCAGGAAATCAAAATGAGAAAGGGATCGCGGTTGGATTCCCGCGCGATGACGCCGACGACCGGTTCCTGCCACCGGCGAATCTCCTGCTTGACGATCCGAATCGCGGCATGAATCTGTTCCTGACGCATGAGAGAACCGCAGGGATGACGAGGAGCTTGAGGAGAGTGAGAGGGCTTGCACGGCGGCAGCGCCGCCGACTACTCGGGTTTCCGTTTCGAGAGCCACTTCTGGCGGCGCCGTTGGGCTTCGCGTTGTTTCGCCTTTTTTCTGACACTCGGCTTCTCATAAAACCGGCGGCGTTTCAGTTCACGAAACAAGCCTTCACCGGCCAGTTTTTTCTTGGCGACCTTCAGAGCTTTTTCAACATTGTTATTGAAGACTTTGATTTCCATCCGTTCCGACTTTTCACTTTCTCAGGCGTGGCCTGGTTGCATCAATGACCTGACTCAAATGGCGGCGGAGTGTAACATAGCCTCTTCAGTTCCTCAAGATTTCTTATGGCTCTAGCGATCGTTGCCGATTTCGACGCGCTAAGCTCTGGATTTAATTGAATATTAACAGATGCCGTGTGGAGTCCAGATTCTGCGGCGGCAATAGCCATAATCATGCCTACGGTCATATCCGAACGGACTGCCTGCTTCACTAATGGGATGCAGGTATGGATCAGGCGTCCGACCTCACAGGCCAATTCGGCGATTTCCATTGGAATGTCTGTGGCCCTGTTGAGAGCCGTTGCAATGGACTGCGGTCGATGCGGTTCCTGCTTGGGGATTCTGTAGGCGCGCATGAGTTGGTTGTAGGCGTCCGCATCATCCTGGATCAGTTCGCGCAGCCGATGTTGCATCTGGGTCAGGCGGTGTTCCGACTCGATGCCGTGTCCAAGGCGAGCCCCCATGATACCCAACGAAGCGGCCAATGCGCCGGCCAGTGCCCCGACACTGCCACCGGCCGGAGTCGGTTCAGTGGCGGCCACGGCGTCGAGGAAATCAGAAAGGGTTGGGCACACAGTTTTTGTGTTCGCCGCGGCTTCGGCGAGTCGCGTTTCGAGGACTTGACTTGGATCGAATCGTTCCAGTTGCAGTGCGGCCACGGCGGCCTGATCGAGCGCCGCTTGGGGAACCAGACCGATGAGTTCACTCCCGGCTACCTCGACTCCCCATTTCGCAGCCTCGGCTTTCACAGCTTGAAACGCCCGGTGCATCGGTGTCACTCGGTAGTCTGTCAGGTTCATCGCCACTTGCACCATGCCGCGGCTGGCCACTTCCACGCCGATCGCCTTCAGAGCAGGTACTCCTCCGTTCGACTGCCGGATGGACTTGGCAATGGCTTTGGCGATTGAGGGGTCGTTTGTCTTGAGATTGGCGTTGAAGGCAATGAGAGGTCTGCGGGCACCGACGATCAGTGCGCCTGCACTGGGATGCAGGTGTGGAGGGCCAAAGTCGGGAAGCCAGGCCGGGTCGGAGTCCATCCGGGAAGCCAGCCCTTTGGGCCCTCCCAACCGGACCGACTCCAGGTGCCGGCGCGCGGGGTTGGAGGCCGCGTGTTCGTAGAGGAACACAGGAATGCCCAGGCGCGTGCCCACTTCCTGGCCCACCCAACGGGCCACGCGAATACATTCGTCCATTCCATCGTCGTGAATCGGGACGAACGGCACGACGTCCGTGGCGCCAATGCGAGGGTGGACCCCTTCATGTCGCCGCAGGTCGATCAGTTCTGTCGCAGCGGTAATGGCGCGGATTGCCGCTTCGCCGACCGCGTCGGGTGGTCCGGCAAAGGTGAGCACCGAGAGGTGGTGATGGGGGTCCGCCGTGTGATGCAAGAGCCAGATGCGGGGGAAGGACGTCACCGCGGGGGGGAGCGCCTGTG
>JABMDG010000187.1 GCA_015904045.1 Nitrospira sp.
TCGGGCCTCGTCGTTTGAGCTGCTCTCAAGCATCTTTACGGCGCCGGGATTCGCCGACGAAGTGATTCATATCTATCAAGCCACCGGGCTCACGAAAGGCCGGCAGCAACTGGATCGCGACGAAGTGTTGGATGTCATAGAAATGCCGCTCGCAGAGGCGGTGGGGAAAATCGCGGATGGAACGATTCGAGATGCAAAAACGATCGTGGGATTACAGGCAGTCTACTTGAAAGCGCACCGGCAAAAATGACCGGGGGCCTTCCTGATGGAAGGCCCCCAAGCCAACTAGCCTCGCCAGATCGGGCTGAAATTACTTGCCCTTCTCTTCCTTCTTCTTCTCGTCGCCGAAGGTGTCCGCGTGGCCGCCCTTCTTCTCTTCCTTCTTCTTCTCTTCTCCGTAGACCGTCTCAACGGCCTTGCCGGGCTTCTTCTCTTCCTTCTTGTCGCTCGCGAACGCCGGGGCGCTGAACGTCACTGCCACTGCCACTGCCATGATCGCCATCAACATGTTCTTCATAACGAGAGTCCTCCTTCAAGGATGTGTATAAGGTGCCGCCTATTCGGCACTCACGGATTACTCAGCAAGCTTGATGCCGCAGAAAAGAATTGGACAGTGACAGAAATTCACTCGTACAACCGTTATGTTACGGTTTCGTTCTAATAAAATGGCGAATGATTTTTCCTCCAAGGTCCTGTGGCGAAATGGATTGAGGACGACTAAACTGCCTCAGAAAACCAGTCAGCCGAATGTCTAAGAATCAGCGACTCGCGCCTCATACTCAAACCGGGTACGCGGGCGTTGTTGGTCGGGATCAATCCGGGGTTGCGTTCGGCAGAGGCAAGCCATCATTTCGCCGGTTGCGGAATGAAGCCGTTCACAGCGATCGAGAATCGTGCTATCTTGAGCCCCGTCACGCGTCAATCGTCAACTGCAAGGAGCGCGAATATCTATGCTGCTGGAAGGGAAAAAAGGTCTGGTTATTGGTGTGGCGAACAAGCACAGTATTGCGTGGGCGATTGCCCAGTCTGCGGCAAGCCAGGGAGCGCGGCTCCTCTTCAATTACCAGAATGAGCGGCTCAAACAAAACGTCGAAGAACTCGCCGCCACGGTACCGGGGGCGAAGGCCTATGTCTGTGATGTGGGCAGCGACACGGAGATCGCGTCTCTCATGCAGCAGGTGCAGAAAGAATTCGGGCGGCTCGACTTTCTCGTTCACTCACTGGCCTTCGCGCCGCGGGAAGAACTCACCGGCCAGTTTATCAACACGACGCGCCAGGGCTTTGCGATGGCGTTGGATGTGAGCGCGTATTCCCTGGTCGCCGTGGCACGCGCAGCGATGCCGCTGATGACCGACGGGGGCTCCATTGTCACGCTCAGTTACCTCGGGGCGGAACGGGTCGTGCCGCATTACAACGTCATGGGCGTCGCCAAAGCGGCCCTTGAATGTTCCGTCCGCTACCTGGCCTACGATCTGGGCCCGAAGAATATCCGCGTCAACGCCATCTCCGCGGGGCCGATCAAGACGCTCGCCGCCCGCGGGGTGTCCGGCATCAGCAAGATGATCGACCACCACAAGGAGTTTGCTCCCCTTCGGCGTCCCACGGAGCAAGGCGAAGTCGGGGACACGGCGCTCTTCTTGGTCAGCTCGTTGGGGCGGGGCATTACCGGAGAAGTCATTTATGTGGACGGGGGATACAATATCATTGGGTTGACAGCCTCGGAGGCATAGCGTCTCGCTCCATTCCAGCAAGCCAACTACCATGGCCGATCCATGGAATCGCCAAGTCGGCTGGTCGTACGTCCATGTCCATGGCGTTACCGGAACTTGTCATGGAGCAAAGTCGATGAGGGTCTGCTAGCGGAGCTTCCTGTAGGCCGCTCGGTTTATCAACCGGTTCCAATTTGTCCAGCCAAGCGGGGATGTGGCACCAGGTTTGCTGTTTCGGCACCTATTGTTCGAACCGTTCACATCCATTACCAGTCGGAGGATAGCTGACAGCATGCGAACAGGTCTACGAGTCATCATCACGGGCGTCGTGGGATTCAGCCTCGTTCTCCTGGCGGGTATCGCATCAGCGGGTGATGTTGCCAACGTGTTGTCCCGGCAAGCACTGCAACACTGTGAGGAGGGGCGGGCGGCCACTGAGCGGGAAGCCAGGCGCGCTTATTTTGAACAGGGCCAGGCGCTGGGCGAGCAGGCGGTTGCGACGGATGAGCAAAGCGCCGACGCGCATTTTGCGCTCTTCTGTAACCTGGGTGAGCTGCTTCGTCTCGATGGAGAATCGCTCACGTCGGTGTTTGGGTTCCGCCGCATGATGAACGAACTTGATCGGGCCCTGGAGATCGATCCGATGCACATCGACGCTCTTTCAGCCAAAGGGACGTTGCTGGTGAAGTTGCCTGGCTTGTTGGGGGGTGATTCAGAAAAGGGCGAGCAGCTCTTACAACACGTTATCAAACGGGCGCCGAAAGCCGTGAATGCCCGACTCGCCCTTGCGAAAGTCCGGTGTGAACGTGGTAGCCATCAGGAAGCCGTCGCGCTGGCTTCTGATGCGCTGGCCATCGCCAGCAAAGACGGACGGACCACGTTCGTTCATGAGGCTAAAACGGTGCTCCGGCAAGCGCAGACCCACGCCTCCAAGACCGTGTACGCCGTGAATCGCTGAAGCGCCTCTCCCGGTAGAGCCCCGTTCGAAACACGGTGCGAAACGAATCAATCGTCGAGATTCTTCCTCAGTGCCTTGAGCCGTCCTTGTCTTTTCTTCCCCTCAACCCGCCGATTCTCCGACGCCTTTGTCGGTTTCGTCGGTCGGCGAGCCTTGCGTGGAATCGTCACGCTGTGAATCAACTGCCGTAATCGTTCGAGGGCATCCTCGCGGTTCCGCTCTTGTGTGCGATGCTGTTGCGCTTTAATGGTGACGATCCCGTCTTCTGAAATGCGGTGATCCTTCAGCTTGAGCAAGGCCTCTTTGTAGCGCGGCGGCAGGGACGAGGCCTGAATATCGAACTGCAAGTGAATCGCGGTCGAGACCTTGTTGACGTGTTGCCCGCCGGCTCCCTGCGATCGGATCGCATGGAGTTGGATTTCAGCGTCGGGAAGGCTGACGTGGGCGGAGATGTGCAGCATTACACCGAGCTTAAGACAGTGCGAATGGGAGAGTCGAGCGAAAAGCTACTGCAGCTCCGGCAGGCGATCGATAATACGCAACTGCACGTCGTTGCCGAGTTGGATTTGCACCATTTTCGTGGAGAGATTGTCGCGGATCTGCCGAACTTCTTGCGCGGTGAACTGTAAGTGCCCTCCACATCGTTCAACCAAGTGATAGAGCAGCAGGGTCGTGAGATAGTGCACCTCTTCGTCGTTGGCATGCTCACTGCAGTTGAGAATTTGCGGCATTATAACCAGTCCGCCGTATCGTGGTGAGAGAACCTTATCGCTGAACCGCCGGTTGTTCCACAATGCCCCAAACGTAGGGGGATTCCCCTCGGCGAAACAACCGCACTCGCCGGTCATTTACGTACCAACTCGGGAGGGTGCTGCTGAAGTAGGTAGCCGGAGCCGACCTCGGTCGAGGTCGGCTCCCGTTTGTATACAGGTCGTAATGAAGCGTGAAGCAGCAGGGGGCCAGGCCAGTCCCCTATTCCTTCGGTGGCACAGCGGACGAGTGGTGGCTGGTAATCAGCCATTGTTTGCCGTCCCACTTGTAGGTGAAGGTATAGCGGGCTTTGACGACGGCTCCGGTTTTCTGGAAGGTAAAGGTGTAGAGCCCCGCATCGATCGCGGTGTTGCAATCGATCTCGATTTCGCGCGAGTCGATGCGGCCGACCGGGTGGTTTTCCAGAAAATGGTGAAAATAGTCCTCTTTGTCGAGAGCCGTGAGTCGGGGCCGGCTCGACACCGTGGGCAGCAAGATCGAGGTCGGTGCGTAGTTGACCGAGACCTTGTGTACATCCCCGCTTTGCAATGAGGCATTCCAGCGGTCGAACAGGGCGGCAATGTCCTCCTCCCTGGCTTCCACACAGACCTCCGCATGTTGCGGAACCGCTTGGTGCACATGTTCCGGCGGTGCATCTGCCGTTGGCACCGAGGACGAATGGTGGCTGGTGATCAGCCATTGTTTGCCGTTCCACTTGTAGGTGAAGGTATAGCGGGCTTTGACCTTGGCCCCGGTCTTCTGGAAGGTGAAGGTGTAGAGCCCTGTGTCGATTGCGGTGTTGCAATCGATTTCGATTTCGCGCGAGTCGATGCGGCCGACCGGGTGGTTTTCCAGAAAATGGTGAAAATAGTCCTCTTTGTCGAGAGCCGTACGTCGAGGCCGGCTCGACACCGTCGGGAGCAAGATCGACGTCGGTGCGTAATTGGCCGAGACCTTATGCGGATCGCCGGTTTGGAGTGAGGCATTCCAGCGGACGAACAAAGCGGCAATGTCTTCCTCGGTCGCGGCCACACACAATTCCGTATGTTGGGGAACTGCCTGGTGTACGTGTTCCGGAGGCGCATCCGTCGTGGGCAGTGCGGACGAATGGTGGCTGGTAATCAGCCACTGCTTGCCGTCCCACTTGTAGGTGAAGGTATAGCGGGCTTTGACGACGGCCCCGGTTTTTTGGAAGGTAAAGGTGTAGAGCCCTGCATCAATCGCGGTGTTGCAATCGATCTCGATTTCGCGCGAGTCGATGCGGCCGACCGGGCGGTTTTCCAGGAAATGGTGAAAATAATCCTCTTTGTCAGCGACTGTGAGCCGCGGCCGGCTCGATACGGTCGGGAGTAAGAGGGACTTGGGGGCGTAATTGGCGGAAACTTTGTGCACATCCCCAGTTTGGAGTGAAGTATTCCAGCGGTCGAACAAGGCGGCAATGTCTTCTTCGGTCGCCGCCACACATAGCTCCGCATGTTGCGGAACCACATGGCTGTATTTATGGAGTGTGGCTACATCCTGTTCCTCTGCGTAGCTCACCATGGGAACGGCGATCACTGCGAGGAGCAAGGCCAATCTTCTCATAAAAGATCCTCCTTCGGGTGCTGCGATCCAACCTCGACAGCCATGTCCAACGACTGACGGTAAGACGATGACGGGTACGTGAGGGGCGGAATTATAGCCGCGGGGTTATGTATTTCTCAAGTAGTCCTCAAGCCTGTCATCCCAGGCTCTGTTTTGCGCGACGCATCCCCCGGTATCCGTGGCTGGTCAGGACATGCCGGGAAGATTCTAGGTCTCGTGAGCCAACCACATGCGTGCAGCTATTGAGGAAGGACGGACGAGTGGTCGCTGGTAATCAGCCACTGTAAGCCGTCCCACTTATAGACAATGTTGTATCTGGCATTCACCATGTCCCCGGTCCTTTTGAAGGTGAAGGTGTAGAGGCCTTCAGCGATCGCCGTATTGCAATCGATTTCGAACGTGGGGGATTTGAGGTGTACGTACGGTCTGTCCTTGAGGAAATGGCGGTAGTAATCCTCCTTGTCGTCGAGCGTTAATCGTGGCTTCGAAGAGGAGAGGGGAAGCAGGACAGATCTCGACGCGTAATTGGCGATGACCCTGTGGGCATTGCCGCTCTCGATAGATTCTTTCCACCGGTCGAGTAATGCCCCGATTTCCTTCTCATCGGCAGCGACACAGACTTCTGAGTGTTGCGTCACGGCGTGGGGTGGCTCTTCCAGGGGGGCTTGCTCGGACGGCAACTTGGAGGAGTGATGGCTGGTGATCAACCATCTGATGCCGTCCCACTTGTACGTAAAGGAGTATCGGGCTTTGACAGTGGCCCCGGTCTTCTTGAAGGTGAAGGAATAGAGGCCTTCGTCGATCGCCGTATTACAATCGAGTTCGATCGTGCGAGAATCAATGCGTCCTTCCGGCTGATTTTCTAGAAAGTGGTGAAAATAGTCCTCTTTCTCGCTGGGTGTGAAGCGCGGCTTACTGGACACGGTCGCAAGTAACACGGACTTGGTCGCGTAGTTTTCCACGACCTTGCGGGGGTCGCCGGTTTTGAGCGATTTGTTCCATCGGTCGAACAAGGCGGCAATGTCTTGTTCAGTGGCTGCCACGCAAACTTCAGTATGCTTCTCCACCTCCGCGAAGCACAGGGCGGGAAAAGCAAGAAGCGCAAGCGACAATGTCAGTGCCTTCATGATCAAGCCGTCCTCTCGTAGTAACTGATCACTCTGGGACCATATGTGACAATGAGCGACAGGAAAAAGTCTTATTGTAGATGGACCGAATCATGCGTCGCAACTCCCCCCACTCGCCTTCGATGCCTGTCATCCGATAGAGACGTATGTCATCACATGAAATCTCCGCCTGTGTACGAGAGTTGTCGGCTAGCCATACAAAGGGTGACTGTGCTAGGGTCCTGCCGCCCATTTTCAAGGCGCGGATAGTTGTCCGATCATTTCCAAGCCGTGAAACTGGTCTTGTTGCGATACTTCCACCCATACAAGAGGAATGGTGACTATGATTGCACCGATGAAGTGCCGGCCTTTAATCGGGCGGTCCGCTAACCGTCTCATTGTAGCCCTCTGGCTTATCCTGACGATTCTCGCGTACGACCTGATGCCGTTCGCGCCTACGAGCGCCTGGGCCGAATTGGCGGACGACTTTCGAGTCTGGGGCAATGTGACGGCAAGAGGCAATTTCGGATTTATCGATCCCGACTTCAAAAAATTCCGCTGGGCGGCCGAGGTCCAACCCCGCTCGAGAGAAGAGGGCGAGGAAATGGATCAACTGTTGATTCGTCCGGGAGTCGGCTATGCGGTGACCGAGCACTCTTCACTATGGGTGGGCTATGCTCATGTCATCAACTTCCCGGTAGCCGGCGACAACATCCACGAAGACCGGTTCTGGCAACAATATATGTGGAAAGGGCAGAGTCCCATCGGAGAGTTCACCAGCCGATCACGATTTGAACAACGTTGGCAAACCAACGGAAACGAGACCGGCGGGCGGTTCCGTCAGATGTTCAAACTCAGCTGGCCGCTTCCCTTTTATCAACCTGTGAGTCTCGTGGGGTGGGATGAAGTCTTCGTCAACCTGAATGATACGAATTGGGGAGCCAGGCAGGGGTTCGATCAAAACCGTGGATTTGCCGGGATCGGCTATCGCGTGCAACCACCGGTGCTGTTCGAATTCGGCTATATGAATCAATACATCAACAGAGCGACTATCGATAGCATGAACCACATTCTCTCGCTGAATCTGTTTCTGGATTTTTGAGTTGCGTGACAGCGCGGTATCTCGGCACAGATCAGGAGGCTGCCGTCGGATCGTTACTGATTCCCGGCGGGCGTGGCGTCACGCAGTAACTGGTCTGCAACTTGCTCGGCAACGCGGCTTTCGACGGTTTGGTGCAGTTTAAAAAATCCTCGTTCATACTCGTGGGTCCAAATGATCTGCTTCGTTTTGGAATCGATCAACCGTAAGTGCCCCACTCCCAGATAGTGGGTATCCAGATCTCCTTCCAATCCGTAGAAACCTTCCATCCCGTGGTACCACTGCTCGATGCCGGCAATACCGGCGAGAATGGCATCGGCCTGTTGAGGAGTGGTCACAATGGAAAATCTCCCAGATTGAGCCAGCGCGGCTCCAATTTGCGCTCTGACAATGTCCGACTTCTCGATGACATCGGCGCCCTCTTCTTTCCCAAGGTCCTCGATGTAGATTGATTTGACGGAAGCCAAGCGGGTTGAGTCTTGAATAGCCTTGGGAGAGACGCTGTTAGCGCTCTGACAGGCGGCGAGAAGACAACACAGCGCTAGGATGGCAACCGTTCTCAGCATGTCTGAACCCTTCAAGGACCCACCTCAGTCATGAGGTCAAACGTCTCAGTGATTCGCCGGACCGTGCCGGCTCAAAACCGGTACAGAACTCCAAGACCCACATTGGTGTTGTGGGCCTGCAGATGCGCGTGTTCAGCATTGAGTGAGCGCTGAGCCCGCTGGACGGTCAGAGTCAAAGCCGTATTGTCCGTGAGCTGATATAAAAGCCGTCCGCTTCCGAGGAAGATGTTCTCACCTCCCAAGAAATGATGATGATCATCGGGTATTCCGGTCGTAAAGTTGTTGCGCTCATAGTGGAAGTCGAGTTCCAACTCCAGGTTTTCCATCAAATCGGCTTCGAGGGCAATCGATGCAAAATGATGTACGTAGGAGCTATCGTCATGGAACTGAGGATGGTGACGGCCTTGCGCCAAGCCGCGTTCGTAATGGTAGCCGAGGACCATTCTCGTATGGTGCGTCACATGCCAGACCAAATGCGGGCCAATCGCCCACAAGAACGTGTTTCTCTCGACAAACGGCTCATTGAAGCGGCGGATCCCGGCGCGTCCATATAGTTGAACTTCAAAATGCTCGGAAAGACGTTTGTCAAACCGGATAGAACCGATATGGGAACTGACCCGCGCATCGTGCAGCCCATGGATACTACCATGGGAGATTTCTGTCTGACCCAGTAATTGGTCGGGAGCCGTAAAAAACCGCAGTCGGATGGCAGTGTCAGGGTTGAAGGCATGCACTCCCTCAAGGTAGATTCCGGCCTGACTGAATTCCGGATTGACGGCGTAGACGAACCCCCGAACTTTGGCGGTGAATGCTGTCTTGCCCCAGGAAGAAGGAATGAGCTTCATCACGCGGACCGTCGGTTCAAACACCATATCTTTGTTATGACCAAACGACGAATTCTCTACCACCGGTTGCGATGGGTCGCCGTCGAGGCTCGAGCGGCGCGTGGCCGAGAAGAGATTGGCGTTGTCGGTATAAAACAGCGAACCGCCCGTAGTGGCGGACCATTCGGCTTTCGCGGGGATGGCCGTGCTTACCAGCAACAAGGCGGCAACCCAGAGTACTCCCAAGGAAAACAGTAGGGAAAACGCAATTGTCGGGTAGGATCTGAACCAGTGTGACAGGAAGGTATGTCGTGATCTGTCGGAAGACGTGCCGGAGGTGTTGCCTTCCGGACCGATCACGCGGAAGTTCGCACAGCAGGACTGCAAGAACACGGGCTGGTTCGCCATCGGCGCGCTGGCTCCAGTTGGCAATGGGCGTGCATTGTAGACATGGCATGAGGCGGTTGCAAGGGGTATCGCAAGATCATTTGCTGAGACGCGGCCGCCCGTCAGATTCCCAGACGCCGATGGGGAGGGGCGGCATTTGAGGCGAGGCTATGATGCAGAGCCCTATGGCGCATGACGGCGCCGGCGCGCCGCCACATG
>JABMDG010000188.1 GCA_015904045.1 Nitrospira sp.
CAGGTCGATCTGAATATCGATCTCATCCTTGACGCGCTCTTCTTCTAAGTCCTCCCCGGCTTCCACACCAGTCGGCACAGGACCGGCCTCCTGTTGTTGGGCTCGAGCAAGATCTTCGGATAAGGAGTCCGCCAGCTCATCCCCCGACGACTGAGCCGTCGGAAGCGTATCGCCGGATTGGTCAGTGCGATCTGATTTCATACAATGTCCTACCGTACACGGAACCGGTTGACGATCTAGGTTGACGCAGGTGCTGCGGCAGCCTTGCTGCCCGCCGCATGTTTCTTGCGCAGCGCAAGGGCCCGCCGTCTGCGTTGCTCCCGCTTCAGCCGCTTTCGAAGCGCTCGGAATGCCGCCGTCCCTTCGGAGGTCTTCCCCGCAGTCCGCCGTTCCGCGACTTTTTTCTTCAATCGAGTTTCTTCAGCCTCCGCTGAGCTTTTCGTGGTTTTCTTCGCCATGCTCTCGGCTCCTTTGCGTGGTGATCAATGACGACAATGAACAGACTGGCCCGTCTTGAATTGGACGAGTCAGTCTAGAGGAGAGGGTGTGGACTGTCAACCGAGGAGAGCGCAGGGCATACAGCTATGCCAATACCAACGCCACATGTTCCCGATGAGCCGGATCGGCGACCAGAATAGCCGGCACCAATTCCCACCAACGCTGAACTAAGACGTCGTTGCGCAGTAGTCGGTGGATGAATACCTTCGTAAAGTTTGACGGGCCGAACCTGTGCATCGGGGGGGCAAGCAACGATCGTTCATCCAACCGATGGACCACAAGGGAGGGGGGAGCATATAAGGCCACCTCCTCCGATTCGACGACGAATTCAGGCCGGTGGTCGCCGACTACCTCCAGCTGGATGACTGAAAGCCCCCCCTCCACCATCCCGAGCTGAGCCGCCGCGGCATGGGACAGGTCGAGAATCCTTCCATTCACATAGGGCCCCCGGTCGTTAATCCGTACCCGGACATGCTTTCCGTTTAACAGATTGACCACCCGAACCATGCTCCCAAGCGGCAGGGTCCTATGGGCCGCCGTCATGGCTTCCATATCGAATACTTCCCCATTGGCCGCAAGTCGTCCGTGGAATGGTACCCCATACCAGGATGCCATCCCCCGTTCCTTAATCCCCACATCAAGATCACTCTCACCCTTGGGAATCCAGGAGCAAGCCCCCAGGGAAAGGCAGAAGACGACTAGACCAAGTCGAAAGGCCGGATTCGATGACAGCTGATTGAAATTCCAATATTTGTGCATATACCTCTCGCCTCCCTCTGGGACGTTGGATCATCCAGAAGTACCTAGGCCCAGGGTAAGCAAGGAACGGAAGTTCAACAATACCGACTGCGTACCCTATTCCCCTACCTTGGTGTGAAGGCGTGGAGCCTGGTCAGGAATGAGAGGCAGTACAAAAACGCACGAAGAAGCGACGGCAGAGTCAAACGGTGACACTATATATATGGAGGAGGGGCCCCGCGTCAACTACCCCTGGCCATCCATTGAATGATTGGGTAATAGATACGTGACATGGCCTGATACAAATCCTTGAAAATTCAGTCCTCTACAGCAACCCCTACAAACCGCTGTTGTATTGACTGCCTCAAACGGACTGAGTAAGATCCCCCGGTACAGGCGATGGTCGCCAGGGTTTGAGCGAGACCGCGATTGCGATCGCCTCCTCCATCCTTGTTCGCCCTGACATCACACCCATGATTGACGTCCAGCACATTACCAAACGGTACGGACATCATACGGCTATCGACCGAGTCACCTTCTCGGTTGCCAAGGGAGAGGTGTTGGCATTTCTCGGTCCCAACGGTGCGGGCAAGACGACTACCATGCGAATTTTGACCTGTTTTATGCCGGCGACGGAAGGAACTGCTCGGGTCGCCGGATTCGACTGTGCCGCTCAACCGATGGAAGTCAAACGACGAATCGGCTATCTGCCGGAAACACCCCCGGTCTATCAAGAATTGACCGTCACGGAATATCTGACCTTTGTCGGCCGGCTCCGCGGGATGACCGGGCCCAATTTGACCTCGGCCATGGACCAGTCTATAGGGCGGCTTGAGCTGGGGTCGGTCCGCCACCGCTTGATCGGGAACCTCTCTCGCGGCTACCGTCAGCGTGTCGGGCTCGCCCAGGCCCTTCTGCACGATCCTCCCGTGCTGATCTTGGACGAACCGACGGTCGGGCTGGACCCAAAACAAATCATAGAGATCCGTGAATTAATCAAAAGCTTGGCCGGCTCACATTCTGTCATCCTGAGCACCCACATCCTGCCAGAAGCCACCGCCGTCTGCCAGCGGGTGGTCATCATCAGCGGAGGCCGGATCGTGGCGGAAGATACCCCTGAGCAGTTATCGGCGAGGCTGCGGCAATCGGAGAAGATCTCCGTTACCCTGAAGTCTCCCCCCCCGGATTGTGAGACCAAGCTCCGGGCTATTCCCGGTATTCTCAACGTGTTTCAGGGGCCCGGCAACGGGACATTCCTCATCGAATGCGCCTTGGGCCGTGACCTACGAGACGATATCGCCCGATATATCGTGGCCAATCAGTGGGGGTTGCTGGAACTACGGACCATTTCCATGACACTGGAAGACGTGTTCCTCCGCCTCACCCGCCACGAAGAAGGTCTCCCCCAGCCAGTGGAAGCCGCCTCATGACTCCGGTCCAAGCCGTCATTGCCAAGGAACTGCGCGGGTATTTCGTATCGCCGATCGTGTACGTCGTCGGAGCGGTCTTTCTGCTCATCTTCGGGTTACTGTCGTACCTCTATATCGTCTTCGCTGGAGCGCAAGCCATTCAACTCATGCAGATGCAAGGAGGCATGGCCCAGATCAATCTGAACGATCTGGTCTTCCGGAATCTCTTCGCCAGCATGCGCTTCGTGCTGCTGATCATCCTGCCGATCCTGACCATGCGGTTATTCGCCGAAGAACGCAAACTCAGAACGTTCGAGTTCTTGATGACGTCCCCCATCGGCATCAACGAAATCGTCGCGGGGAAATTCGTCAGCGCGTTCCTGATTTACCTCGGTCTCCTGGGCATCACCGGCCTCGTTCCGTCAGTCTTGATGCTCTTCAGTGATTTTGACTGGGGCCCGGTCCTCACCGGCTATCTGGCCATGGCGCTCCTCGGCGCGCTCTTTCTGGCCGTCGGCCTGTTTGCGTCGGCCTTGACGGAAAACCAAATCGTCGCCGCGTTTGTGGGATTCGGCATCTTGCTCACGGTATGGCTGGTCGCAGGGCTCGGGGCGCTGTTCGGCGACACCGCAATGGGTCACATGGTGTCTTATATCTCATTCATGGAGCATTACGACCGTCTGGTGAACGGGCTCATCGACACGAGCGATCTCGTGTATTTTGCGAGCGGCCTGGCACTCATGCTGTTTCTCACCCACCAGGTCGTCGACTCGGCGCGCTGGAAATGAACGTCAAATCGCTCCCATTCGGCATCATCGGCATCGTCCTCGGTCTCGGAGGCGCGATCGGTTACAGCCTCCGGCCGGATCTCCTCTGGGCCGTGACATTGGTGGAGCTGTCGGCGCTGAGCTGTCTGATCGGTTTTTTCATCCTGCATTTCGAGGCTGTCAAAGCGTTCTCCGGCCGGCGGACGACAAAGCTGGGCGTCAATAGCCTCCTCATGGTCCTGCTGTTTTCTTCCATCCTTGGCATCGTGAACTTTCTGGCGGCCCGCCATTCCGTGCGCTGGGATTGGTCTGAAAATCAGAATTACACGCTGGCCCCGCAAACCCACCGTGTCCTGCGTTCGCTTCTGCGCGACGTCAAAATCACGGTGTTCACACGGGAGAAGGACCCAGGGTATCAGGCGTACAAGCAACGGCTGGAAAGTTACCGCCAAGCCTCCACCAAACTGGCGGTGGAGTTCATCGATCCCGAAAAACAGCCCAAGATCGCGCAAACCTACGGTATCTTCCGGAGCGACACGGCGGTGTTCGAGAGTAACGGGCAAACGATCAGGGTTACCTCACCATCGGAAGTCGAGCTGACCGGAGCCCTGCTGCGCATCTCCAAGGACGCCAAGAAACGCATCGTGTTCGCCGAAGGACACAGCGAACGGAGCTTGGAGGACAAGGAACGGAACGGCCTCTCGATCGCCAAAGAGGCGTTGCTCCGGCAAGGCTATGAAGTCGCCACCGTCTCCCTTCTCCAGGAGGCTGCCGTTCCCAGCGACACGACCGTCCTGGTCCTCGCCGGCCCGCGCCGGCCCGTGACCAAAGACGAACAGGACCGCATCCAAGCGTATGTCGAGAAAGGCGGCCATTTGCTGGTCCTCGTGGATCCGGACACCCAGACCGGACTCGAATCCCTGCTCGCCCACTGGGGGCTCGGTCTAGGACCCGGCGTGCTGGTCGACCTGCAAGATCGGCTGGCGGCAGGAGATCTCACCGCGCTGCTGGTTCGCACGTTTACCGAACATGAGATCACGCAGGACCTGACTTCCGCGGTGCTCTTCCCGCTCTCACGTCACATCACGTTCGACGAACAAGTCGGCAAAGACTGGGACTATGTCCCGCTGGCCCGCACATCGGCCAACAGCTGGGCCGAAACGAATCTGCAGGGCCGCGTGGTGAGCCTGAGCGAACAGGAAGATGTAAAGGGCCCCCTGCCCCTGGCTGCCGCCTTGGCGCCGAAGAAGGCGCCGGAGGAAGAGGCGGCCCGACCGGCCGTCGTCGTTATCGGCAACTCCACCTTTGCCACCAACGCCTATTTCAATTTCCCCGGCAATAGCGACTTTTTTCTTCACACCACCGGATGGCTCGCCGATGAGCGTAACCTGATTGCCATCGCACCGAAAGAACCGGCCCTGCGGCCATTCACCCCGAATCCGATGCAGGAACGGGCGCTGCTCTACGTGCAAGTGATTGCGCTTCCGCTCATGACGCTCGTGACCGGCGTCATGGTGTGGAGAAAACGGCGGCGGTTGTAAGGGGCATAAGAATGCGCGGCATGTTCGTCATTCGTCATCCGTCATCCGTCAAACGTAATGAACACGGAGCCGATCCCCTTCGATTCCCTTGTCACCTTTCACGTTTCACGCTTCACGTTTCACGCTTCACGCTCTGACTATGCGTTATTGGCCGACACTCCTCATGCTGATCATCCTGGCAGGGCTGGGAGGCTATCTCTATCTGGTGGAGTTTCCCGCCCGGCAACAGGAAGTCAAGCAAGAGACCGAACAGAAGAAACTCCTGCTGCTTCCCGAAACCGCCATCACGGGACTCATCATCAGCACCGCTCAGGGCCCCATCCAACTCATCCGCGCCCAATCAGGAGGCTGGAAGATCACCGCCCCCTTGCAAACCGACGCTGATATCCGTGAGGTCCAGGGGCTCCTTCGAGCGCTGGTGACGGGGACGGTGAGCAGAACGGTCGCCGAGAAATCCGAAGCCCTGGCCCCCTTCGGGCTGGATCAACCGGTGACAACCGTGACCGTAACGGCCGGAGCACAACAAGAAACCATTGCCATCGGCGACAGCGGTCCTCTATCCAACACCTTGTACGTACTCCGTGGATCGGATGGGAAGGTATTACTGACCGACTTAGCTCCCAGAGACTTTGTCAATAAATCGCTGCTGGTATTTCGGAGGAAAGAACTCTTCCAGTTCGTGCAAAACGACGTGGACCGGGTGCGTCTGACGTATCCGACCACGGAAATCGTCATCTACAATATGGCCAGAGACAAGCCCAAACCGGCCTGGAAGATCCGCTATCCCATCGAAGCTGAGGCGGATCAGACTGAAGTCCGCTCCCTGATGTTTCGGCTGGAGGACCTCAAAG
Source organism: Nitrospira sp. (assembly GCA_015904045.1). The sequence continues at coordinate 5,805 of JABMDG010000188.1, forward strand.
CGCTCGGCATCATCGATCCGGGGCCCGAACGGGATGCCGTGGCTAAGACGCTGTCCGGTCCCAAAGTAAAAGTGACGCTGCATACTGCTGCAGGGGATCAAACCGTCCGGCTCTACCAGCCGGATCCGCAAAGCGGCGAGGCCATTGCTGAAACGACGGCCGACGCACCGCTGTATCGCGTCAATCCGGCGGTCATTAAGGACCTCACCAAAGAGCTCTTCGACCTCCAGGACAAGCGGCTGCTCGGCGTCTCCGCGGCAGACATCGCCATGCTATCGGTGAAAGCGCGGGACAAGGCCTATGTCTTGATCAATCAGACCGGCGAGTGGGTGCTGGAAGATCAGCCGACGGCGAAACTCAACCAGCAAGCGGTGGATCTGTTTGTCAGCCGGGTAGCAGACCTTCCCGCTGAAGACCGTGTCACCAAGTTGACGGCGCCGCTTGCGCCCTATGGACTGCTCGCACCGACCGCCGAGTTCGTGGCCACGGGCAAAGACGGAAAGATGCTCGGCAAACTGACGTTGGGCAACCGCGTCGGAAACCTGGTGTACGCCACCGGCGAGCAACTACAGGG
>JABMDG010000189.1 GCA_015904045.1 Nitrospira sp.
CAACAACAGGAGGCCGGTCCTGTGCCGACTGGTGTGGAAGCCGGGGAGGACTTAGAAGAAGAGCGCGTCAAGGATGAGATCGATATTCAGATCGACCTGCTGAACGATCCGGACTGGGTGGTGCGCCGGGAGGCGGTCATTACACTCGGGGAGATGGGGGATGAGCGGTGTGTTGCCCCCTTGGCCAAAGCGTTGCGGGACGGTGACTGGCAGGTTCGAGAAGTGGCGATTGAAGCCATGGGGCAGGTGGGGTCCCCTGCGGTCGAGACCTTGCTCAAATTGCTGCGGGACTGGGAAGTCCGCAAGTACGCGATTTTGTCGCTGGGTAAGATTCGGGATGAGCGGGTGCTCGACCCCCTGATGCTCCAGCTCAGGAACGATGAGTTCAAGGATGATGCGATCACGGCTTTGGTGGAACTCGGCGAGCCGGCGGTTTCCCGATTGATTACTGCCCTTCGGGACAAGGACGAACAGGTCCGCAAATGCGCAGTGCTTGCGCTGGGGCGGATCAAGAACGATCAGGCGATCACTCCGCTCATCGAAATGCTGGAAGATAAGGATTGGTTTACCCGCTTGACGGCGGCGGCGGCGTTGGAGGCGATCGGTGACGAGCGGGGCCGTCACGCCATCACGCCGTTGCTGAAAGATCCCGACATGGTCGTCCGCATGAGGGTGGAGCGCATTCTGGCCAAGTGGAAAAAACAGCCGGTTTCCCAGCCGGCCACCGCGTAAGAACGGGCTGCGGCCGTTCGACTACTTGTTGAGCAGTTGATCTATTCGGCGCTGCAGATCGTCCAGTTTCTTCATCGGCACCGATTTCCCCATCGCCGTTTCCAAGCGGACCTGCCGTAGTGAGGCTGCCAGGTCCGACAGTGCCTCGGCTGAAGGATCATCCTGGGTTCCTTTGGCGAGGGGCTCCAGCGCTGCGACCGCGTCAGCCAATTCCTTTGCGGCATCGGGAAAATTCCGGTCCAGGATACCCGCTTTCGCCTGTACGAGCTTCGACTTTGCCTCCAGCAACCCTTGGCGCTTGCGAAGATCCCGTTCGATTCGCATTGTCGCATCCAGCGCATCCTTTGAAAGCTTCTTTACCGACTGTTGGAAGCCTTCTATGGTTTCTTCCGAGATGGCCAATCGTTTAGACAGATCCGACACGGTGGCCTGCAACGTTCCGACTGGTTTCTGCCCGACATAGTATCCCGCACCGAACGAACAGGCGATCAGCAACAGTATGGCGATGAATTTGGCCATCGTGGTCTGCCGGTTAGCGAGACGGTTGCGGTGGATGCGTTCGATCCAGCTGCCGGATCAGGCTTCCTGCTGCGGTGATCCGGACCGCTTCGTCGGAATCTCGCAAGGCGTTGATCAGTAATGGCAGCACCGCCCCGGTTTGCTTTCCCAGCGCCATGGCGGCCATGAGGCGAGGGAGGGGTTGTTGGTCGTGCAAGAGAGTCTCCAGCATGGGTAAGGCCTGTTTCCCAGGAGCGAGACTCAGCGCCTTCGCGGCGGCGCCTCGAATGGATGGATCGGCATGCTGCGCAAGTTCGGCAACCAATTGGATGGCTGAGGTGTCTCCCAGGCGAAGCAACCCTTCCGCGGCCCCGGCGCGGGCCTGCCAGCTGGGATCTCTGGTTAAGGTGTGCAGTAAGGGCCGATTATCCTTGATGCCCAGCCGGCCCAAACTGCCGGCGGCGACGCTGCGAACCATAGCGACTTCGTCTCCGATGGCGTGGGTCAACGGTGCGACTCCGCCTGGTGAGCCGAATTCTCCGAGCGCTCCTGCGGCAAATGCGCGTACGGATGGGTTTGGATCATACACGGCTTGGCTGAGGACCGCCAGACTGGCCGGCCGCTTCAAGCGGCCCAGCACGCCGAGTGCTGCCATGCGCACGTCGGCGTCGGGCAGCGTCGCGGCGCCCGTGATGTCGGCCAATCGTTCCGATTGCCCCATCTGATAGAGAGCCGCCGAGGCAAAAATCGATTCAGGGCCTTCGTCGGTGCGCGCAATCTCAGTGAATCGTGCCAGCAGGTCGGTGGCGTGAGCCTCTGCCAGTGCGGTCATGGCGGCGATACGAACGGTGGGCATCGCATCGCTCAGTGCCCGCCGCAGGGCACCGGATTTTCGAGCCAAGCCGCTTTTCCCAATTGCTTCAGCGGCCCGTGCCCGTACGAGGACCGAGGGGTCCAGAAGGCCGTCTTCTAGAATCGCTGCCGTTTCTTGAAGGCCCAGTTCCGCCAGCGTGGTGTAGGCGGCAATGCGCACATGTTCCTTCTGGTCACGAACACGGCTGGTGATGACTGCCAACGCCAACGGACGAAGCAACGCCGCGTCATGGGACTGTCCTAGGACGTTCAGTCTGGTGTAAATGGCGAGCGCTTCGTCGGTCCGTCCCAGACGGACAAAACTCAAGAGCGAGAGGCGGAGAAATGGTGTTGACGCGGGGGTATGGGCCGGCACGGTGCGATACAGCGCCGTCACTGCCGCGTAATCACCGGCTTTGAAGAGTTCTCTGGCCTGAGACTCTATGGTGGATGACGAACCGGCTGCATGAACGGCGGGGGGCCATCCGAGACACAGCATGGCGAGGATGCCCGCGAACCCTGCGCTCAGCCGGCCTACCATGTCGAGGGTGCGCGTAGGGTCGCGGCGGTATACAGCATCCCCACATAGTCCTTCACCATGCGGGTCGTGCAGAATTGCGGCGCGACGGTTCGGATGCATTCTTTGACCATGTGGAGCCAGCCGCGGGGGATGCCGTCGCGATCGCGTTGGTAGAAGAGGGGCACGGCCTCCTGCTCTAAAATGCGATAGAGCTGTTCCGCATCGTGGTGATCCTGGGCCTTGGTGTCCGCTTGCTCGGACAACGGTTGGATGCCCCAGCCGTTGGCGCCGTTGTAGCCTTCGGCCCACCAACCGTCGAGGACGCTCAGGTTCAGCACGCCGTTGATCGCGGCTTTCATCCCACTCGTTCCGCTGGCCTCCAGAGGAAACCGCGGCGTGTTGAGCCAGATATCGACACCCTGGACGAGGAACTTCGCCACGTGCATGTCGTAATCTTCAAGGAAGGCGATGTGGCCGCCCAGCTTATGGTCTTGGCAAAACGTGAGGACTTCGTGAATGAAGTAGCGCCCCGGTTCGTCGGCCGGATGGGCTTTCCCCGCGAACACCAATTGGACCGGCCTCCATCTGTTTTGGAGCAGTTGTTTCAACCGCTCAAGGTCCTGGAACAGCAGCGTCGCCCGCTTGTAGGTGGCGAATCGACGGGCAAACCCGATGGTCAGCGCCTCGGGGTCGAGAAGCGTGCCTCGGCTTAACACTTGTGCGGGCTGGAGATGTCCCTGCATCCAGCCGGTTCTGGCTCGTTCGCGGATAAAACCCATCAGCTTCCGTTTCATGGTCTGACGGATGGCCCAGAGTTCGTGGTCTGGAATGTCCATCACCCGCTGCCACATGGCGGGGTCATCACAGCTGCGCGTCCAGGTTGGGCTGAGTGACTTGCTGAACAGATGGTGGAGTTCCGGCGAGATCCAGGTCGGTGCATGGATGCCATTCGTGACGCTGCGGATTGGAATCTGCTCGGTCGGCAATCCAGGCCAGAAATGTCGCCACATGTCACGTGTGACCCGGCCGTGTTCACGGCTGACGCCGTTGACGTGAGCCGACAACCGCATGACCAATGCGGTCATGTTGAACCCGTGACCGCTCGACTCGGGCGTCTCACCCAGCCGGAGAAATTCATCCCGTGACAGGCCGAGCTGTTCCCAATAGCCCGCGAAGTAGCGGTCCATCAGATGGTGCGGAAAGACATCGTGGCCGGCCGGCACCGGCGTGTGGGTAGTGAACACGGTGCTCTGGCGGACGAGTTCGCTCGCTTCTGCGTGCGAGGTCCCTTGTGCAGCCAATTCGCGCAGCCGCTCCAAGGTGAGAAAGGCCGAATGGCCTTCGTTCGCATGCCAGATCGAGGGGGTGATGCCTAATGCGCGCAGCATGCGCACCCCGCCGATGCCCAATAAAATCTCCTGGCACAGCCGCATTTCCTGGTCGCCGCCGTACAGTCGGGCGGAAAGAGCGCGATTCTCTGCGCTATTCTCTGGGATGTCCGTATCGATGAGGAACAGCGGGACTCGACCTACCAAGACCCTCCAGACGGAGGCGGTCACACAGCGGCCGCCCATCTCGACTGTGAATCGGCAGATTTCTCCGGATGGAGTCCGCGCAGGATGAATGGGAGATTCTTCGCGGTTGAACGGCGCGTAGGCCGCTTCCTGCCATCCTTCTGGAGTGAGGCGCTGGCGGAAGTACCCTTGCGGGTACATGAACCCGACACCGATCAGCGGCACACCGAGGTCGCTGGCCTCCTTGCAATGGTCGCCGGCCAAGATGCCCAAGCCGCCGCTATAGATGGGGACGGATGTATGCAGGCCGAATTCAGCGGAGAAGTAGGCGATGGTGGTCTTTGCCATGTCAGGGCGGTGGGCGCCGAACCAGCTCTTCTTGTTGGCGGAGTACTCATCGAACAGGCGGAACACCGCGGAGTACTGCCGGAGAAACGACGGGTCCTCCGCCAGATGAGTCAGCCGGTCCGGTCTCACGTCAGCCAGCAGTTTGACGGGGTTATGGTGTGTGAGCAGCCAGAGGGTTGGGTCGATCGTTTCAAACAATTGCCGTGCTTCCAGTGTCCAGCTCCACCACAAATTGTGCGCGAGTTCCGACAGGCGGCTCAGGCTTGGAGGAAGATCAATCGGAGAACCATTTGCCGAGATCACAGTATCCACGTAGGCTCCTTCGAGGAATGGGGTGGTTGAGTATGGAGTGAAGAGGCGGCGACCCGTTTAGTCCGATACCGGTCAGGCGTGGCCCGCCTTGTGCCACGAGGCCCACTCTTCGGAGAATGCCACGGCCGCATACCGTTCGCCAATGATTTTTGCAACTCGGTTCAGGAGCTTAGTCAGTTGCTGAAGTTCAGCCGGCGTCAGGTCTTCGCGGAATCGCGGATGGAGGCCCCACCGTGTTTCGATTTCTTCACCGGAGACGTTCGACATCATGCTGACAAGTTTGATCTCCTGACCGGTGCCGCCTTGCTTGTCCGGTTGTTCGCTCACCGTTACGGTCGTTGGCTGCGCTGCAGCGGCTGCCGGCGGTGCTTGTCCTTGCAGTACTGCGCCGATGGCGGGCACGACGGCGCTTGCACAGAGTGTGGCGGCTGATGTCAACTGGGTATTGCCCGGCGCGCCAAGGGCGTTGGCGATCCTGTTGCCGAAGTCGCGGAACATCTGGTTCTTGGCCTGCGACTCCTCGGTGACAAGAAACTTGTAGGGCTCGTAGGCTTGCCGGCTGTCTGCCACAGCGGTCCCGATCGTCAGGACGATTTCCATCTGATCGGCGTGATTGCCGAAGGCCGGCTCCAGAACTCTCTGCAGTTGTTGCGCGACCGTGTCTTCCAGCGCGTTCATGAAGTCCATCTGGTCCTTCAATGGGATGTGCAGCGCGGCGAGCCGGTCCGCCAGGTTGAACAGGATCTTGAGAAACTCAAGGTAGAGGTCCCACTCGTCCTTGCGCTTGAGTTTCAGTGCGTTCTCCGGTGCCAGGCGTTTCATCACCGAGACGGACTCGCCTGAGACCGCGAGCATCAGCTCGGCGAGCTGGCGGAGCTGGTCCTTATATGCTGAATTAGCGGTAGCCATAGCCGTTCTCGTGATCGCGCGATTATAACGGATATGTCTCCGGCGGGCCAAGGGGCTTGCAGTGTGGGATAAGGGGGTCGGGAGCGCGGCGCCCTTTCCCACGCTTCTCTTGACGAGACGTAGGTCCTACCCCATTGCCAAGAACTCTCTTGGTATGTCATCTGGTACAGGGGCGATGATCAGCAAGGTGCCCATCCATTGACTGCGTTCGTGGATCAATCTAACAGGATTATGCCGAAAGATACCCCGCCGTCCGACGCTGTCCGTGAGCACCTGGTTGAGGTCGCCGACATTCTCGGCAAGGTCCTGGATACGACGGTCAGGATTCCCGGCACGTCACTCTCTATCGGATTAGATCCGTTGATCGGGCTTATTCCCGGCATCGGCGATGCCTTGGCCAATCTGATCGGCACGTTGATCCTGGGTATTGGGGCCCGCTTACGGCTTCCTCGGATTGTGTTGGCGCGCATGAGCCTGAATCTGCTGATCAACGGGACGGTCGGCGCTGTCCCCATCATCGGCGATCTGTTCTCGGTCTGGTTCCAGAGCCACGCAAGAAACGCAGCGTTGCTGCGGGAGGCCGCGCTGAAGCCGGATCGTGAGACGCGGCCGGATTGGCTCTATGTGGGAGGACTCGTCGGAGGGACGGTCCTGCTCATGCTGCTCTTGATCGCCGGTGTGGTCTGGCTGGTTGCGATGCTCTGGA
>JABMDG010000019.1:0-1851 GCA_015904045.1 Nitrospira sp.
CAGAGGCGTTGCCACGCCCGCAGATAGGGCAGCGGCGTCAAATGGCGCCGGAAATTACTGTGACCACGCACAATCCTGGATACCCATTCGTAATTGCCGGGGATCACGGATTCGTCACTACCTTCTACCGGAGGCTTCTGACTCGTCAAACACATCGTAATATTCCCGCCGTCGCGTGAAATCAGATGCCAGACTTCATGTAACCCGTGCTTCCTGGCCAGCCTGCGTAACGACACGACATTGAAATTGTAAAGATGCGCCTCATGAAAAGTGCTGTGCGGGGCCTGGCACGTCGCCTCCACATTGGGAACTTCCACGACAAGCATGCCATCGGATTTCAGCCAGGATCGCAACAGGGCCAACACGGAGCCGGGATCTTCCGTGTGCTCCAGCACATGCCAAATCGTCACGAGATCGAACGATTCACGAGGGAACGCCGCGTCCTGTACAAATCCGACCTGGACTGCCAGCCCATATTCCTGGATCGAGTAATCCGCATACCCTTTGTTCGGCTCAATCCCGCTCACGCGATGGCCCAATGATTGGAGCAAATAGGCAAATTCTCCGCCGCCGGTCCCTACGTCCAGAATGGATTTGCGGCCGGACAGCAGCCGATCAATCTTCTCAAAGCGTGACAACGCCACATGACCCGCGCGCAACACATGCTTCGGCTTCGGTCTGTAGGCGTGCTTGTAGGCAAGCCGATACTCATCTTCGTAAAACTGCCTGGCATCATGCGGGCGCGGATCCGACCAGACGAGCCCGCAGGACCGGCAAATCACTGTCCGTAATGGCTTTCCGCTGCGGCTTCGATTCGAGAGAGTCGATACCTCGGTACCGCCACAGAGGTTGCAGGGGATCGAAGAAGATTCTGCTTGTTGGCTGATCGCCATACTCCACTCCCGTTCACGACACGGGGAATCGTTCAGCATCGCTTCCCGGTAGACACACTATAGGTGCGCGCTCGATCCGACGCAAGCGCACCATCACTCACTGGACTTCTCCTCACTCCGGAATCAGCTGCGGATATGCCCCCGACAATTACCCTCATCACTGATGCGGCTTCTCGCGTCAGTCAACAGCCAGTCTACAGCCTCGGCGAGCGAAGACGCTACCAGGTCAGGAACCGGCCCCGACGCCTTCAGCCCTTCCACCTGTTCCGGAAGAACGGCTCCCGTCGTCACCAAGATGCTCCGCGATCCGACGCGCTTCGCCAGGTCGATATCACGGGCATGGTCCCCGATCAGATACGACCGCGAGAGATCGATTCGCTGCTCACCTACGGCTCGATCGATCAGGCCGCGATTGGGTTTCCGGCAATCACACCCATCATCGGGATGATGGGGGCAGACGTAAATGGCATCAAGCGAAACCCCGGCTTCGCTAAGGAGGCATCTCAGCTTCGCGTGAATACCGTCAAGATCGCCGGCCGAGAAGAATCCCCTCGCAACCCCCGACTGATTCGTTACAACGATCAATCGCGCGCCGGCCTGTTTCAGCCTCGACAGGGCCTGGGCCACACCAGGAAATAATTCGAACTGGTCCGACGATCGGATGTAGCCGGGATCCGGATTCAACGTTCCATCGCGATCCAAGAAAATGGTGTAACCGGAGAGGATGTTTGGTTGGTTGATCTGGTTGGTCTTGTTCGCTTGGTTCGTTTTGTTTATTTGGTTGGGATCAGACGCACCAGACAAACCGGATGAACCAGATACACTTTCCATCTGTCGCACCGCCGCCTCGTACACTCGATCGGACGGCACCCGTGTCATACAACGGTGGTCGATCGGACATTCTCGCAAGAAGCACGGGGCGCAATCGACCGGCTCGCGCACGATCGCCTGTTCCTGC
>JABMDG010000019.1:1951-28632 GCA_015904045.1 Nitrospira sp.
AGACGCGCCCGGCTCACCCAGAGCAGCCCGCACGGTCGCCAAGTCTCGCTTCATCGCATCATACGCCACTCGATCTTCTAAGATCCGGACCGCTTCTTCACACAGTCGCTCCGCGGTCGCGGCAGACTGGACCAACTCCGGCACCACCGTCCGGTCTGCCACCAGATTCACCAACCCAATCCATTTCACTCGAACCACGAACCGCAGCACCACACTCGCAACCCAATACGTCAGCGCCGTCGTTCGATAGCATAAGACCATCGGCGTGCCCACCACCGCGGCTTGCAGGGTTGCCGTGCCAGAAGCAACCAGCACCAGGTCGGACACCGCCATGACTTCGTTGGCCTGCTCCTTCACCACCGTGATGGGAACGGCGCTTCTCTCCAAGAGAGGCTGTAACAGATTATCGTGAATGGTGGAAGCTTGTGCCAGGATAAACTTTGTTTTGGGGTCCCGGCGTGTCAGCATCTCCGCCGTCTCGAGGAGAATCGGGAGCAATACAGATACCTCATGGGCACGACTTCCCGGCAATAACGCGATGACACGCTCGTGATCGGTAAACCCAAACCTGGTACGAAGTGTGGTCCAATCATAGTGGGGCGCAACCGCATCCAAGATCGGATGCCCGACAAAGGTACAGGGCACCCCCGCGTCGTCGTACAGGGGTTTTTCAAACGGAAGGATAACCACCACATGGTCGACCCGTTGCTTGATCCAACGTATCCGCCAGGGTGCCCAGGCCCAGATCTGTGGCGCAATATAATAGATCACGCGAAGACCGGCCGCCTTGGCAAAATAGGCGAATCGGAGGTTGAGTCCCGGATGGTCGATAAACACCACCGTATCCCACCGTTTCGACCGGAAGAGCCGCCGCATCGTGACAAATCGTCGGATGATCGGGATCAACGCCAATGGACCGACCATGCCGATGACATCAAATTTTCCCATCTCCTCTATCAGCTCTACCCCGGCCGTTTTCATCGCCCGGCCACCGATGCCGGACAATAAGACCTGAGGATCGCGTGCCTTCAGGGCTTTGGCGAGATTGGCCCCGTGGAGGTCCCCGGAGGCTTCACCCGTCACGATCAAAATACGCGCCATGATGGCCTATAGGACATGGGCGATGAATGGTGATTGAGGAGACCCAACGGAAAAAACCTGGGCCGACCAATTCCGTCAAGGATACTCAGGTCGTTTCTCCTCCCCGGATACTTTCATTGCGGACAGCACGCGATGAGCAAGTTTCAATGCCGCTGCTCCATCTTCACCAGCAATGATGGGACGAGATGCCGACCGAACTGCAGACAGAAACGATTCCAACTGGGACCTCAGCGGCTCGCCATCACCGGCTTGGATTTCCTCAGCGATCGCCATCGCCTGCTCGGCCGGTTCCTCAGCCCGACGTCCGATGACCCCCTGGCGAGTCTGAAAGTCGATGGACACCGAACCATCTGTTTGAAACACGCGCCACTGCCGCATAGCCTTTGGGGAGATTCGACTGGCGGTAAGGTTGGCGACACAGCCCCCTTCGAATTGGATCCTTGCGTTGGCCATATCATGCGTGGGTGACAATACCGATGCGCCCACCGCTTGCACATGGAGCACAGTGCCGAGATGACAAGACAACAGCAAGTCCAGATCGTGAATCATCAAATCCAGGACGACATCGACATCGGTCCCGCGAGCGCTATAAATCCCCAGCCGCTGCCCCTCGATCAGCACTGGACGGTGAATGAATGGCCACATCGCCGGCACGATTGGATTGAACCGTTCACTATGGCCGACTTGCAGAGTGCACCCTTTGGTTTTGGCAAGATTGACAAGTTCCTCTGCTTCGGCGGGGAAGACCGCGATCGGCTTCTCGACCAACACGTGCTTGCCGGCTTCCAGACACGCTTTGGCCACGGCATAGTGCCCCGACGTTGGGACGGCCACACTGACGACATCAACCGTCTTTAATAAATCTTGCACCCGCTCGAATGGCTGCACTCTGTGCCGTTCAGCAATCGTTCGAGCACGACCCAGATCCAGATCGGTCACACCAACCAATGTCGAATCCGGGAGCGCCGCATAGAGCCTCGCGTGGTGCTGCCCCAGATGGCCGACACCGATGACTCCGGCACGAAGTGTTGTCATGCTCGTCTACGCTGGCAGGAGTGGCAAGTGACAAGTTTCAAGGTACAGGTTTCATGCTGTCCGCCGCGATTCCAATGACCGCAATCCCCGCTCGCTCGGCTTGGCTCACGAGTTCGCCCCGGTCCAACACAACGGTGCGGCCCGCCTCCACCGCCAGCACACTCGCCTTGACCGACGCCATCACGTCGATCGTTCGAGGTCCGACGGCGGGCAAGTCGAAGCGCATGTCCTGCTGCGGCTTGCTCCGCTTGACGACCACCGCGCCTTCCTTGGCCAGTTCGCCACCCCGTTTGATCGCGCCGTCGGTCCCTTCAACCGCTTCCACCGCCACGATTACCCGATCCTTGACTACCACACATTGTCCGATATCGAGCCGTCCAGTCTCCTGCGCGATATCCCAGCCGTACCGGATATCGGCCCATTCTTTCTTGGACGGCTGCCGCGAGGTGAGCGGCCCCGCTTCCACGAGAATCCCTTCAAGGCCGAACGTCGATTCGCAGATGACGATCCCTTCCCGTTCGAGTTCAGCCGCGATTTCACGAAGAATATCGTCGTCCTTCCACAATGCAATGCGGGCAGCCAGCGCGAGCGCGCGAAAGTCCGGGCGTACCGTGCTGAAGACATGGGTCTTCTTGATGCCGCCCAGCATCACCACCTGCCGCACACCATCGCCCTTGAAGGCGTTGATCAGCTTGTTGAGTTGCCCGATCCTGATCCAGTGAATCCGATCAACGTGGCGTTCGAGTTCCGGATCCGTTTCCCCCTCGTGCGCCACCGCGGACACGTACAGCCCCAGCTTGCGCGCGTTATCCGCGAAGATGATTGGAAACCGCCCGTTGCCGGCGATCAAGCCGATACGCCCGTCCGCTATAGGCACGGCTGGAGTCATCGTGGCTGCCATCATAGCTGGTGATCGGCCTCACGCTCGAGATCGAGGTGGACCGCCCGCGAGATTCCACGTTTGGTCCCCTCCATAAACGTGAGAATCTTCGCAACATCCTCCTGCCCTTTGAACTCCTTTTGGGCCAGTTTGATGGCCTCCGCCGTCCGATGGCCTGCACGAAAGAGAAGATCGAAGGCTTTCCTGAGTAGCGCGATGCGGTCCGAGGAAAAACCATGGCGTTGCAACCCGACGGTGTTCAGACCGTAGAGATGGGCCCGATACCCGCCGGCGGCAAACGTAAACGGCGGGATATCCTGGCCGATCGCACAACACCCGCCGACCATCACATAGTCTCCGACTCGCACAAACTGAAGAATGCCGGTTAACCCTCCGATAACGGAATGATCTCCGATAGTAATGTGTCCGGCCAAGCTCGCCGCGTTTGCCATAATAATATGGTTACCGAGCCGGCAATCGTGCGCCACGTGCACATAGGCCATCAAGATGCCCTTGGATCCAAGAGAGGTCACCCCGCCGCCTTGTACCGTTGCGCGATTGATGGTGACGTATTCACGAATAATGTTGTCGTCGCCGAGGACGACTTTCGTGGGCTCCCCGCGATAGCCGAGGTGCTGCGGGGGGCCGCCGATCGAGGCAAAGGGATGCACTTCGTTGCGCTCGCCGATCTCGGTCCATCCGTCGACGGAGACGTGGGACAACAATCTGGTCCCCTTGCCGATCGCGACGTGCTCGCCGACAACACAGAACGGCCCCACTTCCACGTCATCGGCAAGTTTCGCCTTGGGATGGATAATCGCTGTTGGATGTATCTTCACGCATGCCCCCCCTTTACTTGCGTCAACGATCACCGGTCTAGTCACTGGTCATGGGTTCATCACCATATCACTGTCAGGCTTACAACCCGACCGTCCGCTCGCGCGAACGAGAACCACGCAGTACCGTTTACGGTGTTTCGGCTTTCTCTTCCATCACCATCGCCGTTACCACGGCTTCACAGGCGACGACGTTGTCCACATATGCCTTCCCCTGCATTTTCCAGACCGGTGGACGCTTCTTGAGCACTTCGATCTCAAATCGGAGCTGATCGCCCGGCACCACGGGCCGGCGGAACTTTGCCTCGTCAATACCCGCTAGATACATAATGGTTCTCCCAACCGGTCCTCCAGACTTAAAAACCAGCACGCCTCCGGCCTGGGCCATCGCTTCAATGATCAACACGCCAGGCATGATCGGTCGACCTGGGAAATGCCCCTGAAAGAACGGCTCATTGACCGTCACGTTCTTGATCGCGACAAGCCGTTTGCCGGGTTCAAACTCTTTCACCCGATCCACCAGCAAGAAGGGATACCGATGAGGAAGTAATGCTTGAATTTCCTGAATCTCCACCTGCTCGACCTTTGCCATTCGCGCCGCCTCCTCTCCACTTGGATTGGTTCGCCGTCTCAGTTCTGCTGTCGGTCGAATTCCTTCACGACCAAGTCCGTCACATCCAGCGCCGGCTGGTGGTAGAGCACGATGCGGAACATCGACTCATTTCCTTTGTCAAGGACGGCAACAAACCCCTCCTTTTGTGCCACCGCCTGGGCGGCATCCGCGATCCTCTTCGAGTACTCCGCGGCCATCTCGCGTTGCTTCTGCTGGATCTCACGGTTGAAGTCTTGTAGCCGCCGCTGATAGGCCTCGACCTTGGATCGAAACTGTTCCTGCTTCTCTTGCTTGGCCGCTTCACTGAGCTTGCTATTCGGATCCTGAATGGCCTGCTCGAGTTCTTTCAGCTCCTGCTCGTCGGCCGTGATAATTTTCTGCCTGGTCGCCTGATAGGCCTTGACCTCCTCGAGTGCCGCCTTGCCTGCTTTGGACCGTTCGATCACGGCCTGTTGGTCCATCACGGCGATCTTGATTGCATCGGATGCCTCCACCGATGCCGCCCAGAATGCCAAGAGGGCACCGCCCATAGCCATCATGAATCCCGCACGTCTCATATCAAACCTCCACCGCCCCTACGGATGCTCTCGGTTGAATTCCTCGATAACCTGGCTCGTCAGGTCCAGCCCCTCCTCGCTATAGAACGTGGGACCGCCTTTGCCTTTCTCAATAACCACCTGCAATCCGATGCGCTTGGCTACCTTTCCGACCACACCATCCACTTTCACCCGAAAACCTTCCGACACCTCACGCCCCTTTTCTTGGATCTCCCGGTTCAATTCCATACTCTTCTGCTGATACTCCTCGAAGCGCTGCTGTAATTGCTGTTTGCGCCGCAGAATCCCGTCAGGCTGGAAGGACCGTGACTCTTCAAACCGCCTCAGGTCCTCTTGCATGCGTTGCAACTCTCGCGCATCAGCCTCAAGCAACGACTGCCGGTTCTTCTGGTGGGCACTCAACGTCTCTTTCATCTTCTTGCCCAAGTTCGATTCGTTCCACACGCGCGAGGAGTCAACAAGCCCTATCTTGCCTTCGATCTTGTGCCCGTCGACCCTCAAACCACTTGGCGTACAGCCCACGGTCAAGAGACCGGCTATGGCCATGGCGAAGAGGATCGGAGAGTGTTGACGGCCTATCGGCATACGAACCAGATCGTACGCTCGTTTAGCCACAGCGAGAATCACACACCGGACGATACAAGAAAACTCGTTTAGGGAACGTGTCACAAGCCAACTTTCAGGATGACAGAGAAGCCGCCCCTCGCGCCGTCCAGGAGGGATACCCCTTTGAATAATTTGTGCATTTTGCCAGAAAGCGCGCAGGAAGGATAGTCCTCAGTGATGAATGTGAGCGGCGTTGCGGAGTACCCTGACATCACGCTCTATTTTCAGATCCTCATTGCTTCAGCACAGACATCAATTTAGAAGATTGACCCGATCGTAAACTCGAACACCCCGCTTCGCTCGCCGGTCCTGGGTTCGAGATTGATGCCGTAGGCGGCGCGTAACGGACCGAACGGCGAAATCCAGCGCCCCTCGATTCCCGCTGTTTTTCTGAGATCAAAGAACGACAGACCTTCATCCTCATCGAAGCCTTTCCCGTAATCGAAGAAGAGCACACCGTTCAGCTTCGCGTCGGCGGAAATCGTAAAGATGAGGTCGGCGTTGAAGATCAGCTGTTTTGCTGCGCCGAGCGTCGTCCGCGTCGTCGGCACGATGGGACCGGCCCGGCCGAAGACAAACCCTCGCACGGTATTGATGCCGCCGACGTAGAACCGTTCGCTGAGCGGGACCGGCTTCCCCTCGAACGTATCCACCGCTCCGAACCGTCCACGGAGCGACAGCCGCATGTCGAATGGCAACGGGGTGACCTTGATCACGTCGGCGGTGTATTTGATGAAATTGTTGGTGCCGCCCATCAGCGGAGTCCCGATGTCGACCCCGCCGCCAAACCGCCAACCTGATCGAGGATCGAGGTAATAGTCCCTCGTGTCCCTGAACCCATGGATTCGAACCCCCGTCGTGGACTGATGTCCGAGCAGGTCGTCGCAAAACTCTGGGATGGCCTCGCATACGCCCCGAGCAGGGCTTCGGTAATTCAGTTCTTCTCCGAACAGGCTGATACTCCCCGAATTGTATTCCGACAACCAGCGGCCTACCGTCAAGCTCGCGCCGGTCCGTGACTCGAAAAAGGTCAGGTAATTCGTCATGCTGCGGTAGATGTCCAACTGCAGCGACGTCAGCGAGTCGTTCACATAGGGATTACGCAACGTGATCGATCCCAGGCTCCTCCGCTGGCCGAGCTGGCCGCTGATGCGGCCCATGTAGCCGTACCCCCCAATATTCCCTTCGGTGATGTTGGCAATGGCCATCAGCCGGTCCAGCGAGCTGAATCCCCCGCCGATGCTGAACTGGCCTGTCGGCTTCTCCTTCACCCGAACGTTCAAATCCACTTTGTCCGCGGACACTTTGTCGGGCAAAATTTCGACGGTTTCAAAAAAATTGAGATTGTTCAACCGCTGAAAACTCCGCTTCAGGGACTGGGTGTCAATGACGTCTTGTTCATCCACCCGGATTTCTCGGCGGATGACGTTGTCCCGCGTCTTGTTGTTCCCGAAAATGTTGATTTGCCGGATGCGCATCATCTCCCCTTCTTTGATGCTGAAGATGACGCTGACTGTCCGCTCTTCGTTGTTCGGAATGGCATTGGGTGTGACTTCGGCGAACGAGTAGCCCTTCCCCCCATAGAGATCCGTCAGGCGGGTGATTTCATCTCGGAGCTTCGCGCGCTGAAAAATTTCCCCCTGCTTGATCTTGAGTCCTTCCCGAAGCTCGAGGTCTTCGAACACCGTATAGCCCCGGAATCCTACCTCTCCAATCGTAAACGGTTCGCCCTCGAAGATGTTAAAAGTCACGGTGAACCACCGCTTGTCCTCGGTCAATTCAATGGACGAGAGACTCACCCTGGCGTTGAAATACCCCTTATTCAGCAGGACTTCCCTGATCCGTTCCACATCGTTCGTCGCTTCTTCCCGCTTCAGGACGCCGGCATCGGAGATGAGCGACGGCAAGGTGAATCGCGTAAACAGCCCATACCACGGCACCCATTCGCGGGTCGACACGACCTTAAACATCTCCGCCTTGGTCATCGTCCGCAAACCATCGAACGTCACCTCCCTGATGCGGGCCTTGTCTCCTTCGTTCACGAAAAACGTCAGCCGCTTGCGCTCTTGGTCCAGCGCTTGGACGACCGGAATCACTTGGCAGTTGTAATACCCGTCTTTTTCGTATGCCAAACGGATATTCTCTGCGCTGTCTTTGACCTGTTGTTGATCGAGGAAGGTTTGGCTCTTGATGAGGGTTTTTTCCTTGAGCTTGTCGTCGCTCAGATTCTGATTCCCGTCATAGACGATCTCCGTAATGAAGGGTTTCTCCCGAACGACGAAGACCACGGCTGTTCCTTCAGGCGCCACGTCAGTTTCGACTTGGACATCCTCGAAGAAGCCGGACTCGTACAGAATCTTGACCTGCCCACGAACCGTCTCGGTCGTATAAGGGTCATTCACTTTGAGCGTGAGGCGCCCGATGATGGAGGGGACTTCTATGCGCTTGTTGCCCCGGATGTCGATCGACTTGACCTTGGAGACCGTTGTCTGCTCGACCGCTTCACACCAGCCGGACAAGACAGAGATTGCCACGATCAGCGCAACGAGCCATCGAGATCTGTGGATGAGCGTCACGATCGCCAAAGAGTACTCTCGCGCGAAAATCACCCTGACCGTGGCAACGCCCCACCATCGCCCGGAGTCCGGGCAGAGATGAGCCTACCCCATCACGCCTGACCCGCTCCGATGTGCAGACTTGAGGGAACACGGTTGCCGCCCATTAGCCCACGGCTCGCAAAACTGCTGGATTATATTGACGCCTCCCTACATTGTAAAGGACTCGCCGACACTTTCTGACGATCGACTGCCCGCTCGTCTGCGGGCTTGACCGAGAGTGCGGTCTCAACCTCACGCATCGGACACATCGCATACTCCTGGGCCACATTTCAGGATTCGCCAATCGGATTTTTCGTTTCTTGTGTCAGCGTGACCCGGGAACTCGCGACGTGAAACCTGAGACATGCATGAACCCTCCACGATTCTCGCGTCCACACCTTCATGAAGGGCATGCGAAGCGCGTTGGATGCGGTGAGTTCGACCATTTCTTGACATCACCCTACCCATCACATAGTATCCGATTCATGTCGCGTCTCACTGTCAGAAAGGCCGTCATTCCCGCAGCAGGACTGGGGACGCGGTTTCTCCCCGCGACCAAGGCCTCGCCGAAAGAAATGCTGCCGCTGGTCGACAAACCGCTGATCCAATACACAGTGGAAGAAGCGGTCGCCTCCGGGATCGAAGACATTATCGTGATCACAGGACGGGGCAAGCGCGCCATCGAAGACCACTTCGATCGCTCGGTGGAACTCGAAGAGAATTTGAAAGGGACCGGCAAGAGCCAAGTCCTGCAACAGATCCGGCAGATTTCGAATCTCGCCAACTTCTGTTACGTGCGTCAGCCGGAAGCCTTGGGCTTGGGACACGCGGTGCTCTGTGCGCAACACTTGATCGGCGATGAGCCGTTCGCTGTGATTCTCGGCGATGAAATCATCGATGCCCCGATTCCGGCACTCGCCCAACTGATCCATGTATACAAGAAACGCCATGGCGCGGTTCTGGGTGTGCAAGAGGTCCCCAAGCAGGATGTCAGCCGATACGGCATCGTGACGCCCAAACGCATTGCGAGCGGTCTGCATCGCGTTCTAGACATGGTGGAGAAACCGTCGCCGACCGACGCCCCCTCGACACTGGCCGTCATCGGCCGGTATATCCTGCCGCCGGAGATCTTCCCGATCTTGAGAAAAACGGCGCCCGGAAAGAACGGGGAAATTCAGCTGACCGACGCGCTCAAAGAGCTGGCGAAAAGATCCCCGATGTTCGCTCAAGAAATCAAAGGCCAACGTCACGACGCCGGGGATAAACTGGGCTTTCTCATCGCCACGATCGAATTCGCGCTGAAGAGCCCCTCATTGGGAGCAGATTTCGCTGAGTATCTTGTCTCACGCGCGCACATACTTTCAAACGACCGACGAAAATAGATCGTTTCTCAACCCATACGACCACACCGTGCCGCCGGACGACCCTTACATTCATCCGGGTCGGCATTAAAGGAAGCGGCTTCCGATGACAGACCAGAACGAGCAGGATCTTCAGCCCCCGCAGAACGTCGAGATTCCCGCCCAGCTGCCCTTGCTGCCTGTGCGTGATATCGTCGTGTTTCCGTATATGGTGCTTCCGCTCTTCGTCGGACGAGACATGTCGATCAAGGCGATTGAGGCAGCTCTCGCCGGCAACAGAATGATCTTCCTCGCCACGCAAAAAGCGCTCGACGTGGAAAATCCTGAACCCCATGACATCCACGAGATCGGCACTGTCGGCATCGTCATGCGTATGCTGAAGCTGCCGGATGAACGCATCAAAATCCTCGTGCAGGGCGTCGCCAAAGCCAAAATCGCCAAGTACATCCAGACCGACCCCTACTATTCCGTCCGCATCGACAAGCTCCCCGACACCAAGCCTACGGGAACGGCGCTCGAAGCCGAAGCGGTCATGCGCACGGTGAAGGAACAGATCGAGCGGATTGTCAGCCTGGGCAAAGTCCTAATCCCCGACGTCATGGTCGTCATTGAGAATCTGGAAGAGCCCGGGCGGCTCGCCGACATGGTGGCGTCGAATCTGGGATTGAAAGTCGATATCACCCAGTCCGTGCTGGAACTCGTCGACCCGGTCCAGCGTCTCCGCCTGGTCAGTGACATTCTCGGCAAGGAAATCGAAGTCCTGTCCATGCAGCAAAAGATTCAGGCGCAAGCTAAGGGCGAAATGGACAAGACCCAGCGCGAATACTTCCTGCGCGAGCAGCTGAAAGCCATTCAAAAAGAATTGGGCGAATTGGATGAACGGGCGGAAGAAGTCACCGAGTTCCGCAAACGCATTAAAGACGCCAAGATGCCGGAGAAAGTGCTCAAGGAAGCGGAAAAACAGCTCAAACGCCTGGAGAAGATGCACCCCGACACGGCCGAGTCCGCGACGGTCCGCACCTATCTGGAGTGGATGGTAGAACTGCCCTGGTCCAAACGGTCGAAGGACAACCTCGACCTCAAGGCCGCGGCCAAGGTCCTGAACGAGGACCACTACGACCTGGAGAAGGTCAAGGAACGGATTCTGGAATACCTCGCTGTCCGCAAGCTGAAAGAGAAGATGAAAGGCCCCATCCTCTGTTTCGTCGGGCCGCCAGGAGTCGGCAAGACCTCCTTGGGCAAATCGATTGCCCGTGCGCTCGGACGCGAATTCGTGCGCATCAGCCTCGGTGGAGTCCGGGACGAGGCGGAAATCCGTGGACACCGCCGCACCTACGTCGGCGCGCTACCCGGTCGGCTCATCCAGGGTATGAAACAGGCGGGAACGGCCAATCCCGTCTTTATGCTGGACGAGGTGGACAAGGTCGGCATGGATTTCCGTGGCGACCCCTCCGCAGCGCTGCTTGAGGTGCTCGATCCCGAACAAAACAACTCCTTCACCGACCATTATTTGGGCGTCCCCTTTGATTTGACGGAGGTGATGTTCATCACCACCTCCAATCTGATTGATCCGATCCTCCCCGCGCTGCGCGACCGGATGGAGATCATCGAAATTCCGGGATATACCGAGGAAGAAAAACTGGGCATCGCCCAGAAATACCTGATTCCCAGACAACTCGAAGAACACGGCATCACGAATAAGCACGTTCGTATCGCGGAGCCGGCCATCAGACAAATCATCGCGCACTATACGCGCGAAGCCGGGGTGCGCAATCTCGAACGCGAGATCGCCAACATCATGCGGAAAGTGGCCAAGAAAGTCGCGGAGGGGAAGGGCCAGGGGTTCCCGGTTGATTCCGCGAACCTCCAGAAATATCTCGGCGTCCCGAAGTACGTGCCCGAAGCGGAATTGGAAAAAGACGAAGTGGGTGTGGCCACCGGCTTGGCCTGGACCGAAGCGGGTGGCGACGTCCTCCACATCGAAGCGACGGTCATGAAAGGCAAAGGCCAGCTGACCCTGACCGGCCATCTGGGCGACGTCATGAAAGAATCGGCCCAGGCGGCGCTCAGCTATGTCCGGTCACGGGAAAAAACGCTGGGGATCAATCCCGACATGTTCAGCAAGCAGGATCTGCATATTCATGTCCCGGCCGGCGCGATTCCCAAGGACGGACCTTCGGCCGGCATCACCATGGCCACCGCCATCGCCTCGGCTCTCTCCGGCATCCCCGCCAGACGGGATCTGGCCATGACGGGAGAAATCACCCTGCGCGGGCGCGTCCTGCCGATCGGTGGATTGAAAGAAAAAATCCTGGCTGCCAAGCGAGCCAAATTGACGACGGTGATTCTGCCAAAGCGGAATAAAAAGGACCTTGAAGGCATCCCGAAACACCTGCTGAAAGGTATCCATTTGTCCTTCGCCGACACGATGGACGACGTGATGAAAATCGCCCTGAGAAGAACCGCGGCCACCCGATCGGCAGCGAAAAAAGCGTCGTCCCCCGCGACGGCTGTTCCCACATCGGGGCATACCGGAAAACGCAAGCGGGACAGCCGCGCACGGGAAATCCAGGCCACGCTGTCGCCTGTCCCGGCTGCGCGTCATCGGTAGAGTGGCATCGTGGCCCTTTCAAAGGCCCCACCCCGTATCCGAGAATTCGCCCTGATCCGGACTCTCGCGCGCCGGTTCGCCCGCCACAACACACAACTCATCCGAGGCATCGGCGATGACGCAGCCGTGTTGGCGGCGCCGGCGCCGGGATGGTGGCACGTCACAACCGATTTGCTCGCCGACGGTATCCACTTCGATCTGCGCACCGCGTCTCTTGAATCGGTCGGATACCGGGCCGCCATGGCCAATCTCAGCGACATCGCAGCCATGGGTGCGGTGCCGCGTTACGTGCTCATCTCACTCGCCATCCCGTCTGAATTCGGCACGAGGCAGGTGGTTCAGCTGTACACCGGCCTCATGCAGGCATGCCGGCCACGTCATGTCGTTCTGATCGGAGGCGATACCTCCGCCTCCAAGACTGGACTCTTTGTGAGCCTTACCGTCCTCGGAACCACCGAATCGGGGCAGGCCCTGTTCCGCCACGGAGCCCGCGTGGGCAATGACATTTATGTGACGGGGACATTGGGAGACTCACTGGCTGGCCTGCAACTCCTGACACACACAGTATCGAAGCGACCGGCGACTCGGCCATCCTCCCCGCTACGCGCCACTCACAAAAACTATTTGATCAATCGCCATCTCCGCCCGACCGCCCGTCTTGCCGAAGGACAATGGCTCAACAACGCGCGAGTGGCGACCGCCGCCATCGATCTGTCCGATGGCCTCTCCGGCGACCTTCGGCACCTCTGCGAAGAAAGTCGCGTAGGCGCGGAGATCGACTTGAGCACCCTCCCCATCTCGGCGGCCTGCCAAGCCTATGCCGAAAGCCGCCGTCTGAACCCAGCAATGATGGCGCTCACTGGAGGTGAAGACTACGAACTCCTGTTCACCGCTCCCCCGGCGAAACAGGGAGCGATCGCTCGGCATGCACGCACACACGGGTTTCACATCACGCGGATCGGCACGATCCGGCCACGTCAGTTCGGGATGCGGATGAATAGTCCCAATGGTACGATGAAACCGATTCCCAACACGAGCTACGAACACTTCCGTTGATGTCCAATCAAACCAGCCAGAGCGCGGTGTCGAGCCGCCGGTCGTTCCGTGCACTGCTCCGCCAGGTGCTGCACTTACAGGAGTCGCCCCAGCGTACCGCACTGGCGTTCGCCATCGGTGTCTTCATCGCCTTCTCCCCCGCCTACGGCTTGCACACCGCCATGGTGGTGGTCTGCACATGGCTCTTTGGCCTTAATTTTCTGGCGTTGTTGACCGGCGCGTTCGTCAACAATCCTTGGACCATTGTGCCTATCTTGGGTGCAACCTATTGGACTGGCGCCTGGTTATTGGGATACACGGACACCCCGACATTCAATTGGACCGACCTCAGTTTCAGCGGCATCTACGAACAGGTCGCTCCCTATCTGATTCCATTTGCACTCGGTGGATTCGTTCTGAGCGTGATCGGATCCCTGCTGGCCTACCCCGTCGCGTATCTGCTCATTCTCCGATACCGTCCGGCTCTGGGCCCACCCCCCTCCCATCCATTGCCGCCTCCCGACCAGGTGGGCTAAGATGCACCCCACCTATGGTCCCCTCCGAACGATTGAACGCCCCCTATGATGGATCGGCGCTGATTGCCGATCCCATCCACCGCTACGTCTCGTTCACCGTACCCTATGCCGTCCCGGATCCTCACGAGCAAACCGAGAAGGACCTCATCGACTCACCCTGGGTCCAACGGTTGCGGTATATTTATCAGCTCCAAAGCGCCCGCTGGGTCTATCCCTCGGCGGAACATACCCGCTTTGTCCACTCGCTCGGGACCATGCATGTGGCTGGGCGATTTGCCCGGCATCTCTATCCGTTTCTCAAGAAGTCCGTCCCCGATGTGCCCTCGGCCAACTACGTCGAAGCCGTGCTGCGCATTACGGCGCTGGTCCACGACATCGGCCATGGTCCCTTTTGCCATTTCTTCGACGAGAACTACCTCCACGGCTTTCATCTCACGCACGAGAAGCTTGGGCAAATCATCATCCGTGAGCACCTGGGACCCATCATCCGGAATATACGCCGCAGCCCGTCCGGCCCCTTCGCCACAGGCGAGGAGCTGGACCCCAACCAAATCGCGCATCTGATTGTGAAGGAAAAAGGGAAAGACAACTCCCGCCTGCCTCGATGGTTGAACATGCTCCAACCTGTCATTTCAGGCAGCTATACCGGAGACAATCTGGATTATGTCTTGCGGGACTCCTACATGTGCGGCGTAGCGGTCGGACCCGTCGATCTCTCGCGATTGATTCACTACACCATCATCACCGACAAAGGATTTACGATTCACAAGACCGGACTTCCGGCTCTGCAGATGTTCCTCAATACCAGAATGTATCTGTACTCGAACGTCTACTTCCACCGCACGACCAGGGCCATCGACATCCACTTGCGCGATATTTTTGGCGACACCATGAAGATGCTTTTCCCAAAAGACCCGCGGACCTGTATGGACCGGTACCGAACGCTTACCGACTGGTCGCTGTTGGAGGAAGTGCGGGGATGGGCACGCGCCGGCCAGAAAACGCGCCGGAGGCTCGGACATGAATGGGGGCGCATTCTCAATCGGGACGTCAAATGGAAGATGGCCTACAGCACCACGCTGAAGGAAAAAGGTCAGGAACGGGGGATGGCCTTCCCCAGCCATGAGCAGTTCGCGCAGCAGATCGCGAAAGAATTGCCAAAGGAGTTGCGTGGTCTGGAGTTTCGCGTTGATATGGCGCCGCTGGACCCTCGGCCTGACCCAAAAGACCGGCGTGGAAATCCGCTGTATGTCTACGATCCAGGCACCAACCAGGTGTCAACCGAGCCGCTCGAAGAGTTCTTGGATCTGTTGCCCACGAGGCTCATCCAATTCCGCGTCTATTCGCACGACCATACGCACGACGCCGCCCTCTCACAAGCCGCGGCAACCGTCCTCAATAAGACGCCCTCCAGCCTCGAATCGAATTATTGACACGCGGGACTTATGCCGGGACTTTTTCCGGCTGGTTGCTGAGCAGGTGCGATTTCCGCAACTTCATGATGTTGCGTTGCTCCGCCGTCGGAAAATGGAGGCCACGCTTGTTGGTGGGAAACCGAGTTTCAAATCGCTCAATGAGCGCCAGCGCCTCATCGTTGTCTCCGGATCGGACCAAGAGCAGCGCAAGTCGAAGGTATGCGGGAACAAGCAGGAGAAGATGGCGGACTTCCTTGATTTCCTCGACCGCGTACCGATAGCCGGTGGTCGACACCGCTCGATTGATTTTCTCATAACAGGCCGCTTCGATCATGTGCACGCCCAACCGGTCCGTCTCGGCGCTGATGCTCATCTCCCATTGCCCGTTCACCAAGGCTCGCAGTTCTTCTTGAGACAGCTGGACGCCGTTCTTCTTTGCCTGCGCACGTGCGCGTTCCACAACTCCCCGAGCTTCCTGCCACGCACCATATATACCAATCAGCATTCCCGGACACGGCGTGGGATGCTGGCACTGGCCGTACCGAGGCGAAAACCCCTTTCCCGCGATCTGAGAGGGAAGAAACACCCGCCCATTCGACCCGGCGCATACGGCACAGATCGCGTCGTCATCGGGTACGACATAAATGTACATCCGGACGCCTGAGCGATCAAAAATATCGACCGCCATAATACGCCCGGCCATGATCTGCATTTGATAGTACTGCCAGACGACCAACAGGCCGAGCATCGCCACCAGATATGGCGTCACCTCTGCGAACTCCCACTCGCCGAACATCTCTCACCTCTCCGATTGCACCTTTGTCCGATTCCAAGAGTAACAGTCACCCGTGTCAACACCAAACGGATTCTCGATTCCTACCGGCCGGAGGCTGCGGGAATATGGATGTTTTTCCTGTGCACAGATCGAGACCGCAGACATAATGGAGTCACGACCGATCAGTTGCTCCATCGGGTTGAGCGCGAAAGGAACCTGCCTCATGTACAGAACAATTGCCCTGACCCTATCCCTGTTAACGCTGGCAATCATCCCTGCACAGGCCCAACTCGGCGGTGAACAGCCCGATGCCGCCACGATCCTGAACAGCATGCCTCCCCATGTTTTGACCAAAGTGCAGGCCCTCGCCCAGATTCTTCAGCAGGGGGTCAAAGAGGGCAGACTGACCGATGCGGAGATACGACAAGACATGCTGTCGGGACGGCTGGCAGAGAAGATCAAACAGCTGAGTCCTGAAGCGAATCAACTGCTTCAGGACATCAGCAGCGCGACAAAAGACGGCGCCGGGCCCGGCCAGGAAAGTATCTTGCCGTTGTTGCAAGGACTGGGCGGCCAGCCGAACTAACGCTTGCCATTGGTGGCCCGATCATCGGCTATGCGGGAGTGACTCATCCACTCCCTTGTTGCCTTCTGCCGGAGCCGGAGGCTTCGGCTTGCGGCTTTCGTGATGCTCATGAAAGATTGCTGCGGCGATAAACAGTTGGATGCCGACCAGCAGCAGAAACAAGCCGCCGATGTCGTAGCCGACGCTCTCCGTCAGATAAAACCGTCGACTGGCAAGCAGGAACGCCAGTGCGGAGAGAACTCCGAAGAACATCCTCATGCCGGGGCCTCATGTTCAGGTATTGACCAACAGAGTACGCCCGATGCGGGGGAAGATCAACGTAGACGGGGCCCAGAATATGCTCCTGACTTCACAGCCCAGGCCATTGGAGAACACAGGAAGTGGAGCAGAAACCCCAAAAATATCCGACGCCTGAAGTCCGCCCGATGGTCTAGACCACACACCATTCAGGGCCACAAACCAAGCGTGATTCGTACCGCTTCATCGACCGCTGCCAACTCATCCTGGCTGAGTGTTTCAATCCTGGAACGCAACCGAGTCTTATCCAGCGATCGGATCTGATCCCCCAAAGCGCGAGACCGGAGTCACAATGGCCTTCCGGAAAACGCCCGCTGGAAACACCGGAGAGATGCCACTACGGCGCCGGAGCGCCTGCTGCGGAAACCGGGTCGGGATCTGGCGACGGGATCGCCGGCTGTGTCTCGGATTTGAACGGCAAGTCCAGCAGCGCATAGGGATTCACGCGCGCACCGTTGAGTTTCACACCCCAATGGAGATGAGGTCCGGTCGCGCGTCCGGTGGCCCCCACTTTACCGATGATCTGTCCGGTTTTCACCGCCTCCCCGTCCTTTACCAACACGTCGGACAGATGGAAGTACATTGAGTAGAACCCCAGGCCATGGTCCAGAAAGATGCCTTTGCCTGAGAACACATGATCGACGGTCAGCCGCACGACTCCGTCGTTTGTCGCCGCGACATCCGTGCCGGTCGGCGCTCCGATGTCTTCTCCGTTATGGGGATTGCGGGCTTGGCCGTTCATGATACGCACACTGCCGAAGATGCCGGTCCGTTTCCCGCTCACCGGCTCGACAAAACTGGGCTGCCACAGTCTGCTTTGGGAATCAGTTGCGAGGGCCTCTTTCACTTGCTCCTGCTCAGCCTTCCATCGGGCCAGGCTCTGCTCGTCGAGATCGACCTTGTCCTTGGGCAGTTTCAGGTGCTCGACATGAAATTTCTCTTTGACCACCTCGACACGGTAGGTGAGCGACCGGCTGTGTCCCGCGTTGGTGACCTGAATGGCCAATTCGTGCGTTCCCGGTTCATCTTGCAGATCGATGCCGAGCAATCCCACAAACCCTTTGGGCTCACCCGGTCTGGTCTCCGGGAACAACGGTACTGTTCGCCCCAAGAATGTTCCCTGCACACGGGCGGTGTCCTCATCCGTAGGAACCTTGATTACGAGAATTTGGCCCTGCTTGCCGGTGTATTTCCCGTCGATACCGATGGCCGACCGTGAGCCTGAGAATCCATCGACCGGAAACGCGGCAGCCAGGAGAAACAACGCGAGACCGATCACCCTGCCCGGCTTGATCATTCTCAACTGACGATAGGGGGTCATCGGTAAAATTTCCCTCCCGACATTTGCGATACCAATTCTTCGACCCGCCGATTGGACGCGCTGAAGGGATCCATGCACAGAATCGTTTCTTCCCAGTAGCCGTTCAGCTTCAGATAGGTCCAGTCCACCGTGTACGAGCGGTTCTTCGCCCTGGCGAACCGGATGAAGTCCCCACGGACCTTGGCCCTCGTCGTTTGTGGCGGTGTAAACATGGCCCGTTGGACCGCGTCCTCTTCCACAATCCGCTCGATGAGTCCGCGGGATTCCATCAGATAGTAGAGCCCCCGCGTCCGCTTGACGTCATGAAATTGAAGATCGAGCAGGAACACCCGCGGGTCGTCCCACCCACAACCTTTCTTGTCCACGTAACTCTGGATCAGATGTCTCTTGGCCACCCAATCGATGTGATGCGTGAGCTGCATGGGGTCGTCTTCCAGTCTGGCCAGGACCGTCTCCCACTTGGCATAGACGTCATCGAGAATCGCCTCGTGCGCCTGCTGGTCCAGATACTCCTTGGCACGCTCCAGATACATCCGCTGGATTTCGATGGCCGTCAGCTGCCGGCCGTCGTCGAGCCGCACTTTCTTCTTGAGCGTCGGATCGCGCGCGATCTCGCGGATTGCCTTGACGGGATCTTCCAACTCCATCCCGTGCACCGTATAGCCCTCCTCGATCATCGACAGGACCAGCGCTGCCGTGCCCACCTTGAGATAGGTGGCAAACTCCGACATGTTGGAATCGCCGACGATGATATGAAGGCGGCGATAGCGTTCGGCGTCGGCATGCGGCTCGTCGCGGGTGTTGATGATGCTGCGCGAGGAAGTGGTCGATGACGAGGTCTTTTCATGAATATGCTGGGCCCGCTGGGAAATGAAATATTGCGGCTTCCCGGAGACCTTGAGAACCTTCCCCGCCCCACTGAACACCTGACGCGTGACGAAGAACGGGATCAGCTGCTCCGTGACTTTCCAGAAATCGACGTCGCGCCGCATCAGAAAATTTTCATGGCAGCCGTAGGTATTGCCCAGCGAATCCGTATTGTTCTTGAAAATATAGATCTCGCCTGACAGCCCTTCCTCGCGAAGCCGCTCTTCCGCCGCCGGCAGGCAGGCTTCCAGCAGCCGCTCACCGGCCTTGTCATGGATCACGAGATCGAGAATGTTGTCACACTCCGGCGTGGAGTATTCCGGATGGCACCCGGTATCTTGATAGAATCGCGCCCCGTTGACCAGAAACGCGTTCGACGGCCAACTGTTCGGAATGAGGCCCTCGAAGATATACCCCAGTACCTTTTCCATCGGCAGATAGATTCGGCCGTTAGGCGAAAAGATCAGGCCGTACTCGTTCTCTAGGCCGAAGATGCGCTGTTTTATAGGACCTGGATACGTCATGGGCCAAGCCTTGCGGCTGATCTTCGCACCCACCCCTTCCGGGAAAACGCGCGGAAGATTTTCAGTGATTCCTCCTCCCGTAATGTGGGCGATGCCTTTGATCGGGAAATCCTGAATGAGAGACAGAATCTGCTTCGCATAAATTCTGGTCGGTGCGAGCAGCACCTCGCCCAAGGGACCATCAAGCTCCGGCAGCCGACTCGCAACTGTCAACTTTGCCTGGTCAAACAACACACGGCGCGCAAGCGAATAGCCGTTGCTGTGCAGTCCGGTCGACGCCAGCCCGATGATGGCATCGCCGGGCTTGATCGTTTTGCCATCGACGATCTTCGCCTTTTCAACCACACCGACGGCAAACCCAGCCAGATCGTACTCGCCGTCCGCATACATCGACGGCATCTCTGCCGTTTCCCCACCGATCAATGCACATCCGGCCTGGCGGCAGCCTTGCGCAATGCCTTGCACCACCTCCTGCGCCTTGGCAACGGACAATTTTCCGGTTGCAAAGTAGTCGAGAAAAAACAGCGGCTCGGCACCGCTCACCGCGATATCGTTGACACACATGGCGACAAGATCGATGCCGACTGTGTCGTGCCGATCCATCATGAAGGCGATCTTCAGCTTGGTCCCGACCCCGTCTGTACCAGACACCAACACGGGCTCTTTGTACCGATCGGACCGCAGTCCGAACAGCCCGCCGAACCCGCCCAGCTCAGTGAGGACCTCCGGGCGAAAGGTCGACCGCACCAGCGGCTTGATGCGGTCGACAAACTCATCCCCTGCCTCGATATCCACACCAGCATCACGATAGGTCGTCATAGGGGCGGTATCTTAGAGGAGGGTTGTAGCAAGGGTCAACGCAGTGAAAGGACTATCCAAGTCTACTTCTCTTTTCACGATATGGGGTGGCGGGCCGTTTCTTACTGCGCGCATCCGCCGAGCACATCGTTTCCCGACAGCAACTAATCAGATGATCAGATGTGCGCGGCGGGCGAGCACGGAAGTTACCGGACCGCTTCCGCTTCCCCTCATCCCTCCGGCCGCATCTCCACATCCAGCAGCTTGATTTTCCGATGCAGATGACTGCGTTCAATCTTTAAATCCTCTGCGGTTCGCGAGATATTCCAATGGTGATCGCGCAACTTGCGGCCGATGTACTCCTTTTCAAACGCATTCCGCGCGTCTCGCAGCGAATCGTAGGATTTCGCCAGAAGCGGGATGGTGGCGGATGGAGTCCCGGCATTGGCCGGTCCTGCCGTGCGCCCTTGCAGCGCCATCGCCGCCTGCGCTTCATCAATCACCGGACCCGGCACCATGATCATCAACCGTTCGATCAGATTTCGCAGTTCTCGGATGTTGCCGGGCCACTCATAGTGTTGCAGCACCCCCAGCGCCTCAGGCGACACCTCCTTCATTCGCAACCCCTGTTCTTGGACATGCAGCTTCATAAAATGCTGCACCAAAGCCGGAATATCCTCCCGCCGTTCCCTCAACGGCGGAACCACGATCGGCACGACATTGAGGCGGTAGAACAAGTCCTCGCGAAAGTGCCCTCGGCCGATTTCTTTTTCCAAGTCTTTGTTCGACGCCGCCAGGACCCGCACGTCCACCTTCATCAATTTGGTGCCGCCGACTCGGGTGAACTGTTGCTCCTGCAACGCCCGCAACACCTTGGCCTGCGTATTGAGACTCATATCGCCTATTTCATCGAGAAAGAGTGTGCCCCCGTCTGCCTGTTCGAACTGTCCTCGCTTCATCGCGGTCGCACCGGTGAATGACCCTTTTTCGTGGCCGAACAGTTCGCTTTCAATCAGCGTTTCAGGAATCGCGGCACAGTTGACGGCTACAAACGGATGCTCGGCCCTGGGGCTGTGCAAGTGGATGGCACGGGCAACCAGCTCCTTCCCGGTGCCGTTTTCTCCCCCGATGAGCACCCGGCTGTTCGTGGGACCGGCTGTCTCGATTAATTGCCGCATCCGCTGCATCGCCGGCGATTGCCCGATAAGCTCGAATTTCTGCTGTACCTTCGTCCGCAGAGCCCGGTTCTCCTGCTCCAATCGGTACTGCGTCAGGGCATGTTTGACACGCAGCGTCACGTTTTCCAGCGACAGCGGCTTCTCGATGTAATCATAGGCCCCCAACTTGATGGCCTTTACCGCCGTCTCGATGGACCCGTGGCCGGACATCATCATGACTTGCGTCGTCGGCACAAACTCTTTCACCCGGCGGAGCGTCTCCAAGCCGTCCATCTCCGGCATCCAGATATCCAAAATCATCAAATCCGGCGGATCAGTACCGTAAATCTTCAACGCGTCCTGTCCGCTGGACGCCACCGCTACCTGATAGCCCTCATCTTCGAGAATACTGCGCAGCGAGGTGCGGATCGCCTCCTCATCATCCACGATCAAAATCGATGCCGACATGTCTCCCCCTTTAACACGTCACCCGTCAATCGTCACACGCGGACCGAGTTGTCCTCAGTTCCACGCTTGACCATTGACGAATGACGACCGACTTCCGGCTAGACCGGCAAATCGAACGTAAACACCGCCCCCTTGGGATGGTTGTTCCCAGCCTGAATCTGACCGTCATGGTCCGTAATGATCCGGCGTACGATCGCCAGTCCCAACCCGGTACCGGTCTTCTTCCTAGTGAAGTAGGGGACGAACAACCGCTCCTGATCTTCCGGCGCGATGCCGGATCCTTCATCCGCCACCGTCACCACCGCCCGCTTGCGCTTCGTATCGTATTTCGTCGTGACCCAAAGCCGGCCTTTTTGATTCATGGCCTGAATGGCATTGTCGAACAAATTGACGAACACGCGCTTCAACTGCTCACGGTCGAAATTGAGCGGCGGGAGGTCCTGATCAAGATCGAGTATCAGATCGATGTCCTTTTGCGCTGCCCGATACAACGCCGCCACGTCGCGCATCACATCGTGAAGATGCTGCCGAGTCATCTGAGGCGCGGGCAATCGCGCGAACTTCGTGAACTCATCCAACATCTGCTTGAGGCTGCCGACTTCGTTGATAATGACATTCGTGGCCTCGTCGAACACCCGGTCGAGATCCGGCGACTTCTCGAAAAACTTCTTGCGCAGCCGCTGAGCCGACAATTGAATGGGGGTCAGCGGGTTCTTGATTTCGTGCGCCACGCGCCTGGCAACTTCCTGCCACGCCGCGACCTTCTGCGCCTTAATTAACTCCGTCAGGTCTTCGAACACCAGCACAAACCCCAAATCCTTGTTCGCCTCGTCCTTCATGCGCGACCCATTCAAGCCGATCGTGATGAGTTTGCCCTGGACCTCCAATTGCCCTTCCAACGCCAGGTCATCACGGCCGTCGGCTCGCATGCGGTCATAGGCGGTTTGGAACAAGTCGAGGCCGAACTCCTTGAACACCTCATTGGCCGGGCGCCCCCGCAACCAGTCGACCGGCAACCCGAGAATACGCTCCCCCGACGGATTAAAAGTCGAAATCACACCGCTCCGATCGATCGACAGTAGCCCGGCGGCGATCGTGGCCACAACCGTCTCGATATACGCCCGGCGGCGATCGAGTTCGGCATTGGTCTGCTGAAGCGTAAGATTGGTTTCCTCCAGCTTCGATTTACTCCCTTGCAGATCCTGTGTCATTCGGTTGAACGAGTCGATCAAGGTCCCGATTTCATCGGTCGCCTGCGCGTCGATATGCACCGTAAGATCCCCCTGAGCGACCGCCTCCGTCGCCTCCGCCAGCCGCTGAATCGGCACCGTGATGCCTCGCGCCACGTAGAACCCGAACCAGGTGGCGCTGAAGAGAATCATGACCGTCACAATGGCGATCACCAAGTACGCGCCGGCTTTGATCGGATTTTTCATCTCTTTGATCTGCTTGTACTCCGTGTACTGGCGGGTAATCCCTTCCATTTTCGTCAACAGC
Source organism: Nitrospira sp. (assembly GCA_015904045.1). The sequence continues at coordinate 25,425 of JABMDG010000019.1, forward strand.
GACTCGGAGACATAGGTTTCAACAACGACGACTCCCGCCAATTCATCGGTTTTCGCGCTGGAGAAAACCGGAATGGCGGCCCGCACCAGACGCCCGGACTGCGCTTCCTGGACCGAGGTGAATTCCTGTTTGCCATTGATGACCTGCAGGACGAGTTGGCTGACCGGCAAATCCAGCACACTCGACGGCACAGTGGCATCAAGCGCCCTCGTCAACGTTTCCATTTTGTTCGAAAAGACCTCGATGCCGGCGACACCATACTCCATGCGCTTGCGGGCCATCGCGGCGATCAGCAGATCGCGCTGCTCCTGAGCCAGCAGATCTTCGCGAAACAGCTCCCGTCCGATCGCCCGCGCGCTGTTGACCGCCAGCGCAATATGCCCCGCATGCTGGAGACTCGCCACCTCGGAAGAATCTTTCATCACGTTCTCGATCTGCTCGCTGAACCACACATCAACGGCCTTATTGAGAAATCCGCTCGCCACGATCGCCAGCAGCACCGTTGGAATCAACGAAAACCCGATGAACGCCGCGATGAGCTTGGTGCGAAAACCCGATCCGACCAGCTGGTGCCGCCGCTCGAAATACGCCTTGATCAAGTTGCGCGATAACAGCAGGGTCAGGACGACGAGCCCGATCAAGTCGAGATTGACCAGCAGCAACACGACCGCATAGCTCGTCGTCGGCAGGAGCGAGCCCTTCTCCTCACCGCCCGGCACCGCCATCTGCGAGTAGTACCACGTCAGCGCCAAGCAGGGGATCAAGAGGATCAGGACGATCCAGACTGGACGGAGATGGGGTTTCTTCCGCTCGGGTTCGTGTTTCGAATCAGGCGCCGCCAGACGCGCTTTCGCCCCGCCAGCAACGATCTGGGGATTACCGGCCTTCATGGAAGCCGTGCCCGACCCGTAATGCGACTGACCAGAATCCGGCATACGAACGGCCTCTCCGGACCATCGGTCCTGCACAGACACCAGAGCACACTATAGCGGAATTACGAGCAGTCTCAAAGCCCACCGGACAATCAAATCGTCATGGACAAGGGTTGGATCAGGGTCCGTCCGACGGGAGAGGAACTCGACGTCTATTTCGGCGAGGCGAGAGTGACATACTTCATGCGGAGCGCATAGAGCATGTCGCGCAAGACCGTCTGCTCTTCAGAGGTCAGATTGCCCTTCGTCTTGTCTTCCAAGACCGACAGCAGATCGATGATTTCTTTGGCTTGCGGCAGGTTGACCGGTATTGGCGTCTGCTGCGGGTCCAGTTGCTCCCCCATCAACATCATCGAAGAACTGCCCAAAGAAATAACGAAGGATGAAAAGGTAACAGGGATTCCCGAACCGTGGGATGAGTCAGCGGGTACCGCCTGTTGACGGGGCTGCGCCTCCGACGTGGCAGACGAGGGAGTGGATGGACGGTCGGATCCACTTCCGCCCCGCCGATCCCGAACGACAAATCCTTCTTCCTGTTCTGTTCCCACAGGCCTTTCCCCGCTCCAGATGCTGGACTCTCTCCTGGCGCTAGGGAACTGGGGGAAGTGATGTGGCCATCACTTCCCCTTTTTATTGCCGCGCCGTCTCTTCGTTGTTATGACCTCAGCTTGCCGGTCGCTCTGTTCTCTTTTACCTTCTTCGCATGAGGTGTGCTGTGCCGGCGTAACCGGTTGCATCCAGGCACCTTCGCCGATTCCATTCCAATAGAAGGCTGGTTGGTGAAGATGAGCTCTCGTCTGAGAGGTAGGTCCTCTCGGGTGCGTGAGTCTATCGGAGACGTTGCCGAGGAAGTGTTCGATCGGACAGCGACTTGTGTGATGTGGTGTGGAATTCGAAAAGGTTAAGGATGTGAGATGGTGAGGAGGCGCCGTGACCGACGCCTCCTCATGGCGCGACTACTTCTTCTTCGCCGCCTTCTTTGCAGGCTTCTTTGCTGCTTTCTTCGTTGCCATGAGTACTCCACCCCCCTTCGATTTCAAAAATTGTGATCGCTTATGTGTGTGGTATAGCAGAGTTTGTGATGCGAGTAAAATTTTCTCAGCACAATTTGTTCTGGTCGACGGGAACCAGGAGGGTAACTTGAAGGGCGGTGCAACGACCGGCCGGTCATTGTACCGTCTCGTGCGCCTATTGGCATGCACGTGGTCACCATTGTTTGAGGTCAGGGGCAATCAGAAACGTGGTGAGGATTGGCTGACAAGATCACTGGGACGCGTAGGTTCCTGATCACGTGCAGTTCCGCACGATCACATTGTGAGGACAGCCGCCCCTTGAAAGCGTCCGGCTTTTAATTCTTGTAAGGCGCGGTTTGCTTGTTCGAGAGGAAAACGGACTGTATGTGGTTTGAGAGGAATCGCTGCCGCTTCGCACAGCAGATCGAGCCCGTCCTGCCTGGTATTGGCCGTCACACTCCGGATGACCCGCTCCCCGAACACCTCGCGAGCGTAGTCCAAGGAGGGAATCGGAGACATATGGATGCCGGCCAGCGCGAGCGTGCCACCGCGTTCGAGCGCTCTCAATGCGGGAGGCACAAGCTCACCTGCCGGAGCAAAGATAATCGATCCATGCAATCTATCCGGCGGCATATCGGCTGATCCGCCGACCCAGACGGCCCCCAGCTGCCGCGCCAGCGCTTGATGCTCAGCCTTGAGCGAGCTGACATAGACCTGGCAGCCCCAATGCCGCGCGATCTGGATGGCGATGTGCGCCGACGCACCGAATCCGTATAGGCCAAGGCGCTGGCCCGGTTTGATCCCGCTGAGCCGCAACGCGCGATAGCCAATGATGCCCGCGCAGAGCAGCGGCGCTGCTTCCTCGTTCGAAAAGAGCGGCGGGATCGGATAGGCAAACCGCGCAGGCAGGACGGCATATTCCGCATACCCTCCATCGACCTGGTAGCCGGTGAACCGCGCCGCCTCGCACAGGTTCTCACGCCCGCTTGTGCAGAACTCACACCTATCGCATGTGCCCTGAAGCCAGGCGATCCCGACACGATCCCCTTCCCGGAGGTCAAGGACGTCCCGTCCCATCCGGACCACGGTTCCAACGGCCTGATGGCCCGGAATCAACGGGAGTGTGAGACCGGGCAACTCGCCTTCCACGACGTGCAGATCGGTCCGGCAGACCCCGCACACATGAATCTTCACGAGCACCTGCCCCGCTTCCGGTTTCGGGACCGCGCGCTCGCGCAACTCGAGCCGGTTGTCCGATACATC
>JABMDG010000019.1:28732-33045 GCA_015904045.1 Nitrospira sp.
TTGGTAAGCGATGCGCAGGGTGTGGCCGAGTGGGAGTTGGTGAGAGGCGGATTGTGTTGGGATCTGAGGGAAGTCCTGCTGATCATATCGTCAGCACTGCCGCGCCTTGGAAGGAGCCGGCTTTCAATTCTTGTAACGCGCGGTTCGCCTGTTCGAGCGGAAAGCGCACGGTGTGTGGTTTGATAGGAATCGCGGCGGCTTCGCGCAGCAGGTCGAGCCCATCCTGCCTGGTATTGGCCGTCACGCTGCGGATGACCCGCTCCCCGAACACTTCGCGATCGTAGTCCAACGAGGGAATCGGGGACATATGGATGCCGGCCAGCGCGAGCGTGCCGCCGCGCTCGAGGGCGCGCAGTGCCGGCGGCACCAGTTCGCCGGCGGGCGCGAAAATGATCGACCCATGCAGTTTATCAGGCGGCATCTCCGTCGCCCCACCGACCCAGACGGCACCCAGCTGTCTGGCGAGAGTTTGATGTTCCGGTTTGAGTGAGCTGACGTAGACTCGGCAGCCCCAGTGCCGCGCGATCTGGATGGCGATATGCGCGGAGGCGCCGAATCCATAGAGTCCCAGACGCTGGCCCGGCTTGATGCCGCTGAGCCGTAACGCCCGATAGCCGATAATGCCCGCACAGAGCAGCGGAGCGGCTTCGTCATCCGAAAAGATCGGCGGGATCGGATAGGCGAATCGCTCCGGCACCACGGCATACTCCGCATACCCTCCGTCCACTTGATAGCCGGTAAATTGTGCCGCCTCGCACAGGTTCTCCCGGCCGGTCGTGCAGAACTCACACAGATTGCATGTGCCCTGAAGCCAGGCGATGCCGACACGATCTCCTTCCCGGAGATCTCGTACGGCTGCCCCGATGCGCACCACGGTGCCGACGGCTTGATGGCCGGGAATCAGCGGCAGTGTGACGTGAGGCAGCTCGCCTTCGACGACGTGCAGATCCGTCCGGCACACGCCGCAGACGCGGATCTTCACCAGCACCTGTCGTGATCCCGGCTCCGAAATCGGACGGTCACGCAGTTCAAGCCGGTTGCCGGACACATCGCCGGTCCGGCTCAACACCATCGCTTTCATCGACGCTCTGAAGTTTGAAAGTTCGCAAGTTGCAAAGTTAGACGGCCTCCAAGTCGGAACGCGTGAACGGTCAAGTCTGCACTTTTTAACGTTATAACTTTCGGACTTTCAACTTGCACCCTTGCAGCTCTCTACGGCTTGCTCTGTTTAATGCACTCGATCTCGAGCCGGATGTGCACCTCGTTGCCGACGACGAGTCCTCCGTTGTCGAGGGTCTTGTCCCAGATCATGCCGAAGTCCTTGCGGTTGAGTTTCCCCTCGGCGCTGAAGCCGGCCCTGGTACCGCCCCAGGGATCTTTGGCGACACCGTTGAAGGTGCTGACAAGGGTGACTTCTTTCGTCACGCCGCGCAGGGTGAAATCGCCGACGATGGTGTACGAGTCGCCCTGCTTTTTGGCGCTTTTCATTGTGTACGTCATCGTCGGATACTGTTTTACGTCGAGAAAATCTGGATTGCGCAGATGGGTATCCCGTTTGTCGTGGTTCGTGTTGACGGAGGCGGCATTGATCGTGGCTTCAATCGCGTGGATCGTTTTGGCATCCACGTCCATGTCGACGAACCCCTTGTAGTCCGTGAATCGTCCGGATGTCTTGGACACCACCATATGGGCGACCCGAAATTCGATCAGTGAGTGGTCGGGATCGATCTCCCACCGGGCCGTTTCCGCTCCGGCACTGACCGGCAGTCCGGCCAGCAATGCCCCTAGCGTTGCATAAGCCATCCAGCGCAATCTGGTCTTCATGTGTGCCTCCTTGATCTCGCGCTGTCGTATGCCGCTCATTTTTTAGCAGCGGGCAATTCCGCGTTCGGTTTCGGTGTCAGGGAATCTGCAACCGGCCGGCCGGCACGCAATCCCGCGCGCGAGCCCGTCCTCATCCGCACGTGAACCTCGATCGCCTCCGATCCTAACACGTCTGGAAATGGGGGGAACGGCTGCGCATGGACGACGGCGTGGATGCCCGCCTCGTCGATCTCGCGCGCGCCGGAGCCTTTTTCGATCTCGATCAGCTGCGCCCGCCCGCTCGGATACATGCGAAATCGGACGCGCACGGTTTCGCTCGACGGAGCATGGCGCACCCGGCGCGCGGCGCGGCTCCAGCTTCGGCTCAGGAGCGCACTGATCTGCTGCCAGTAGGCCTGTCCGAGCCTTGGCTCCGGCAGCGGCAGGAGATTCTCCTCCGCCAGCAGCGCATCGGAGATCGGAGTGGCTTCAGCCTGAGTTTCATCGCCGCCGACGTCCTGCTCGCCGGGATCGTCCTGGTTCTGCGGCGGGAGATCGTTCGTCTCGGTCTCCTCGTCCGGCAGCCCCAGTGTCACATACACATTGCGGGTCATGACCCGTTCCAGCTTGTGCTCTGTCTGAGCCCTGGCAAAGGTGACATGGATCCGCGCCGCTTTGGGAATCAGCGAGAGCTTTCCGGGGGCGATCGGTTCGAGAATGGCCGTCGCGCGCATCACCCCCGACGAGGGATCCGGTTCCATCGTCACGATCTGTCGCTGGAAATAGACCGATTCACAGACGGCGACCAAGGGGGCATCGCGCTGGACCACTCCGTTGAGTGACAGCGATAACTTGAGCGGTTTGCCGAGCTGGATATCGCCGGACGTATCAAGGCCGGCAAAATCGAAGGTGACCGAATGTTTTCCCGTCGGGACGGTCTGTATGGCAGCCGGTGGGGATGCCCCCTGCGCGCTCTGCAGGAACGCTGTGGGGCCCGACAGTAGGCCGAGGAGGCCGGAGGCCAACACGAAGTATCGGAGGGCCGAGCAAGTCATGCTCGTCAATCCTACTCATCAGAGATAGTCCCGCGCAACTCGTTTATAGTCAAAACAAAGATGTGCGGGTCAGACAGTTGGTATAGAATGGCCTCATGCGCGCGCTCGTCAAAACCACGTCCGGCCCCGGTCTGACTTCTACGAATTGGCCGGACCCGACTCCGGGTCCGCGCGATGTCATCGTCAAGGTCGCCGCCACCTCGCTGTGCGGCACCGACGCGCATATTTATCGCTGGGACGAATGGGCCCAACGGCGCATCCAGCTTCCGCGCATTATCGGCCATGAAGTCTGCGGTCACGTGGTGGAAGTCGGGCGCGAGGTGTCACTGGTGAAGGTCGGCGATTACGTCGCGGCGGAATCGCACATTACGTGTGGTGCGTGTTTCCAATGCCGGACCGGGCAGGCCCACGTTTGCAAACAGTACAAGATTTTAGGCATTGACCGGGACGGCTCGTATGCCGAGTATGTCGCGCTGCCGGAGGGGGTGTTGTGGCGCACCGCCTCGGAGATTCCGCCGGAGTTCGCCTGCGTCCAGGAGCCGCTTGGGAATGCCGTCGATGCTGCGCTGGCGGAAGATCTCACCGGGCAGACGGTGTTGGTGACGGGATGCGGACCAACCGGCTTGTTTGCCGTGGCGGTGGCCCGCGTGGCCGGCGCAGCCGTCATCATCGCGACCGATGTCAGCGACTACCGGCTGGGCCTGGCCAAACAAGTGGGCGCGGACCAGACGGTGAACGTCAAAGCCAGTCCTCCGGAAGCCGTGAGCGAGGTGATTCGCCAGTTGACGGCCGGCGAAGGCGTCGATGCGGCGTTGGAAATGTCAGGCGACCCTGCCGCACTGCATCAAGCCTTTCGTGCCGTGAAGAACGGCGGGCGGGTGACGCTCTTCGGCATTCCCACCGGCCAAGTCTGTTTCGATCTGACGAACGAAATTATTTTCAAAGGTATTCGTGTCTACGGAGTGACGGGCCGGCGTCTGTTCGGGACGTGGTACCGGCTGGCGGGACTCTTCAAGGCGGGCCTCAACATTCGGCCGGTGGTCACGCACTCGTTTCCGATGGCCGAATTCGCGACGGGGTTTGAGTTGATTCGATCCGGGCAATGCGGGAAAGTGGTGCTGATTCCATAAGTAGGACTGTGGTGCGAGGACTGGGGGCCGAGTGAAAATCAGGACTCCCTTTTACTCAGTCCTCAGCACTCAAACCTCAGTCCTGTTTTAGCCATGGCCTACTCGTCTTTCAAAAAAGCCCTTGATGCCCAGCTTGCCGACATTCGCGCGAAGGGCCTCTACAAATCCGAGCGGCAGATCCTGGGCCCGCAAGGCACGGGTATCCGCGTGGACCAAGGCCCGGTCCTGAATCTCTGCGCGAACAACTATCTCGGCCTGGCAAATCACCCGGAGATTGTCCAGGCCGCTGTCGATGGCTTGAAGACATACGGATACGGCATGGCCT
>JABMDG010000019.1:33145-37833 GCA_015904045.1 Nitrospira sp.
CACAGAGCAGCGGGGCGGCTTCCTCGTTCGAAAAGACCGGCGGGATCGGATAGGCAAACCGCCCAGGCAGGACGGCATATTCCGCATACCCTCCATCGATCTGATAGCCGGTGAACCGCGCCGTCTCGCAGAGGTTTTCACGTCCGCTGGTGCAGAATTCACACCGATTGCATGTGCCTTGAAGCCAGGCGAGCCCGACGCGATCCCCTTCTCGGACATCCTGCACGTCGTGGCCAACCTGCACCACAGTTCCGACGGCTTGATGGCCCGGTATCAATGGGAGTGTGATGCCGGGCAACTCACCTTCTACGACGTGCAGATCGGTCCGGCATACCCCGCACACATGAATTTTCACCAGCACCTGGTCCGCTTCCGGTGTCGGGAGCGCGCGCTCGCGCAACTCGAGCCGGTTGTCCGATACATCGCCGGTCCGATTCAGCACCATCGCTTTCATATCAGCCATCGGGGTGTCATCTTTCGCGATTCATGGAGTCTTGGCTTTGATGCATTCGATTTCCAGATGGATCTGCACATCGTTGCCGACGACCAGTCCGCCGTTGTCGAGCGTTTTATTCCACACCATGCCGAAGTCCTTGCGGTTCAGTGTGCCGTTGGCGCTGAAGCCGGCCCTGGTGTTGCCCCAGGGATCTTTGGCGACACCGTTCAAGGTGCTGATGAGCGCGACTTCCTTCGTGATGCCGCGCAGGGTCAAGTCACCGATGGCTGTGAAGGTGTCGCCTTGCTTTTTGGCATGTTTCAGTTTGTACGTCATCGTCGGAAACTGTGCGACGTCCAGAAAGTCGGCCTGCCGCAGGTGGGCATCGCGTTTGTCGTGATTCGTATCGATGGATGCCGTGTTGATTGTCGCTTCGATCGCCATGATCGTCTTGGCGTCTCCATCCATGTCGACGAATCCCTTGTAGTCCGTGAAACGCCCGGCGGTCTTGGAGACCACCATATGCGTGACGCGAAACTCGATAAGCGAGTGATCGGGATCGATGTCCCACCGGGCCGTTTCGGCTCCGGCGCCGCTTGGCAGTCCGGCCAGCCATCCGCATAGTGCCGCGCACGCGATCCAGCGCCATCGGGAACTCATCTGGTTGCCTCCATAGTGCAGGGTTGTCGTCGTCTGTCTTCCTCAGGGCTTGGGCATGAGAGGCGCCGCATTTGGCCGCGAGGTGAGCGGGATTGAGGCCGGCCTCACATCACGTGCGCTCGACCGTGCGCCGGTTCGCATCCGCACATGCACGTCGACCGGCTCCAATCCCACGCCCTCGGGAAAGGGAGGAAACGGTTGGGCATGGACGACGGCATAAATGCCGGCCTCGTTGATTTCGCGCGAGCCGGAGCCCTTTTCAATCTGGATCAATTGAGCCCGCCCGTTTGGGTACATGCGAAACCGAACATGAACGGTTTCGCTTGACGGAGCACGGCGCACCTGGTGCGCCGTGCGGCCCCAGCTTTGGCTCAGGAGCGCGCTGACATGCTGCCAGTAGGCCGGTCCAGGTCCCGGTCCCGGGGTAGGCAACGGCAACAGATTTTCTTCCGCCAGCGAGTTGTCGGCGATGGGTGTCGCTTCGGGCGGAAGGTCATCGTCGCCGGCGTCTTCTTCGCCGGGCTCGTACAGACGTGGAGGGGGAAGATCGTCGTGGTTGCTTTGCGGCACAGATGTTCCCAACGTGACATAGACGATCCGTTTCATCACCCGTTCCAGTTTCTTGTCGGTCTGAGCCCGAGCGAATGTGACTTGGATGCGCGCGACTTTCGGAGACACGGAGAGTTTCCCCGGGGCAATGGGTTCGAGAATGGCGGTGGCGTGCATCTCCTTGGAGCGGGAATCCGGTTCCAGGATGCGCGCGACTTTCGGAGACACGGAGAGTTTCCCCGGGGCAATGGGTTCGAGAATGGCGGTGGCGTGCATCTCCTTGGAGCGGGAATCCGGTTCCATCGTGACGATCTGCCGTTCGAAGTGGATGGATTCACAAATGGCGACCAAGGGGGTGTAGCCCTGAACAGTTCCGTAGAGCGTCAACGACAATTTCAGCGGGTTGCCGACGCGAATATCTCCGGACGCGTCCAGACCGGAAAAATCAAAAGCGACCCGACGGTCTCCCTGTGAGACCGGTTGCCCCGTGTTGGAAGGGGACGCGGCGTGAAGTTCCGGCTGGAAGGCAGGCCCGCCCGAGGATGTCCAAAGAAGGCTGGCCATGAGCGCAACAGATCGAAAGCGTGGAAGGTGCATGTTCTTGGCATCCTACTCATCGTGGCGATGTCATGCAAGCCGTGATAAACGTAGTGGCATGAGAGTCCGATACCAAGTTGTCCGGAAGCGAGTCTCTTTTGAAGTGCAGGATGGTGGGACGAAACGGGAGCGTATCTCATCTTTTTTGTCTGCGACATGCGAGATACGCTTCGCGAGATACGAACAACAACGAACGGAGCCGAGTCTCTGCTGCTTTTCGGCTTACTCAGATGGATGGCTATACGAACTTTGCCGGGCTGATCAGGATGCCCCATGTACGGAGTTGGTATAGAATGGTTCCATGAGAGCCCTAGTCAAAACAACGACTGCGCCGGGTTTGACTGCAACGAGTTGGCCGGACCCCACTCCCGGCCCGCGCGAGGTTGTCGTCAAGGTTGCCGCGACCTCGCTGTGTGGAACGGACGCCCATATTTATCGTTGGGACGAGTGGGCTCAAGGGCGCGTGCATCCTCCGCGTATCATCGGCCATGAGTTATGCGGCCATGTGGTGGAGGCGGGGCGTGAAGTATCGCTGGTGAAGGTCGGCGATTATGTCGCAGCCGAATCGCACATCACGTGCGGCCGGTGTTTTCAATGCCGAACCGGGCAAGCGCATGTCTGCAAGCAGTACCGAATCCTTGGTATCGATTGCGACGGCTCGTATGCCGAGTATGTCGCGCTGCCCGAGGGCGTCTTGTGGCGCACCGCTTCGGAGATTCCTCCGGAGTTTGCCTGTGTTCAGGAACCCCTCGGGAACGCCGTCGATGCTGCTCTCGCCGAAGACCTCACCGGCCATACGGTTTTGGTGACGGGCTGTGGCCCGACCGGTCTATTTGCTATTGCCGTCGCCCGTGTATCGGGTGCGGCGGTCATCATCGCGACTGATGCGAGCGAGTACCGTCTGGGGTTGGCCAAACAAGTGGGTGCAGACTTCACCGTGAATGTGAAGACCGCTCATCTTGAGGCAGTCAATGAGGCGATTCGTGAGCTGACGGCCGGTGAAGGGGTTGATGCAGCGTTGGAAATGTCGGGCAACCCTGCCGCGCTGCATCAAGCCTTTCGTGCCGTGAAAAACGGCGGACGAGTGACCCTTTTCGGGATTCCAACCGGCCAGGTGTGCTTCGACCTTCCAAACGAAATCATTTTTAAGGGCATTCGCGTGTATGGAGTGACAGGCCGGCGTTTGTTCGGGACGTGGTACCGATTGGCGGGGCTGTTCAAAGCAGGCCTGAATATCCGACCGGTGATCACGCATTCCTTCCCGATGGCCGAATTTGCGACAGGATTCGATTTGATCCAATCCGGGCAATGCGGGAAAGTGGTGCTTGTGCCGTGAGGGGTTAGGGGGGAAGGAGTGAAGGGTAAGGGGAATACATCCTGATTCGATTGCGAGGCAATGGGCGGATTTCTCGCCTTACCCCGGCTTCTCACCCCTTACCAATAAGATATGGCTTACGATTCTCTCAAGAAAGTTCTTCAACAGCAGATTGCCGACATCCGCGCGAAAGGCCTCTACAAGTCCGAGCGGCGCATCCTGGGGCCGCAAGGCTCGGATATTCTGGTGGATCGAGGCCCGGTCCTGAATCTTTGCGCCAATAATTATCTCGGATTGGCAAATCACCCGGAGATAGTTCAAGCGGCTATGGACGGCTTGAAGACCCACGGATACGGTATGGCTTCGGTGCGTTTCATCTGCGGCACACAGGATCTGCATAAACGGCTGGAACGGGCAATCAGCGAGTTTCTGGGCACCGAGGACACGATTCTCTATAGTTCCTGTTTCGATGCCAACGGAGGATTATTCGAAGCGCTGGTGGACGAGCGCGATGCCGTCATCAGCGACGCGTTGAACCATGCCAGCCTGATTGACGGCATCCGGCTTTGTAAGGCGACACGGCTGCGATATGCCCATTCGGACATGGGTGAACTTGAAGGGCGGTTGAAGGCATCGCAAGACAGCCGGCTGCGGCTCATCGTGACCGACGGAGTGTTTTCGATGGATGGGGATTTGGCCAGGCTTGACCGGATCATCGACCTCGCCGAGCGGTACGATGCGGCGGTGGCCGTGGACGACAGCCATGCGACCGGTGTTCTTGGCCCTCAGGGGAGGGGCACACCGGCCCATTACGGCCTGGCTGATCGCGTGGACATCGTCACAAGCACCCTGGGAAAGACACTGGGTGGGGCCACGGGAGGGTTTACATCAGGCAAGACTGAGATCGTCGAATTGCTTCGTCAACGGTCGCGACCCTACCTGTTCTCGAATGCGCTTCCACCTGTTGTGTCGGCCGGAGCCTTGCGCGCACTGGACCTTGTGGCGAAAGGGGATGAGTTGCGCATGCGGCTTCATGCCAACGCAGTGTTTTTTCGCGCCCAGCTGACCGCGTTGGGATTTCGTCTCATTCCGGGCGAACATCCCATTATTCCCGTCATGTTGGGCGAGGCT
>JABMDG010000190.1 GCA_015904045.1 Nitrospira sp.
GCGATAGTCTTCTCCGATCACCAGCCGGTCGAGCACGACGTGCAGGATCGAGTGTCCGTGCAGCGCCGCAGGCGTGGTCTCGTGGAGATCGAGGATGTCGCCGGCTGTCTTGAGCCGGGTGAATCCGCGGGTCAAGAGCGATTGCACGAAGAGAGGCGCTTGTTTCGGCGAGGGAGCTGCGATAGGGAAGAGCACCATGGCCCGCGCGCCCGGAAAGCGAATCAGGAGATCGTCGGCGACAGAGTCCGGTTGAAAGGCGCGCGCTTCCCGGCGGCAGTCGGGGCATGTCGGTTTGCCGATCTTGGCAAAGAGGAGGCGCAGCAGGTCGGCGATTTCCGTCGTGGTGCCGACGGTCGAGCGGGCGGTGCGAACCTGGTTTTTCTGTTCGATCGCAATGGCCGGGCGTACGTTCTGGATACGATCCACATCCGGGCGGGCCACCTTGTCGAGAAACATGCGGGCATAGGTCGAGAGGGACTCGACATAGCGCCACTGGCCTTCCGCAAAGAGCGTGTCGAAGGCCAATGAGGATTTTCCCGATCCGGACAGGCCGGTAATGGCCGTCACGCGGTCGTGGGGAATACGGAGCGAGATGTTTTTCAGATTATTCTGCCGCGCACCCTCGACGATTAAGTCCGAAGGCCGGCTCTGAGGCAGAGGGGTAGAGTTCACGAGACAAGCTCCAGACCTGGTAAATGCACGATCCTAGCAGGCTCTCTGCCCCGCTTCAACGCAGATTCGCGAAACTCTTGGCGAATGGTCTTCTCAATGAGACCATGGGTTTTTCAGAGAGGAGGTGCCGAATGATTCTCACCACGACACACAACATCGAAGGCAGAAAGGCGGTCAAGTATCTCGGCTTGGTATCCGGGGACGCCATCCTTGGAGCAAACATCTTCAGGGATTTCTTCGCGTCGATTCGCGACATCGTCGGCGGCCGATCGGCGGCCTACGAAGCAGAGCTGCGCAAGGCCAAGGACATCGCCCTCGGTGAAATGCGCGAGCAGGCCAAACATCTGGGGGCCAACGCCATCGTGGGCATCGACATCGACTACGAAACCATCGGCGCCAATGCCAGCATGTTGATGGTCAGCGCGAGCGGCACGGCAGTCGTCGTTGAATAACGGGATGTGCCGCTGCCCTAGCTCAGCGTAGCCATAGCCGCATGGCCCCGATGCAACCCATATACAAGGCGAGCGAGCCGGCCATCGTCGGCCAGAAGCCGAAGCGGGGGACGCCGGCGATCATGGACAGGACATAGACGATCCAGGGCGGGACAAACCACAGCAGATTCTTGGCGTAACTGACGATCGCGTCGCTCCCTCCATTCAGATACATCAGCACAAAAGTCGCGCCGGTAATAGCGGGAAAGGTGCTGGCAAAGGCGGCCAGAAACGACTTGCCTTGTGAGCCAAGATAAGTCGAGATACTGACGATCGTTCCACCCAGCAAAAAGTACACGGCATACTTCACCACGTCATTCACAATGCCTCCTCCTCAGAATCCTTGAAACGCTTCCATTGCTTCCCGTTCCAGCGTTCCGCCCTGGCCCGTATATCGCGGCGAGAAATGGAACACCACGAGTTCGCGGACGTGAGCCTTGCGTGCCATGAGTCCGGCTTGTCTGGCCGTCAGGTGGTACCGGTCGCGGGCCTTTTCGGCATCGACGTCCAAGTAGGGTGATTCACAATAGAACAAGTCCGCGCCCTGGGCGAGAGCCACAATCTTTGCTTCATTTTCGCTGTCATAACGCGCATCGACCACGTAGGCGATCTTTTGCCCCCGCGTGATCGTCAGGAACCGTTCCTTGACCTCCCCCAACACAAACTCCCGCTCCTCCCGTCGATGCTCGTCGTAGAGCGCAACAGTGAAACGGAAATCTTCCGGCCGGCCCAGATGTGCTCCTTGACGTCTTTGAGCCAGGCGCCGACCCGTAGCCC
>JABMDG010000191.1 GCA_015904045.1 Nitrospira sp.
TTGAAGGACGAAACCTTCAAAGAGCTCGTCGTCGATCAGCTGGTCGACAACCGCTTGTGGGTGCTGGCGGCCAAGGAGATGGGCATCACCGTCTCCGAAACGGAACTGCGCGACATGATCATCCAGATTCCCGACTTCCAGAAAAACGGCGCCTTCGATCCCGAGCTCTATCAACGCCTGCTCGCCGCGAATCACTGGACCCCCGCGGCCTTTGAAGCCACGCAGATGCAGGAAATGCTGGCGGGAAAAGCGCGCATGGTCGTGCGCGACGCCGTCGCGCTGACACCGTCGGAGGTGGCGGAAGGACAGATCCTCATGATGAGGCCGCAGGGTTCCGATCCAACCAAAGCCATCGCCGCGAAGGATCGCGTCCTGCAAGACATGCTCTTGCAGAAACAGCAGCGCGCCCTCCAGGCTGACGCCCCGACACAGACGGGACTAGGTGACGATCTCGCCGGGATGGGAAGCCGTCTCCGCACAGGCAGGCGCGTTCGCCTCACATCCTGACGATGGACTGCAGGGCGTCCACGAATGCGTGGTGAAGACATGCAGCGCCACGTCCGCCGTAGCGGGCGGTGAGCCTGTCTCCGTGTCTGCTCCGCTTTCCCGCTCCACGATGCGTCCCTTGGCACAGGCCGTGATCAGGTGCTCCGCGGCGACGGAGACGGCCAGCAGACTCTTGGCAGCCGACGACGCTGGAGCGGCTTCGATGACGGGGAGAAAGTTCCGGACGGACTCAGGCACGGCCGGGTCCTCGGGGATTTCACCAAGCAGCATCAGGTCACCGCCGACATAGTCCTGGAGGATCTTGCGGAGATACAGGACGTTGACCGTGGACCGGCCGGACGCGCGGTTGACGATGAGACCCGGCCGAAACGAGTCCAACGCGGCGGCGGCCGTGTCACGACCCTCGGCGTCGGTGGCGCCGGCCGCGTCCATGGCCTCCTTGACGCTCGTGAAATCCCGGTTGGAGAGCACCTCCGACATGGGGCTGCGTGCGAGCACGCTGCTCAACACACGGCGAATCGCCGCCAATTTGATGAAGCGGTACACATCCAACACCGCCGTCGGTTCCGGCGTCGTCACAGCCAGATGGACGTCGGCCATCAGGAAGAAGTCGAGGGCGTGCAAATTCGTCCCGGCTCCGATGTCGATCACCACCACATCGGCATCGAGACGCTGAAAATGCGTCATCAATCGTTTCTTGCGGGCATAGGGCATGTTGGCCGTCGCTAAGGTCTCACCCGTCCCGGCAATCAGGCGGAGAGTCGGATGACAGGTGACGGGGAGGGCGACGTCCTCCAGCCGACTCACCCGCTTGGTGAGAAAATCCGTCAGCGTCACCGGTGGATGCCAGTGCCCGAACAGGATGTGGGCATCGGCGCCGCCCACGTCGAGATCGGCCAGCACGACCGACCGCCCGGTCTTCGCGAGCGCCAACGCAAGGTTGGACGACACGACACTCTTGCCCACACCGCCTTTGCCGGATGCGACTGAAATGAGCGTGGCCACAGTCTCGCCGTTTCGTTTGTGAGGAGCGTTGCGCGTTCTCGAGATCGGAGTCAGTGGGACAGGACTCTCGTGACAACGTCATTGTACCGGGCGGCGGAGAAATGAAAAGGAAATACGGAGTCTCAAGCTCTCCCGGAAACCGTCCGATAGCGTCAACGGGACGACCTCACGCACCCCAACCATGTCCAAACGAATTAGCATCGACGAACTCCGGCCGGGCATGCAGATCGAACGGCTGGACCGGTCCTGGCTGGAGACCCCCTTTCTCCGCCACAAAATGACGATCACCTCACCCGAGCAGATTGCCCAGTTGAGAGCCAGCGGGGTCCGCACGCTCGTGGTGAATAGCGAGACGGAAGACATCCCGGCATCCCCGGAAGTCGCCCCACTCATCACCAGTGACCCCGTCCTCACGGCGCCGGAAGCCCCGGCCCCGGTCTCATCGGATGTCCCGTTTGAAGAGGAGCTGCCCAGCGCCAGACAGACCTACCAGGCCGCCAAGGACATCGTGCACCATGCGATGCACGACACGAGACTGGGACGGGCCATTAATATGGACGAGGTCCATCGAGTCGTCGCCGACATGACCGAGAGCGTCTTTAGAAATCCCGATGCCCTCACCAGTCTCACGAGACTCAAGAAATTCGATGAATACACCTTCTATCACTCGGTGAACACCTCGATCCTCGCCCTGTCCCTCGGACGGCATCTCGATTTCGACCGGAACACGTTACATCAGATCGGAGTGGGCACCCTGCTGCATGACATCGGCAAAACCAAAATTCCCACTGAGATTTTGAACAAACCCGGCCGGTTCGAGCCGCATGAAATGGAGATCATGAAGCACCATGTCCTGCGGGGCGTGGAAGTGCTCTCGACCACCACGGGACTCGGGGATTCTTATTTGCGTCCCGCGCTCGAACATCACGAACGGGTGGACGGCACCGGCTATCCCCACCGACGGGTGCGAAGCGAACTCAGCCAATTCGGGCTCATCGCCGCAGTCGTCGATATTTACGATGCCATCACCAGTGACCGGTGTTACCACAAGGGGCGCGCCGCCCACGAAGCTCTCCAATTTCTCTATCGCCTGGCGCTCGAAGGGCATCTGGACGCGACCCTGGTCCAGC
>JABMDG010000192.1 GCA_015904045.1 Nitrospira sp.
ACATTCAGCGAAACACCAAGGCAAGACACTTCAACTCGACAGTGCGGCGGAAACACTGGCCGTCATCGGCCAGGCTGATGAGCACCTGGGGACGATCCCGTGGGACGCGATCATCGACTTCGTCCACGGTTTTAATAAACCAGACCGCACGCCACGGCCCGTGCGCAACTATCCCCGTAGTCAGTTGGCGGCCAAGCTTCGCTACGCCGCGTCAGGTCGTACGGACTTTAACGGCGTGACCTGCGAGATCGGAGGTGGTGGAATTTTCATCGAAACCACCTCTCCGCAGTCGATTGGCACCGACCTCTCACTGGAACTCGTTCTGCCTGACGATCAAACCCAGCCGATTACCGCACGAGGGAAAGTGGCGTGGATCCGACCCCGGGAAGAACGGCATGTCTTCTATCCCGGGATGGGTGTGCAATTCACCGAGATCTCGGAGGACGCACGGGCGCGCATCGTGAACATGGTGAAATCTCTGGATAGTGCCCGCAGCCGATCTTAATGAACGCCTGACCTCTTCTCACCCCGGCCCCACTACCACAGTGTGGAATTTCGCCACCGGAAGATTTCCGCAAGGAGTTGCCCCAATTTTCTTTCTGGCAGCCCCGCAATAAAATTTTACCCGTCGATGTTCTACCGCTCCATGCACCGGTGAGGTCATCATGGATCACCGAGACGCATTCATCAGTATCCTGACCCCCACACAGGGATCACCCTCAACCAAAGGAGGACCTATGGATAAGATCTGGCTATATCTAGGCAGCATTATTGTTGGAGTAGCCGTGCTCACGTACGTGGCAATCTCCTATGTGAGCAATGCCAACCCTCCGGCCAGTGATCTTCGAGCAGCATACCAGCAGAAAAAGTAACGCGCGGCTGGGAGCTGGATCGTTGATCGTGTGGTAAAAGGGCCGATCAAAACAGACTGTATCGGTCACACAAAGAAAGACCCGGCATTGACGGTGTGGGCTGACCGGGATGGGGCTCTCAGTACCCGATCTCAGCTTGGCACACACCGTGACCGGCCAGCGGGGTATGCCGGAGGAGGTCCATCAAGAAAACGAGCGTCACGAGCCAAGCCAGGCTGATGACCGCCATGGTGCCGACGACGGTTTATCCAGATAGGTCAGTACTGCAATGATCCCTAGGCCGACCAATAACCACACGCAACCGTTTTTCCAGTTGCGCTGACTGAACGCAAAGACCGCCAGTAGAAACACCACCGCGCCCACAATACCGATGAACATCGAGCCAGTCGCACTCATTGTCTTCTAAAAAGAACCGCGGGTCCGCCTATTCCTCCCTCAGCCCTTCAACTACCGACTGCCGCGCAGCCCACTGCGCTGGTAACAAGCCGGCGACGAGGGTCGCGCCTCCTGCCAGAAGAACCACTTGCGCAAGTCCTCCCCAAGGGATGATCATTTGAATGGTCCAACCAAACGATTGCTTGTTGATGACGTTGACCAGCAGCAGTGAGAGCGCCCCTCCTCCGGCAAGACCCAGCGCAATCCCGACCAGACCCAAGTAGGCCGCCTCCCACAATACCAATTGCGTCACCTGCCCCTCGCTGGCGCCGATGGCCCGGATCGTAGCAAACTCCCGGCGTCGTTCCAGCACGGATGTCACCAGCGTATTGATGATGCCGAGCATTGCGATGACGACGGCAATGGCTTCGAGCACGTAGGTCATCAGAAATGTCCGATCGAAGATCTCTAAGATCTCTGTCCGCAATTCGGCATTGCTGATCAGCAACGGGGGAAACCGGCCGCCCCCGGCATCCTGCAATCTGGCGGCCATCGTATTTCTGACCCGATCGACGTCCACGCCGGCGGACAGATAGACGGGATAGACCGTGACGAGCTCGTCATGCCATAGCGATTGGTACAGACCGCGATCCATCAGAATCTTCCCGCCGTCGGTGGCATAATCGTAAAAGACGGCCACAATCGGAAATCGCCGTGCTCCTTCAGGCGTGATGATTTCAAGACTGTCTCCCTCTTGCACTCCAAGTTTGCCGGCCAGGATTTCAGAAATCAGCACCCCACCGACGTCCGCTGCGCGATTGAGCTGTTCCGCCGATTCCCCCTGACGCACCAAATACCGGCTCAATCGCGCATGCAGGCGCAAATCGCGCGAGACAATCGCGACGCGCTGACCATTGACCGTGACCCGGACATCACGATAGGTATCGACCGCCGAGACCTCTGGAATCGATGCCAGCACGGCCATCCAGGATGATGGCAGGCTTCGGCCGATACTTCCAGCCTCCGTTCCACGCAGCCAGAGCGATGGGGCAACCACGACATCCGCGATCACCGTCTCGGCCACCCAGACTTCCACCGTATGGCGGAAACTTCGGACCATGACCAACACCCCGATCATGATGGCCAGTCCGACCATCAAGGCGGACACAGTGACGCCATTCCGGCCTGGATTGCGCGAAGCGTGATCGACCGCGATTTCACGCATCACCCCTTGCATCTCAGGATTGAACCCTCCGCGCCGGCTACTCCGTGGCCACCCGGTAATACAGATCGGCGCGACACAGGATAATCCGGCCAGCAAACAGAGTGTGGCCAGATAGCCCGGGAGCGGCACGCCATCCACCGGTCCAGCAAAACTCAGTGCCCCCGTCACGGCAAGCAGCCCGACCCCCACGAGACTCAAGACGCCGACTTGCAATCGACGCCCTGCTTCATAATCCCCTGGCGCCAACGCCCGAGCCGGTGCCGTCCTGCCTGCATCCAGACTCGGCCCGATGGCGCCTATCATCGAGACAAGGCACCCAACAGCAAGGCCTTCGAGCGACAACGTCCAAAACCAGCCGGAGTCGATCCCCTGGCCGCCCTCCGATCCCACAGGCACATAGAGATCCGAGATGGTCCGGCTCAGGAGCGCGGTCAGTTGCTGAGCCAGCACAAATCCCGTTGCACTCCCCAGCGCGCCTCCGACCAACCCCAACACCCCGGCTTCAGCGAGAAACAGAAAGGCCACACGTGTTTGAGTCATCCCGATCGCACGATAAATTCCGATCTCGCGTCTGCGCTGCGCCACGGCGAATGCCATCGTGTTGTAGATCAAGAACATTCCGACCAAAAGCCCCACCCAGCTCAGCACGGTGAGGTTCAGTCGGAATGCCCGCAACATCTGCTCGACTTGGTTGGTCCGGCTTCTCGGCCGCTCGACGACAACATGGGGCGGCACGATCGCCCGTACCGCTTGCGCAATGTCTTCCACCGGCCTCCCCTCTTCGGTCAGGAGATCGATTCGATCCAGACGACCCACCATGCCGAACGTGACTTGTGCAGCCGCGATATCCATGACCGCCAAGCGATCCCAGGACGAGGTCCGATCGGAGGCATCTTCCAGAATCCCCGAAACCCGACAGGTCACCAGACCGGGCCCGACGAGGAGATCGACCGTATCGCCCACCGACAGATGCCATTCTGCCGCCTGCTTGCGCCCCAACAGCATCGCATTGGATTCGAGCATGGTCTCCCATCGGCGTTCTGCCGGCTGCCGACCGATGCGAAACCCTCGTGAATCGATCTCGGCAAGCAAATCCAGCCCCAGTACCTGAATTGCCCGGCTTGACAATCCGTCGCCGGTCTTGACCGCCGTCTGAAGAATCACCGGAGAGGCCGCGGTGACACCGGGAACGGTTCGCACAGCCGTAATCAGCCGTTCATCCAGTCCCAATTCGCCACCGGAAATTTCCAGTGTGGTAGGGCCCGCCACCGTCAAGACCGTTTGTTCGAATGAGTGCAGGACGTCCACGTTAGCGGTACGGACCGCCACGGAGGCCGAAACACCGAGAGCAACCCCGGTGATCGTCAGCAACGTCCGCAGCGGGCGTTGCGTCACATGCGCGGCAAGAATCATGAACAGGACTTTGATGAAGGAGACCATCAGCCTTTACACTGCTTGGCAAGGGCACGAGGAGAGCCGTGCACAGATCGCCCGTTTCGTTTACAGCTTTTTGCTCCCTTGTTACACTTAAGTGCACACATGGCAGAGGAGCACAGGATGGCTAGAACCAGAGGCAACACGGCACTTCAGTTTGAACGGGGCGACCGTCACCAGAAACCGGCGATCCATATCACCACGCGACAATCCGAGATCCTAAAACAAATCGCCAGGGGGCGGACCAACCGCGAGATCGCCGCCTCGCTGGACATCAGCGTCCGCACCGTTGAAGTGCATCGCTTCAACATGATGCGCCGGCTCAACGTCCGCAATGTCGCCCAACTTCTGCGCCAATCGCTGCTACAGGGATTATTGCCGCGCAGCTTCGGTGGACGGTAACGCTACAGCTCTTTCACTGTCCCCAGGCATTCCGTCAGCGAGCGATATCCCTTCCGCGTCAACACCGCCGTCAACTCACTCTTGAGCCGGTCGAACGACCCCAGCCCCTCTTCCACCAGCACGGTGCCGATCTGTACCGCAGACGCGCCGCACAACACGTGCTCGAACGCATCCATCCCATCCACAACTCCGCCAGTGCCGATGATCGGAATTGTTCCTTGAAACAACTTGTAGAATGCGCGGACGTTCGCCAGCGCAACTGGCTTGATGATCCGGCCGCCTAATCCGCCGAATCCACCTTTGGGCTTGATCACCACGGCCTCCCGCTCCGGGTCGACGACCAGTCCATTCCCCACGGAATTGATCATGTTCAGAAAATCGACACCGTGCCGTCCGATCACTTTTCCCATCACCTCGTGATGGGCCGGATCAAAATAGGGCGGAAGCTTCAAGCCCATCGGCACTGTAATGAGACTCCGCACCCGTTTGATCACCCGCTCGGACGTGTCCGGATCGTACCCGATTTGCGGTTTGCCCGGAATGTTCGGACAGGAGAGGTTCACTTCGATAAGGTCCGGCTGAGCTGCGTTGATGACCGCCGCAATAATCGGAAAATCGTCTTCACAGAGTCCTGCCACACTGGCGATGACCGGCTTGCCGAATCGCTTCAGGTCGGGAATCAACTCGGCATAGGCCTTGTAGCCAAGATTGGGCAGCCCCATGGAATTGATCGACCCACCGGGAAATCCATAATAGCGCGGTTCAGGATTCCCCTGCCTGGGCTCGACTGTCATCGACTTGGTGACGATCGCACCGGAGCCAGACATTCCAAGCGCCACCAGTTCCTCGCGCGTGACACAGAGGGCTCCCGCCGCATTCATAAAGCAGCTGGGAAACCTGACTCCGGCAATCGTGGTCGACAGATCCGTCATGAGGCCACCGGTCCGGAGACTCGTTCCGTACGCTCAACCAACCGCCCATCCTGCATCCTCCAGGTATAATCGGCACTCTGCGCGGCCTGTTCGCTATGCGTCACCAGCAACACCGTCTGCCCGCCCGCGTTCGCCAATGATTTCATCAGCGCCATGATGTCCGCACCCTGATGCGAATCGATGTTGCCTGTTGGCTCATCTGCCAACAGAAGCTGCGGCCGATGCACCAAGGCCCTCGCGATCGCCACCCGCTGCTGTTCGCCACCGGATAACTCACCTGGTCGATGGCGCTTCCGCCTGCTCATCCCCACCATATCCAACAACTCATCCACCCGTTTCACCGCGCCCCGTCCTCCCTCTCCACGCAGAAGCAACGGAAGCGCGACGTTCTCTTCCGCCGTCAAGCCATGAACTAAATGAAACGACTGAAAGACGATCCCGATCGTTTCGCGCCGGATCTTCGTCCATTCAGTACTGGTGAACCGACGTGTGGACCGGCCCTCGAGCAGGATGTCGCCCGACGTGGGCAGATCCAATCCTGCAATCAGGTTCAGCAACGTGCTTTTCCCGCATCCGCTTGGCCCGATAAAGGCACAGAACTCTCCCGGCTGGATTTCGAGACTCACATCGATCAATGCGGAGATGGTCGTTTCTCCACTCACATAGGTCTTGGACACCTGTGTTAGGATCACCATCGGACCGACGCTCCATTCTCCACCTGTACGTAATCCTGGTGAATGAGCTGTGCTCTACACAATGGCTCTCGTATAACACAACCGTTGAGAATGCGACAACCTTGACAGAAGCGGCTCGTTACCCCTAAAGAGTCTCTTGCACACACTCCTGTCCCAGAGGCGGTGCGATGTCCCTCTCCATAACACCATCATTGCCGGGGCTTCTGCGTCAGGCCGTTCGATTTCTCTTACCGGTCGAGTGCGCGGCTTGTCACACACCGTTAGCCGATGACCCCATCCCGTACTTCTGCTCCGGATGTTGGAATACGATCGCACCGCCCAGCCCCTCTCGGTGCGCTCGTTGTGACCGCCCGTTCGTCTCTCCCCTCGCTACGACCTATAGTCCGCAGCATGTCTGCCAATCGTGCCACGAACGGCCCCCCTCCTATACCAAAGCGTGGACGCTTTATCCGTATCGGCCTCCTCTGCAAGATGCCATTTGCCTGTTCAAATACGGAGGCAAAGTCTCGCTGGCAGCGCCGCTGGCCCGTCTCATGATCGACCGACTTCCGCCACTCGATAACATCGATCTGATCATCCCCGTCCCGTTGCATGCCGAGCGGCTGCGCGAGCGGGAATTCAACCAGTCGCTGCTCCTCGCCGACAGGATCGGCCGTCATCTCAACATCCCTGTCTCCTGTACCGCGTTGACTCGGATAGCCCCGACACCGCCGCAGACGACCCTCTCACGGAAGGAACGACTGAACAATCTCCGTAAAGCCTTCTCCGTCCCACGCCCCGAG
>JABMDG010000193.1 GCA_015904045.1 Nitrospira sp.
GTGTGGCGGTCCGCACGCAGACGAAATGCCCTCGATGCGTCATTCAGATGGAATCTGAGGCGATAGCCGGGACCACGATCGCACGTTGCAACGTCTGTCAGGGATGGTGGCTTTCTTGTGGATGCCTGACTCATCTCAACGAGACCTACAAGGGCGCCTCATTGACGATCCGGATCGATGAACAAGAGCTGTATGCCCGCGCCTTGGCTCGAACGAACGCGCTCCCGCACACGTCTCATCCTCCCCCCACACCCGGAAGGGACAACTCAGGCAATCTGTGGTTTTGGAGTCTCTTTTTCGGATTGGCTTTGACAATTGCCGGATTCATCTTTGCTGCCGGAATCCAGAAAACCCTCCACACGACTCGCTGGAGTCAACCGCCTGACCAATTGCTGTTGTACCTCATCATGGGTGCGATCGGAGGCCTGTGGCTGGTGTGGCATGGATGGACGGTTCAGCAACGCAAGCGCCTCATCGAAAGTATTCCCACGTCGCCCATCCGTTCACTCGCCCTTGGCTTCGTCGAGGTGTGCGGACGGGCCGAGCCCGAGGAGGAACTGCTGACCTCGCCGTTCGGCGGGCTTCCCTGCGTCTTTTACTCCTACAGGGTGGAAGAGCAAGTCGGCTCCGGCAAGAACACCCGCTGGGAAACGATTGCCAGCGGCACTTCGGAACGGCCGTTTTTTGTGCGCGACACAACCGGACGAGTGCTCGTGGTTCCGCTTGGCGCCAATTTGATGTTGCCGGATGAGCGGAGCATCAGAACGAGTTGGCTTGGAGAATTGCCGCCTCTCGCGGTCGCGGGCTTGAGCCGCTTAGGGATAGCCTCCACTAGCTGGATGGGAAACAAAACCTTGCGGTGCCGAGAGTCGTTCATCTTGCCGGACGAATCCATCTATGTGCTGGGGACCGCCCTCGAACATCACGGCATGGGCCACCACATTGCCAACGAATCCCGGCTCTACATCGGCAGCAGCCGTGACCATGCCTTTATCATTTCGGATCGCAGTGAAAAGGACCTGTTATCCCGATTGACATGGCAGATGTGGGCCGGTTTACTCGGCGGGCCGGCTCTTGTGGCCACCTGCACGGCCATCATTTTTGATCGATATCTCATAACACTGAAACCCTAGTCACTTTCGCGAAGGAGAACGCCCATGAACGACACATTAATCGTTGGAACATTGTTCGTCATCGGGCTGGTTTGGCTGATCGCCTATGCCGTCGGCGTGTATAACATGCTGGTCCGGCTGTCGAACAATATCGACAAGGCCTGGTCAAATATCGATGTCATGCTCAAACAGCGGCATGACGAATTGCCCAAGCTCGTCGAGGTGTGCAACAGCTACATGGCGCACGAGCGGGAGACGCTGGAAGCCGTCATCAAGGCCCGCAATGCCTACGGCACCGGCCGGAATATCAATGAGAAGGCCCGGGCTGAAAACCAAATTGCCGGCGCGTTAGGGCACCTCTTCGCGGTTGCAGAACAGTATCCGGATCTCAAGGCCAATCAACAGTTCCTGGCGATTCAGCAACGAATCTCCGCCTTGGAGAACACCATCGCCGATCGCCGTGAGTTCTACAACGAGTCGGTCAATGTCTACAACGTCGCCATTGGACAAATCCCGGCAATCTGGGTCGCGCAGCAGACCGGCTATACCGCACGGCCGTTGCTAACCGTGTCGGTCTCAGATCGGACAGACCCACCGCTCGCCTTTGCCAATCGCACCCGCGCTGCGGCGTAGCCAGCATCGAGAACCGCCGCAGCCGTATATCTTATTCCCGACGGCTCCTTAGCGGCCGTGGCGATCTATTTGCCTTTGCCGACAAAATGCAGCGGCCTCTCACCCGTCAGATTTTCAGGACGGACAATGTAATCCCCGGTGACCGCAGGCACCCAAATCGAACTCGCCGCTTCCTTGCTGCCTCCTGTTACCGCCCAGGCAATGCCACCCACGATGCCACCCCCGATTGCATAGGCGCACTTGAACGCGCCATAGGGAACCGTGAGCAACCAGCTGGTCGCCTCCAACGCGGCTTTCCCTCCCTGGCTCTCCGCCGCGATCGCCGGCGTCCCTGCACACACAATCAACACACCAAGCACGGCTCCCAATAGACAACTCCACAACTGCCTCCTGATTCGCTGCCCGCTCATCATCGACTCTCCTTGCTAGGGCCAATAAAAGATCTCGCCCATTATACCGAGTGCCACGGGCTTGATCACAGCCCCTATGTTAGCCTCTGAGCACATGACATTTCTTCTTGGCAGCGAGGCCTGCTTTGGCCGCGTCATCGTATACCCAATGATCCAGACATTCTTCCTGCGTACCACCGCCTGTTTGCGTTATGATCGGGCCATGATCGAGACGGCATCATCCTTTCAGCCCCCGCTGTGGCTCCGAAACGGCCATGTGATGACGCTCGTCCCCCGCTACTGGCCACGGACAATTTCGCTGGCAGAACTCCCACATGAATCCCGCCTCTTTACGACGGCGCCGGAGACTCAGCTGCTCGGTGTCTGCCATTGGCAACAGGATCGGAAAGCGGCGCCTACGGCGATCATGGTGCATGGGCTGGAAGGGTCCAGCGAATCGGCCTACATGCGCGGCATCGCGGCCAAAGCCTATCGCATCGGCTTCAACGTTGTCCGCATGAACCAGCGGACATGCGGCGGCACGGAGCACCTGACGCCCACTCTTTATAACAGCGGCCTCAGCGGAGATTACCGCGCCATCGTGAAAGAACTGGCGCAGCACGACGGACTGCGCCGCATGTGGCTGATCGGTTATTCGATGGGCGGCAACCTGGTGCTTAAGGCCGCTGGCGAACTGGGCTGTTCCGAACCGGCGCTCACCGGAGTCGCCGCCGTGTGCCCGAACATCGACCCGACGGCCTGCGCGCGCGCCTTGGAAGAGCCCCGCAATTGGATTTATCACCGCCACTTCATGGCCGGGCTGAAATCTCGTCTCCGCCGCAAGGCAGCATTGTTTCCAGGGAAATGGGATCTGAGCTGTCTTGATTCCCTCGCGAGGATCAGCGAGTTCGACGATCGCTACACGGCTCGGGACGGCGGCTATCGGGACGGGGCCGACTACTACAACCGAGCCGGCGCACGGCATGTGCTGGATACGATCTCGGTCCCCACGCTCATCATCACGGCCCAGGACGATCCCTTCATCCCCTATTCCATGTTCACCACGCCGACCATTCTGCGGCACGAAACAATCCGCGTGGTCGCGTCACCCTACGGTGGCCATTGCGGATTCTTTCACTGGAGCGGGAACGGCGAAGATTCGTATTGGGCTGAGAATCGGATTGTGGACTTCTTGCGGAACGGAGCGTTCGGCGATGCGGGCTGAGTCGATGCGGGTGTCGCACCCTATCCTGCCAGATGGGACCGGATCTCCGGCACATAGGTTTTGAACGGGTCTGTCATTGGAAACGGCATCCTGCCGCGGACCTGGAAGATCGACCAATTGATGACATAGGCGGGAAAGAGCCGTTCGTCCGTTTTGGGCTCGATCGATTCAGACGGAGAACCGCAAGCCAACAGGTGC
Source organism: Nitrospira sp. (assembly GCA_015904045.1). The sequence goes on from JABMDG010000193.1 coordinate 3,558, forward strand.
TTCACCAATTCGCCACGCCCGAACGCGCGGGTATTCTTCGGCGCATGGT
>JABMDG010000194.1 GCA_015904045.1 Nitrospira sp.
ATGGCGCAGGAGATCGATTCGGAGATCAAGCGCGTCGTGATGGAGAATTACGAACGGACCAAGCGCGCGTTATCGGAGCACATGGCCGGCTTGAAGGCGTTAGCCGAGGCGCTGATAGAGAAAGAAGTGCTGGACGGGTTGGATGTCGACCAGATTCTTATGCAGTCGTCCACACAGCCTGCCGGCTAAGGACGGTAATCAAGCAGGAAAAGGGGTTGCTCGTCCCCGATACATCTCGCCCGCGATCCTGGGAACGTCCGGCAGCAGGAAGCGATCCAGATGGGCGATCCTCAGACCGCCTTGGGTGATCAGCCGGTCGATTGGCCGGTTCAGGTGACAGCCGCAGCCGATAACATTCTGAATGGGATTCAGCCGATCCTGCCAGGCGGCGATGGTTCGATTGTCGCTCCGGCCATGTTCGAGAAACAGCAACGTGCCTTCCGGCTTGAGGACGCGTGCGACCTCCCGTAAGGCCTGTACCGGGTCAGGAATCGTACAGAGTGTCCAGGTGCTGACGACCCTATCGAACTGCCGATTGGGATAGGGTAGGATCTCGGCCGTGATCTGCGTGGTTCGGACAGGAAAAGAGACCGTCGCGATTCGCTCGCTGACCCTGTGAGGGAGAAGATCAGCCGGATCCACGGCAGAGAGGTTTGAGACACTCGCAGGATAGTGAGCCAAATTGAGCCCGGTCCCGAAGCCGATTTCCAAGACCTCCCCCCGCGCATCTTGCAGCAGATCAGCCCGCAGCCGCTGAAAAGCCTCGCCGCTCATTACCCAATCCATCAGCCGAGGGAAAATATGCCGACTGTAAAGTTCCATTGGCGGCCTGTAGTATAGCAAAGACTAGAAAGGCCGGGATGGCTGCTGCGCCAGTCAGCTCGCGTAACCGGGTGATGCGGCGTATCCAGCCTATGGCCCGGTGTTTGTGGGGGCGGTTATTCAACGAGTCTGGACGGAAGAATTGCGATCGGTGCACCCATTGCTCTTGCGCTGGGCAATTCTTGTGACAGATAATCGCCAAGCGTGTAGGGTGAGACCATGCGTATGTATGGACGAACGGCACGGGTCACGGTAGGCCTATCCGTTCTAATGGTGGTTCTCTCACTCCTGTCCTTCCCTTTCCCCACGGAGGGAGAGGGATCCCGTAAGATCATGTCCATCGGTCCAGTGCTCCCGGCGGTGCTCGCCCTCCCTGTGCCGTTCCTTGTTGAAATGACCAACGCGAGGTCTCTTTTAGGAGAAGGCGATCGTGCCCTGGGGTCCGATGCTTCCGATACCCGGCAGGGGGACCCCCTCGTCAGGCGCTTGTTTCGTATGGCGTTGCTGATGGCGTTGGTTGGTATTCCGATGTGGTATTTCTTCCAGCACCTCGATCGGGACGAGGAGCTTAAGCGGTTGAATGCAGGATTGCAGGCTCGCACAAAGGAGCTAGCGGCGGTGAACGAGTCGCTCGTGGCGGAGGTGTCGGAGCGGATGCGCACCGAGCAGTCGCTCGAAGCCAGCCGTGGGGATCTCCGCCAACTCGCTGCGCAACTTATCCGTGTACAAGAAGAGGAGCGGCAACGTATCGCGCGCGATCTGCACGATGACATCAATCAGCGCCTGGCACTCCTGACGATCGACGTCGAAGCCTTGGAGCGGCAACTATCGACGGCCCCCACTCACACACTTAGAGCCGTGCGGGCCATTGAGGACCGGGTCATTGAGCTCTCCGATGATGTCCGTCATTTGGCTCATCAACTTCATCCATCCATCCTGAACGATTTGGGTCTGTCTATCGCCCTGCAGCGCTTCGTCGACGACTTTACGGCCCGCACCGGAGTAAAGGGCGAATTCATCGACCAGGATTCTTTGAAAATACGGGATCAGCAAATCGCGACCTGCCTGTATCGCGTTGCACAAGAGAGTTTGATGAACGTCTCCCGTCATGCCAAGGCCAAACAAGTACGGATTGAACTTGGCCGATGGCAAGATGGACTTCGACTCATGATCAGCGACGATGGAGTTGGCTTTGACAAGGACCGCCAGCATGACAAACGGGGGCGTCTCGGCCTCTTGAGCATGAAGGAACGTGTTGCGCTCGTCGGCGGAATGCTGGATATTGAATCGGTGGAAGGACAGGGGACACGCGTCTGCGCCTGGGTCCCACTTGAACAGCAGGGATGAATATGAGCAAACCACGTGTGTTGCTGGCGGACGACCACACGTTGGTGTTGGCAGGATTCAAGAAATTATTAGAGGACTATTGTGAGGTGGTCGGTGCCGCTGAAGACGGACGTGCGCTGCTGGAGGCCGCGCAACGATTAAAGCCGGATGCGATCGTCTTAGACATTTCCATGCCGCACCTTAATGGTATCGATGCGGCGCACCAACTACGGAAGATGGTACCAGAGGCAAAGCTGATTTTCATCACCATGCATGCCGATCAAGCCTATGTGAGCCAAGCCTTCAAGGCCGGCGCGTCCGGCTACCTGCTCAAACGTTCGGCCGGTTCTGAGCTTGTGCAAGCAATTGAAGCCGTGATGAAGGGAGATTACTACGTGACCTCCCTCATCGCCAAAGATCTGGTCCATTCTGCGCTGGATGGGACGCATCAGCCGATCATCCAGACCAACCGGCTGACGGCTCGTCAGCGGGAGATCCTGCAATTGGTGGCGGAAGGACTTGCGGTGAAAGAAATCGCCGCCGCACTCGCGATCTCTCCCAAAACGGTTGAGTACCATAAGTCAAAGCTGATGGAACAGCTTGATCTGCACACCACGGCCGAGTTGACGAAATACGCACTCACCCACGGGTTCATTCCATCCGAGTAATTGTCTGCGCGGTCGCTCTCTGCGGCTATCTGGCTAGGCGCCTCCCCGTCATCTTCCTGCTCGACATGAGGGAACTCCCTAGTACCACTCAGCGAATCATAGCGGTAAGGTTTGCAACAGGATAAGGCTGTGGGGTGGTGAACGGAGCTCCCTCCCGGTCGTCAGCAGCTCAAATGGGGAGGCGGTTCACAATCCAACTCCAACAAGAAGGTAAACGATGGCAGTTTTTTCGCAGGCACCCAGCGACGGATTGTCCGGCATTGCGCGGTCGAGGAATACGAAGGTCTGCAAGGTCGGGCGGGTAGTGGATTCGGGAATCGGACCCGACGGTCATCTGCCGTTGTGCGGACTCAAAGCGGTGTCTCACTAGTGCTCACTCTAGGGAGTAAGGATCATGGCGACATTTCTTCACGTGACGAGGGTACTCATTCTTCTCGCAGCATTCTTCCCCGGTATGGCCGGTGCACATGGAAAGGTGGCACTTGAGGAAGACCCCTGCGTAAGCCGTGTCGGTGGCAACCTGGTGCATTTCAATGCCTACCAGCCGCAATACGAAACGAATGGGCAATACTGCACGGAGATTCCAGAGGAAGGCGATACCTTCCTGGTCGTCGATCTTCTGGATCCAGGGCTACGTGATCGGCCTGTTGAGGTACGTGTGGTCCGGGGGAGCAGCGAGTCAACCGAGGATGAGACGGTGGCGTATTGGCCCCCGGCCCTCCATCCTGACGGAGTGGTCCGAGGCGAAGCCAACCTGAGCAAGGGGTTCTACAAATTGATCATCACCGCGCAGGGATTCAGCCCTTCTCATTATCTCTTGCGGGTGCAGCAGATCGACTACGGGAAGATAACACGTCATGCGGTCTGGCCGCTGACGATCCTCCTCCTGCTTGTGGTGATTCTTCATGAACTTTCAAAAACAAAGAGATTCTGGAAATGGAGGGCCTCAAGCCATTCGTAGAATGCGGAGGAGTAATCTGTTTCTAACATAAGGAGGGACGGACCATGGCAGCTTCTGACAGGGGATACGATATCTCGCAGTGGTACGATTCCAAGCCGGTGAAGATCGGCTGGCTGGCGATGCTGGGG
>JABMDG010000195.1 GCA_015904045.1 Nitrospira sp.
TCCGCCATGCGGACGGCGAGCTTCTGATTGATGAGGTTGTCTTCAACGATCAGAATACGCTGCCGCGGCTTATGGTCGGCCAAGGTATGTCTGGTCACGAGCTGCGGCGTGGCCGGCGCGAAAGACCCGGGCTCAGGCTCAATCTCGCATGCGATTCCTAAGACAGTGCGGAGGCACTCGCGTAGCTGGTCGTGACGCACCGGTTTCGGCAGGTAGCCCATAGCCCCGGCCTGGCGGGCTTGTTCGGCGTGCCCGCGTTGAAGCAATGAGGTCAGCACCACGATCCGCATGCCCGCTCCGGCTGGGTCGCGACGGAATTCCCTGGCCAGTTGCAGCCCATCCTTGCCGGGCATGATCACATCCAGAATCGCCAGGTCGTACGAGATTCCGTGGGTAGCGGCCTCTTTGACCCGCTGCAAGGCCTCTTCCGCGTCTTTCGCCACGTCGTCGATCATGCCCCATCCGGTTACGAGATGATGCAGGATCATGCGGTTGGATTCGTTGTCGTCCACGATCAGAATCCGGCGGCCCTCGAGATCGCTCGAGGGAAGAATCGCGAGAGGGGTACCGGCCTGTTTGGTGAACCGGCCCGTGCACCAAAACGTGCTGCCACGGCCGGGTTCGCTTGTGACACCGATGCGCCCGCCCATCAGTTCGACCAATTGTTTGGAGATCGAGAGCCCAAGGCCCGTGCCGCCGTATTTTCTGGTCGTCGAGCTGTCCGCTTGCACGAATGGCTGAAACAATTTGGATGTCGCCTCCGGCGCGATGCCGATGCCGCTATCGGTGACTTCGAAGCGAATGACGGCGTCTTCCTGCGTTTCTTGCTCCAGAAAGGCTTGGAGGGATACCTCGCCCCTCTCCGTGAACTTGAGCGCGTTGCCGACCAAGTTTGTCAGCACTTGCCGCAGCCGTCCAGGATCGCCCTGTAGGGCGGTGGGCACGGTGGCGTGGACCAGTCCGGTCAGTTCGAGCCCCTTGGTCTCCGCCCGCTCGGCGAACTGAGCCAGCACCTCTTCGACGGCCGTGCGGAGGTTGAAGTCGATGCGCTCCAGTTCCAGCTTGCCGGCTTCGATCTTGCTGCATTCAAGCACGTCGTTGATCAGGTGCAGCAGCGATTCGCCGCACTGCCGGATCGTCTCCGTATAAGACTGTTGTTCCGCTGACAGCGCCGTCTCCATCAGCAGACTGGTCATGCCGATGACACCGTTCATCGGTGTACGGAGCTCGTGACTCATCGTGGCCAGAAATGCCGCCTTGGTCCGCACCGACTCTTGCGCGGTGGTCAGCGCCTCGTCGAGCGCCCGATTGCTATTTTGCAACTGCGCGGCGGTGCGCCGGAGCTCCTGCTGCGCCTCATGGATCGTGGTCATGTCGAGCGCATAGCCGCGCACGAGTCGGTGCGTCAGTACCGGGCAGAAGGTCCATGTGAAACTGGCCTCCGGCAGAAAGACGTCTTGGCCGTGACTCGTATTGCCGGACCGGAGGCACTCTGTAACCAGCTGCGGGAGGTCTTGAGGCAGGATGCGTGGGAGCCCATCGGCTCTGTAGCCCAGTTTGGTCAGCCAGGCGGTCATGGCCGGATTGGCGTAGAGCATCTGGCCATACTGATCCAATTCGATGACGGGGGATGGAGTTTCCTCCGCGATGGCGGCCAGGCGGTCACGTTCGTCTCGGAGGCCTTCCTCTCGGGAAAGATCGCGCAGGCTGATCAAGAGGCTACGCCCTCCGTCTTGATTCACAGCCTGGCATGTCCATTCGACGGGGACGGAGCCGGCTGTTCCGTGGCGGAGGCGGGTCGTGACATGAGGCATCGGTTCTCGTGAGGTCGACACGTGGTCCAGGCGACGCACCACGTCGGCGGCGTCTGATTGTGTCAGAGCAGACCAGATGCCGGGGAAGGATTGCCCGACCAGAGTCGATGGGCGGTGCCGGAGCAGGCGCGCGCCTTCTGCATTGATGCCGACAATGAGATGGCCGTCCGTCAACACCATCACGCCAAAAGACAGCCCGTCCAGGAGGCCGGCAAAGGTCTGAACGGTGTTCTGGGCGAGTGGGCGATCCGGGGCACGCCGTTTCCGGGGAGTGCGAGCGGGCATTAGGCCGCCTCTTTATGAATGTCATCGAGATACATGGCCACGTTGACCCGATTATGGGCCGGGT
>JABMDG010000196.1 GCA_015904045.1 Nitrospira sp.
ACTTGTCACTCCCTGATGGGTACGGACTGATGACTCTGAAGCAAATACAAGCAGCCAGTCCCACCATCCCCATTATCGTGCTGAGCGGGTTCAGCGATCAATCGCTTGCGGTGGAGGCCGTTCAAAACGGCGCACAGGATTATCTGGTCAAGGGGCAAGGCCAGCCGGAATTGCTGGCCCGCGCGATCCGCTATGCCATCGAACGCAAACGGGCCGAGGAACGGCTGACGCATCTTGCCCAATACGATCAATTGACCGGTCTCGTTAATCGCACCTTGTTCCGCGACCGGCTCATCCATGCCATGGCGAGAAGCAAGCGGCTTCAGCAACCCATGGGACTCATGCTGCTCGATCTCGATCGATTCAAGGCCGTGAACGATACCATGGGGCACGACGCCGGCGATCAGCTCCTAAAAGCCGTTGCAGACCGACTGCGGGAATGCGTCCGCGAGGTTGACACGGTGGCACGCATGGGTGGAGACGAATTTACGATCATTCTGGAGGCGCTCTCGCATGAAGATGATATCACCACGGTCGCGCGGAGAATCACCAAGTCTTTGACCGAGCCGTTCCCTCTTGAGAACCAACGCGTTTCAATCGGCGTCAGCATTGGGATCACGGTCTATCCTCTTGATGATCACGAGATTGACGATCTCCTCCGGCACGCAGATGCCGCCATGTATCGTGCCAAGCAGCAGGGCGGGAATGCCTTCCAATTCCATCTTCCTGATCATGCCTCGTCCACGACGCTTTTCTCCAAACCATCCTAACGTGGCCATTCCAAAAACGCAGACCGTTCCCTGACGCTTGATTTCGTCTTCCCGAACAGATCACGCCACACAGGATGACATCGCCGCATACGCGCATTATCGGCCGATATCGGCAAGTGGCTGTTCAGTGATCGTAAGGGCACCTCGCGGATTCTGTGTAAGGTCATTCACGTCTGCCAGCTCAGCGGGTATTGGGTTTGGATGTGAGTCCGGTGTCATCAGCACCCCCCAATGCTGATTATGCCTGCAGACATTGTCCACAACCAGCCCGCCACCGTGGTGGAACAAGAGCATCCCGCTCAGCATGTTGGCTTCACAGAGGTTGCGGACGATATCAGGACGGCTGCCGGGATCGCGAACGGCAATCCCGAAGTGATGGTTCTCACTACAGCGATTCTGGGCCACGCGCGGCTGGGCACCGGCGAAGATGAAGATACCCGATTCTCGATTGCGGCACACCTCATTCTCCACAAAGGCAACCCGACATTCTGGCCCGTATAACACAACGCCGGATAGAATCCCCTCCATCGCTCGACACTGGGTGATCACACACGTCGAATCGAGGACATTGATTGCGGAGTGCTGATCGCTGCCGACATAGCGGAATGTGATGCCGGAGATGCGACCGGCCGAAACCCGCTGCAAATAGAGCGGCCCTCCGCGCCGGCTAAAGATATGCACGACATCGCGTCCTGCGCCGACCAACCAAACTGGCCGCTCACTCACGAATACTTTGTCCTCATACGTCCCAGGGCGAACGTAGACCTGGTCCTGCTCGCCCGCATCCTTGAGCGCTGCGCTGGGGATCGGATAACACCGAGGATCCTCTGCATCGACGATCAAGGTGCGACCCCCGCGGGGGTTCTCCGGCCCAAATCCCAATTCCTCTCCCACAGCGTTCTCCTCCCGACTGCGTGATGGATGCTCTCCAATACGACGCGACTGCTTTCAATCGTACAAACCCAAGTCCTTAGCTTGTCAGTAACCCATGCCGGCCTTAAAGTAGAAACGAACGTAATGGGACAAGAACGGGCTCTCCCCTTCCAGCCCTGTTCTTGTCGTACAAATCTGTCTGCATCTCATTGACGCGTGTGTAAAATCCCTCACCTGCACAGGCTCGCCCTCCATCTAACATACTGTTTTATATAGACTTGTTAGAGTCGAAACGCATCCCCTGTGGCACAGCGATTGCGTGAATAGACTCTGGACTCTTCGCCTAATCGCTACGGAGGCACGTCTATGAGACGCTACGGAATCGGCATCGTGCTTGTTCTCTCGACCCTCTTGTCCACAAGCATGTCCTTCGCTGCTCCCACCCAAATGCACGACACGTCTCGGAAACTGTATGATCGGGTCATGACAGAATTTAAGCACCGCGAATACGAAGCCGCACTGGCGGGATTCCGCCTGTTCATGGAACTCCACAGCCAATCCGCCCTGGCAGCCAATGCCCAGTACTGGATCGGAGAATGCCAATACCGTATGGGGCGCTACAAGGATGCGCTCAACTCGTTCTATAACGTCGTCATGAATTATCCTCTGAGTCCGAAGCAGGCCGCGTCCACGCTGAAGCTTGGCCAAACCTACGCCAAATTGGGAGATCAGGATAATGCGCGCATCATGTTTGAGCGAGTCGTCGACCAATACCCGGCGAGCTCTGAAGCGGATCTAGCCCGCAGGGCCATTGAACTAGCGACCGAAAGAGATGATCAGGGCTACGGCCAATCGGACTAGGCCGCGACGACGGCTGCGATCGGCTCCCCGGAAGGAGGTTCACTCGTTCGATTCCAAACCGAGGAGCGCCGTGAGTTCAGGAACCGTATAGGACTTCTTCGACCGCACCTGCACCAGCTTAATCCCTGCCGCATCTACTATGGATTCAATGACACGCTGACGCTCCACCTGAGAGGGATCAGACGACGCGTCGTCAATCTGTACCACTTGCTCCACATGCCGCGTTCCCGGATGGACCAGCGCAAAGTCGACTCGTTTCAGCGCCAGGTGGGTCAGCAGTCTTGACCGAGCGTTCCCCGGAGTTTCAACGGACACACATGACCAGAGGGGAACCTGCGCCAGAATCAGATAGCGGTCTTGAACCGCCATCTGCAAAAGATTGTAGAGGGAGAGTTCGGTCTCTGTGAAGACAGGGGCCGATGTGACGACGGTATCGGGGGGAAGATAAAAGGCTGCCGATGGCCCGGATCTCCTCTGAAACCCCGGAAAAAACCACCACAGGGCTGTCAGCACCACAGCCGCAACGATCAGCACGGCTTCCATCAGACGCTCTACTTCCGTCCATGAAGCGATCGGAGCTTGGCAACCCACCCCGGACCGCTCGGAACGATACAGCCCAACACCGACGGGTGAGACGCGCCGGTGACGGCGGGAACGCTTCCGCTCTGCTCCATCGCGGTTTGATACGCCAACACGGCAAAGGCCACAGCCTCAAGCGCCTTGCTGTCCCACCCATGTGATTCGAACGTGCGCACCGGCACCGGCGTAAAGACCTCTGCGAGATGCCGCATGACGGCGCGATTCCGGACACCGCCGCCGCCGACGATCACTTCATCGATTCCACCATGGATCCACCGTCTGGCCGTGCCCACGGCTTCAGCCGTCCATCGGCTGCACGTCGCCAGAAGATCCTCGATCGTCAACTGCTGGGCCTGCTGCATAACCGTCAGCTCGTCGAGCATCTTGGCCCCGAAGGCTTCCCGTCCCGTTGATTTCGGCGGAGCTTGCGACAAATATGGATGGGCGAGCAGTTTGGCTAACAACCGCCCGTCCACCTTCCCGCGCCCCGCTGACCGCCCCTCACGATCCATCACCATCCGCCCATTCGTGCTCCGAGCCATCAATCCATCCAACACCATGTTGGCTGGCCCCGTGTCAAACGCGATCAGCCCTTCCACTCCCGATCCTCTCGGCAGATAGGTAACGTTGCTAATACCACCAAGATTCACAATGAGCCGTGCATGACGCGGGTGGCGGAAAAGAAGGGCATGGACTCCGGGCGTCAGCGGCGCCCCCTGCCCGCCTGCAGCGATGTCACGCGGGCGAAAGTTAGCGATAGTCGTGATTCCAGTCCGCTCTGCGATGACGGCCGGCTCGGCGATTTGAAGCGTCGAACGAATGGCGCCGACGCCGGAATCCTTGATGCCATGCGGCAAATGATGCACGGTTTGGCCGTGCGAACCGATCAAATCGATATCCTTCGGATGCAATTTTGCAGCGCGAATCACGCCCAGTGCGGCATTGGCAAACCACTCGCCCAGGAGGGCGTTGAGGTGGCACAGTTCGGCGACCGTTCCCGACACCGATGCCGAAAGGATGCGCTGCTGGAGCGAACGCGGATACGGCAGCGGATGAAAGGCGACCATCTCGACATGCACGTGGGATTTGCGACGTCCAATCTCGACCAGCGCCGCATCGACGCCGTCGCCGGACGTTCCAGACATTAACCCGATAACTTTCATCGTAACGCCATCCTTTCAGCTCCCACCCACGCGGCTGAGTGTTCGGGTGTGCTACGCTAATCGAAGTCGGGCTTCCGGTCAAGCGGATCAACAACCGATGACGAGACCGTCGCTGCGGCGCTCACGTTGACTTCCCTGGATTCGCAGTGATACGGTCCGCGCCCATGCTTCAGGGCTTCCGTGCAACATACGTCACTGTCACGCTGTGTCTGGCGATCCTCGCCGGCCTGTCGTTATACCCCGCGCGGGCGGAGGCCCGAGATCCGATCAACGTGGTGGTGACCATTCCGGTCTTGAAAGATCTCGCGGAGCAAGTCGGGCGTTCTCATGTACGCGTGCAGTCATTGTTGAGCGGCTATGAAAACGAGCACACCTATTCGCCGAAGCCCTCCGACCTCGTGGCGGTACGAAAGGCTCAACTATTGTTTGAGGTCGGCATCGGACTGGAGGTGTGGGTCGCCTCACTGGTGAAGACGGCTGGAAGCCCGTCGTTGAGAGTAGTCACGACATCCCAAGGGATCGGTGTGATCGATGATGACACCGGCCATCGGCATGGGCCGCACGAAGGGGACACCGATACCGAAGGGGCCGGGAACCCTCATGTCTGGCTGGACCCTGATAACGTGACCATCATGTTGCGCCATATTACCGAGGCCTTGATTCGGATTGATCCCGCCCACACCGACGAGTACCGCAACAATCAAACAGCCTATCTTCAACAATTGGATCAGCTGCGGACCGACCTGTCCCGGAGAGTCCAATCACTCCCGGATCGTCGCTTCATTGCCCACCATCCGGCCTGGCCCTATTTCGCGAGACACTTCGGCTTTGAGATCGCCGGAACCATTCAGATCCAGTCGGGTGCCGAACCGTCAGCCCTTCATCTTCAGTCGTTGATCACCACGATCAAAAAGGACCGTGTGAATGTGATTGTCTCGGAAATCCAGCTCAGCCAAAGGCTTCCTTCGCTCCTCGCAAAGGAAACCCACGCCCGGGTCGTCATCCTGACTACTTTGCCAGGAGGCCTGCCGGGAACAGAGACCTACCTCGACATGCTCCGCTATAATGTGCTCCAATTGGCCGATGCCTTGGGACGTGCCTAACAGTCCTGTACTGCCCGTCACCTTCGAGCCAGAAGGATTGCCGACACCGTGTCCATAGCCAGACAAGAACCGATCATTCGGTTTGAGCGCGCCTCGTTTGGGTTTCCTGGCGTCATTGCGCTCCAGGATATTTCGCTCACCATTCATGCCGGTGAGTTCGTTGGGGTCATCGGTCCCAATGGATCGGGGAAAACCACCCTCTGTCGCGCAGTCTTGGGACTGATGGCACCCATTGAGGGCCATCTGCATATATTTGACTGCGCCTGTGAAGAGTTACGATGCCACCATCGCGCCAAGATCGGCTATCTGCCGCAGAAAGGCGTCGTCGATCGCAATTTCCCGGTGACGGTACTCGAAACTGTCATGATGGGCCGTTACGGCGCGTTAGGCCTGTTCAGACGTCCAACTGCCAAGGATCGAGACATCGCGATAGGCGCGCTGGCCCATGTATCCATGGACGGACATAAGGACACCGCGCTCGGACACCTGTCCGGAGGCCAGCAGCAGCGCGT